>CAZMGG010000030.1:0-29354 GCA_964565715.1 uncultured candidatus Brocadiaceae bacterium | reverse complement strand
ATGACGCGCGCCGTGCAAGCATGGTGCCAATCCGGCGCCAATGGCGCGGCCACGACCCCGCTCGCGGCCACCCACGACTGGAGGCTATTCCCGCAGCAGCACGTGCACGTGGCCGCTGGTGCCGTCCTTGCCGCCGAGCACGTTGCCCACCAGCAGGTCGAGCCTGCCGTCGCCATTCCAATCGGCGGCGTGCAGCCGCAGGCGGTAGCCCGGGATCACCTTGTGCGGCTCCAGCGCCGCCTTGGCCTGCGGGTAGCCCCAGTCGGGCCCCACCGGCTGCCCGGTGAACAGGCTCACGCCCGGCGCGAACTGCAGCGTGCCGAGCCCGCGGAAGCAGACCACGTCGCTGGCCTCGTCGCCGACCAGCAGGTCGAGCACGCCATCGCCGTCCCAGTCGACCGCGATCGCGTCCGACTTGTGCGAGACCCGGAGCGGACGCTCGCCCACCTTCAGCGCCTGCCGCGGCCCGAACGCCGGCGCCTTCGGCGTGCCGGCATTGCGGCTCCAGAACACGCCGCCGCGGGTGTCGCCGATCAGCAGGTCCAGGAGCCCGTCGCCGTCCAGGTCGGCGAGGTTGGCGGTGGACATCGAGTAGTCCTTCTGCCGGTCGGCGGCCTCCTCCTGCAGCACCGCCCGCGGGCCGAAACCGCCGTCGGCGAGGCCGCGGAACCAGTAGACCGTGCCGGGCTGGTAGCGGCCGGAGATGACGTCCTGGATGCCGTCACCGTCGAGATCCGCGAACTGCGGATCGAAGCCGATGCATCAAGACGACTCCATCTTCGCCGGCCTGCCGTCCGAGTGCAGCAGCGTGAAGGCCCCGAACTTCGGCGCGGTGGCGCTGCCCTGGTTGAGGTAGATGCGGCAGGTGCCGCCGCGCACGCCCTTCTCGCTGCTGCCGAACTCGCCGACGACGAGGTCCCACAGGCCATCGCCGTTGCGATCGATGGTGAACGGCGCGGCGTGGCCGGTCACCGCGGTGATCGGCGCGCCATCGGCCTCGACCACGAACGGCGGCCGCAGCTTCGGCAGGAGCTTCGGCAGTTCCGTCGCGGCTGCGGCCTGAGTGGCGGGCGTCTCGGCTTCCTGCGGCAAGGCCGCGGCGGCGAGCCAGCCGGTGAGCATGGCGGCGAGGGTCCTGATCATGGGACGCCATGTTGCCGTGCCGGCAAGCTCGGGTCCACGCCGTGATTCGCCTGCTCCGTCGGCTGGCCTGGCAGCCCTTCTCAGCCCCGGGTTGCAACCTGCCGCCTGGATCCTCGAGTCCCCAAGTTGGCACAAGCGGCTCTTGGAGAACGACTTCGGGTCACCAACCGCGCTCGGCCCAATAAAAATCACCCCTCACCACCACTCTTCCAGTAGAAGGTCTTGCGCTCTGCGCCGCAGGTCGGGCACACAAGGAGGCTCCACCTGGGCCCCCTCGATGAGAAGGGCATGAGCGCTGCTGTGCAGACGACCCGGACGGCGGTTGCCGCGTCCTACGCCGCCTGGGAGGCTGAGACCCGGAAACCAGGCACGGGGCCCGGGGGCGTCAAGATCCTCGCCGACGTGGTGGCCGAGATGAACCTGCTGCTCTTCGCCCGGCGGCACGAGGCAGAGCTGCAGTCGCTTGCGGCGGGCGACTACCTCACCTTCGACACCAAGAGCAAGGACATCGAGACCGCCCGGATCCCGTCGGGCTACCTCTACAGCAAGTCCTACAACATCGCTCGCATCGAAGGTCGCAAGGTCGACGTGATGATCCTGGTCAAAGAGGATCATCCGATGATCGCCGACATCCTGCGGGACCTGAGGATGTTCCGATCGGCGCGCACCGACGAGGACATCCAGGCCTTCAACGCCCTGCCGCTGGCCGATCGCAAGACGCGCATCGACACCCACTTGGCCGCCGTGGCGGCGATCCGTGAACTCACGCTCCGGGCGCGGACGGCCCCGCTCGACGCAGGCCAGCTCGCTCGTCTCGAGACCCTCATGCGCGACACCCTCCCGGCGCAGTGGGTGCCACGCACCCACGACTATCTGGTGCATCGCGCCCAGCGCTAGGAGCCAGGACCGGGCACCTCGCCCGAGCGCTCGCAGCCCCGGCGCCGGCCTCGTAATCGGCGCCATGCAGAAGCCCACCCGCCGCGCCTTCCTCGCCGCCTCGGCGGCGGCCCTCACCGTTCCCGCCGTCGCCGCCACCCGCGCGCCGGGATCGCGCCCCGCCGGCAAGAAGATCCTCATCCTCGGCGGCACCGGCTTCCTCGGCCCGGCCGTCGTCGAGGCGGCGCTGGCCCAGGGCCACACGCTCACCCTGTTCAACCGCGGCCGCACCAATCCGCACCTGTTCCCCGACGTCGAGAAGCTGCAGGGCCAGCGCCGGCGGCCGCGCCCGGATCGGCCCAACGATCCGCCGCAGGACCTGAAGGCCCTGCAGGGCCGCAAGTGGGACGCCGTGGTCGACACGTCGGCGTACTTCACCGGCGAGGTCGAGGACATGTGCGCGGCCCTGAAGGACAGCGTCGCGCACTACACGTTCATCAGCTCGCTGTCGGTCTATCCGGACCTGGAGCAGAACGCCCAGCCGATCGACGAGCAGAGCCGGCTGGCCGAGTGCGCCGACAAGTACACCACCGAGATGGGCGCCAACTACGAGAACTACGGCGCCCTGAAGCGCTACTGCGAGGACGCGGCGGCGGGGGCGTTCGGTCCGCGCGCGCTGCTGGTGCGGCCTGGCTACATCGTCGGCCCCGGCGACACCAGCGACCGCTTCACCTGGTGGCCGGTGCGGCTCGCCCGCGGCGGCGAGTGCCTGGCGCCGGGCGATCCCGACAACGAACTGCAGTTCATCGACGTGCGTGACCTCGG
Organism: uncultured candidatus Brocadiaceae bacterium; assembly: GCA_964565715.1. GTDB lineage: Bacteria > Planctomycetota > UBA1135 > UBA1135 > UBA2386 > CAZMGG01. The sequence continues at coordinate 26,510 of CAZMGG010000030.1, read as the reverse complement.
CCGCTGGATCGTGCATGGCATCGAGCAGGGGCTCGGCGGCGCCTACAACGCGGTGGGCTTCCGCGGCCGGATCTCGACGGCGGAGTTCCTCCACTGCGGCAAGGGCACGCTGAACCACGAGTGCACGTTCACCTGGGTCGACGACGCGTTCCTCGAGCAGAACGGGATGACGGCCTGGGGTTCGATGCCATGCTGGACGCCGAAGGCGAAGAACGGCCACTCGAGCAATGCCAAGGCGGTGGCGGCGGGCATGACCTTCCGGCCGATCGCCGAGACGATCCGCGACACCGCGGCCTGGGCGCAGAAGGAACGGCCGGCGGACCGGCCCTGGCGCGCCGGGATCACGCCGGAACGGGAGGCGGAGCTGCTGGCGAAGTGGAAGGCGCGGTAGGGCGGCTCACTTCTGCCGCAGGCCCTGCACGTAGGTCCAGAATTCGCGGTCCAGTTCCGCCCAGTCGACGCCCTGGAAGGCCTTGTCCAGCGCGTCGCGGGTCGGCATGCCGGCGCGGAGCGCGTCCCACAGGGCCTGGAAGCGCTTCTGGTTCGGGCCCGACGACCGGCGCAGGAAGTGCACCACCGCCCAGGCCTGCGGGTAGCGGTAGCCGGCCGAACGGTAGAAGTCGCCGCGATTGCCGTAGACGAACTCGTGCAGCGACAGCAGGCGCGGGCGCTGGGCCAGCACCTTGAGGTGGCTGTCGTTGACCTGACCGCCGTCGAACTGGCCGCGCACGCGCTGGCCGTTCTCGTAGTACTCGGCCATCCCCTCGTTGAACCAGACCGGCGGATCGGTCATCACCCGGTCGAGGTACTGGTGGAAGCCCTCGTGGCGGATGGTGCGCTCCATCTGCTCGCGGGTCGGCACGTTCCAGATCAGGAGCTGCTTCAGCACCGGCGAGTAGAGGCCGGCGGTGTGCGGCACGGCATCGCCGAGGATCGCCTTGCAGTAGTCCTGGTAGCCCGCCTCGCCGGAGAAGAGGAACACCTGGAAGCGCGGCGTCGAGGCGTCGTCCTTCACGCCGCCGAGCTGTGCCTTGAGGTTGCGGTAGATCTCCTCCAGCACCACCGAGGCCTGGTAGCAGATCTTGCGGTCGATGTCGGAGTGGATCTCGTAGTGGGCCGCCTGGTAGGTGATGCGCCGGGGCCAGGACGGCCCGCGGCGGGCCATGGTCAGGGTGGTGTCGAGGCCGCGCAGCTCGTTCCAGAGGTTGTGCTGGGCCTTGCCGTGCCGGACCACACGCTCGGCCGCGTCGATCTCGCCGCGCCGCAGCAGCAGCGGCACCAGCCGTTCGTAGACCGCCAGTTCGCCGGGATCGTCGGCCAGCGCCTGCTGCAGCAGTTCGAGCGAACGCTGCTGCTGCCGCAGGTCCCAGAACGCGTCGGCCAGCAGACAGCGGGTGCCGGTGAAGTCGGGCTGCAGCGCCAGCGCCTGTTCCAGCGCGGCGACGGCGCCCTGCGGATCGCCGAGCCGCTGGCGCAGCAGGCCGCGCAGGAAGTGCAGGGTGACGGGCTGCAGGGTGTCGGCGGCCAGCTGGTCGATGGCCCGCAGCGCGCCGGTGAAGTTCTGCTCGCCGAGCGACTGCAGGATCGGCGCGAGGTCGTCGCGGTCGCCGCCGCGCACGCCGGGGATCTCGTCCTGGTGGCGCGGCGCCGTCGGCGTGCCATCGGGCAGGCGCAGGAGCCAGTCCGGCAGGTCGGCGGCGGGGCGGTAACGGACCATGAAGTCCTCGCGGGCCTTGGCCAGGTGGTCGTCGGCGGCGCCCTGCAGCCAGGCCGGCTCGATGGTGCCCTCCACCACCAGTTCGGTGAAGGCGTTGCGGTCGATGCCGAAGCCGCCGAACGGGCCCTCGCGCTTGCGGGTGATGACCTTCTTCTTGTCGAGGTGCATCTCGACCTGCGTGTTGGTCACCCGGACGAGGGCCTGGTAGCGCGCGCCCATGATCGCCGGCGACTCGCGGCTCTCCACGGTCACCGGCTTGCGCTCGCCCTCGCCGAGCCAGAGCGACGCGGGCACGTAGGTCGCATGGGAGTGGCGCTTGTCGGCGGCGTAGCCGAAGTCGGCGATCAGGAAGCTGTCGGGCTGCACCTCGCACAGCACCTGCAGGGTGTCGCCGCCGGTCGGGTAGCTGCCGCTGACGGTGATGGTGTAGGGGCCGGCGAACACCAGCGGATGGATGCGGTAGGCGCCCTCGCCGGGGAAGTCGGCGAGGCGGTCGGGGGTGTAGCGGAGCTTCACCTTGCCGGTGGCCGGGGTGTACTGGAGCAGCTCGCCGCGGATCAGCTCCTGGGGCGGTGGCACGCGCACCGCGGCCAGGAACGCGCACTGGCTGTGATCCTGCAGGATCGCCTCGCGGCGCGCCTTGACGTAGCCCTGCTCGCCGTGGCCGCGGACGAGTTCCTCGAGCGCCGCCTTGGCCTCGTTCCAGCGGCCCTTCTGCATGTGCGCCCGGACGGCGGCGCAACCCTGGTCGAAGGCGGCCTCGCCGGCCGGCGCAGCCGGCGCCTGGGCCGGCAGGACGGTGCAGAGGAGGGAGAAGACGAGACGCGGCGCGAACTCCGACATCGGGGGGAGCCTCCTTCGGGGTGCGCAGAGCTTGCCGCGGGCTGGGCAAGACGGCAAGCCGGTCGTCGTCCGCAGGTCTTACTTCAGGTGCCGGCGCAGGAAGCCCAGCGCCAGCGGCCAGGCGTGGGTCACCGCGTTGAGGTTCATGCCGTCCTGGCCGTCCTGGCGGCCGAAGAAGCCGTGGCCGGAGCCCTCGAAGGTGTGGAACTCGTAGACCTTGCCGAGATCCAGCATCGCCGCGATGGTCGGCGGCAGGGTGGCGTTGATGCGGGCGTCGTTGCCGCCGTAGAGCCCGAGCACCGGGGCCGCGATCGCCGCCATCTGCTCCTTGGGCACCGCCGTGGCGCTGGCGCCGGGCACGTCGCCGTAGCACACCACCGCCGCGTGCAGCCCCTTCTGCGCCATCGCGTAGCCGAAGCTCTGGCTGCCGCCCCAGCAGAAGCCGATCACGCCGGTCCGGCCGTTGCTCGCCGGCAGCTTCCTGCCGTACTCCATCGCCGCGTCGAGGCGCACCTGCATCTCCGCGGCGGTCAGCTTGCGGATGGTCTGGCCGACCTCGCGGCCGAGCGAGCTGGTGCCGCCGCCGTCCGGGCCCTTGCCCGACAGGAAGTCCGGCACCACGGCGATGAAGCCGTCCTGGGCGAGCTGGTCGCCGACGGCGCGGATCCAGTCCGACATGCCGCGGATGTCGTGGATCACCAGCACGACGCCGCACTTGTCGGCGCGCTCGGGATAGACGACCCAGGAGTTGAGCTTCTCGCCCTCGCCGAAGCCGATGTCGACCCACTCGCCGTGGCGCGACGACTCGGCGAGCGCCTTCTCGACGTGGGCCGCGGTGCCGGGCGGCAGCGCGTCGTTCCACGGCACCTCGGTGCCCTGGGCGAGGGCGGCGGGGGCGAGCAGCAACGGCAGGAACGGGGAGAGGACGCGAGCGCGCTGGTTCATGCCGCCAGTATGGCCGGCGCGGGCCGTGGGCACGACGAGGAAGGAGCGACCAGCATGCCGTACCGCGCTGGCGCCCCGCCGGCCTCGATCCTCGGCCCGCCTCTACCGCGGCCCGCGCGGGGCTGTGGCGCACCGACCGCACGGTCGCCGGCCCCCGCCCCCGCCCTGCGCCATGCCCGGCCTTTGGTTGACCTGGCCGCCCCCTCCGGACGCCCGACCCTCTTGATACCACGCCGAGCACTTCACCCCACCGGCTACCGACGGTGGCGCCTCCATCTTAAGTGGCGCTCGGATGCGCTTCCCTCGACCGACGCCGATCCACTCCCTTAACGGCGCGTGGACGCATCGTCGCTCCGGCAACGACCCGCCCTCGCCGATCTTAATTGGCGTTGACGCGCGAACAATTGCGCGCTGGCATCCAGTGCGACCCATGCTCCGTCCGAACGAGGGGCACACAACCGAGGAGCAAGACGTGAGAGTGCTGCTGCTGGAGGACAACGCATCCCATGCCCGCATCCTGACCGCGCTGCTGCGGTTCTCGGGCATGGACACCGACGGTCTGGTCGTCGCGAGCCGCCTCGCCGAGGCGATGGCCCTGGCGCGCACGCAGCCCTTCGACGTCGCGATCCTCGACCTCGAGCTGCCGGACGCCACGGGCCTGCAGGCGCTGCACGGCATGTCCGAGGCCGCGCCACGCCTGCCGATCGTCGTGCTCACCAGCGAGCACGAGGAGCAGACCGCGCTGCAGGCCCTGCAGAACGGCGCGCAGGACTACGTCCTCAGGGACCGGGTCACGCAGACCCACCTGCGCCAGACCATGCGGTTCGCCATCGAGCGGAAGCGCTCGGAGGACGCGCTGCGGGAACGCGAGCGCGAGCTGAGCCACATCGGCAAGATGAACGCGATCGGACATCTCGCCGCCGGCATCGCCCATGAGATCAACACGCCGATGCAGTACGTCGGCGACAACGTCCGCTTCCTGACCGAGAGCACCGCCGAACTGGCGGTGGTGCTCCGGGCGGCCGCCGCCGTGGCGGACGCCAGTCGCACCGGGGCGCCCGTCGCCGAGGCGGTGGCCGCCCTGGTCACGGCGATGAATGGCGCCGACATCCCCTACCTGCTCGACGAGATCCCCGGCGCGTTGGGTGAGTCTGCGCAGGGCATCGCCCACGTGACGCGGATCGTCGGCGCGATGAAGGAGTTCTCGCACCCTGGAACACATGAGATCCGGGAGATCGACGTGGCTCGCGTGGTGCAGACCACCCTGACCCTGTGCCGCAACGAATGGAAGTACGTCGCCGAGGCGGTGACCGACATCCCGGACGACCTGCCGCCGCTCCCCTGCCACCCCGGCGAGATCAGCCAGGTGCTCCTCAACCTGATCGTCAACGCCGCCCACGCGATCGGCGAACGCGTCGGCAACAGCGGCCAGAAGGGGCGGATCACGGTCGCCGCGTCGGCCAGCCATGGCCACATCGAGCTGCGGGTGTCCGACGACGGCGCCGGGATTCCCGAGCACGTGCGCGATCGGATCTTCGAGCCGTTCTTCACGACCAAGGAGGTCGGCAGAGGCACGGGTCAGGGCCTCTCCGTCGCCTACAAGGTGGCGCACCACCACGGCGGCAGCATCGGCTTCGACTCCACGGTGAGCGTCGGGACGACCTTCTGGCTCCGCCTGCCGATGGCGGGTGCCGCCGAGCCAGTCTCGCCGACGGTGGCCCGATCCGGCCGGGAGATGCAGGCGTGAGGATCCTGTTCGTCGACGACGAGCCCAACCTGCTCAACGGACTGCAGCGCATGCTGCGACGCATGGCTGGCGACTGGCACATGCGCTTCCTCTCCAGTGGCCAGGCGGCGCTCGAACTGCTGGCCCGGGAGTGCTTCGACGTCATCGTCTCCGACGTCCGCATGCCCGGGATGGATGGCGTGCAGTTGCTCACGCTGGTCCAGCAGCGACACCCGGAGATCGTCCGCATCATCCTGTCGGGCCAGGCCGACGAAGCGGTGATGCTCCGGGCGGTCGGCCCCGCGCACCAGTGCCTCGCCAAGCCGTGCGACAGCGAGCAGATCCAGGGGGCGGTGCGACGCACCTTGCTCCTGCGCAACGCGTTGCGCCACGACCAGCTCCGGCAGGCGGTGGCCCGGCTGCCCCGCCTGCCAAGCCTGCCCGAGCTGTACCAGCAGATCATGGCAGAGCTGCGCGGCCCCGATCCGTCGATCGGCGCCGTGGCGCGGATCGTCGCCCAGGACCTGGCGATGAGCGCCAAGGTCCTGCAACTGGTGAACTCGGCGTTCTTCGGCCTCGGCCGGAAGATCACCGATCCGGCCAGGGCCGTGCTGTACCTCGGCCTGGACACGCTGCGCGGGCTCGCGCTCCACAACGGCGCGTTCGAGCAGCTCGAAGGCACGCGTCGCTCGCTGGTCGACGATCTGTGGGAACACAGCGCCATCGTCGGCGGGATCGCCCGGCGCCTGGCGCTGGCCGAGAAGACGGCGCGGGAAGAGGCCGACGGCGCGTTCCAGGCTGGCTTCCTGCACGACATCGGTCGCCTCGTGGTGGCGGCCAACATCCGCGAGAGCGACCAACACCTCCTCCGCAGTGTCCCTGGCGACAGTCAGTCGGGCCTCGACAAGGAGCGTGACCTGCTGGGTGTCACCCATGCCGAGGTGGGCGGCTATCTGCTCGGGATCTGGGGCCTGCCCCACCCGGTCGTGGAAGCGGTCATGTTCCATCACAGCGAGCACCCGGTGGCCGGCGGCGAGTTCCCGCTCCTGCACGCGGTACAGTTCGCCGAGGCGTTCGCCGGCATGGAGCACCCGGAGCGGGACGGACAGGATCGCCTGGTCGCCGCCCGTCCCCACCTGACCGTCCTGGGCGATCGACTGGACCTCTGGTGGCGGACGGCGATGAACCTGGAAATGGAGGAGTACGCGCGATGAACGCCAACGTGTTGCTGGTGGACGACGACGTGAACCTGCTGCGCGCACTGCAGCGCGGCCTTCGCAAGCGGTTCCAGGTCGACGTGGCGGTCGGCGCCGCGGAGGGCCTGCAGGCCATCTCCGGACCGGCGCCGTATCACGTCGTGGTATCCGACATGCGCATGCCGGGGATGGACGGCATCGGCTTCCTGGAACAGGTGCGTCTACGGATGCCCGATGCGGTGCGGATCATGCTGACCGGCAACGCCGACGTGACCACGGCGATCCGGGCGGTCAACGAGGGCAACGTCTTCCGCTTCGTCTGCAAGCCGTGCGACGGCGAGCAGTTCGCCGCCCTGCTCGAGGCGGCCGTCCGGCAGCACCAGTTGATCACCGCCGAACGGGATCTGCTCGAGCAGACGCTCCAGGGAGCGATCAGGGTCTGCACCGAGATCCTGTCGGCCGTGGATGCCCCGAGCTACGGCCAGACGCTGAAGGTTCGCGATCTGATGCGGTCGGCGGCCACACGCCTCGGCATCGCCGACCCCTGGCAGCTCGAAGTCGCCGCCCTGCTGGCCCGCATCGGCAACGCCGCGGTGCCGCCCGTGGTGATGGTCCGCCACCGGCACGGAGCGGTGCTGACCGGCGCCGAGCGCGACATGCTGGCGAGGGTGCCGGAAATCGGCCACGCCCTGCTGCGCAACGTGCCGCGCCTGGCCGAGGTCGCCGACATCGTGCGCTACTCGGCGAAGCACTTCGACGGCAGCGGACCGCCGGCCGACGGCGAGGTCGGCACCGCCATCCCGGCCGGTGCAAGGGCGCTGAAGATCATCACCGACTTCGTCGCGCTGACCGAGTGCGGGGAATCCCCCCTGCGGGCGCTGGAGACCCTGCGGCAGCGCCCCGGCGTGCACGATCCGGCCATGCTGGCGACGCTCGCCGGGCTGCTCTGCCCGAGCCCCGAGACCGTCGCCGCCAGCGGCGAGGTCACCGCGGTGCCCGTCGCCGAGCTGTGCATCGGCGATCTGCTCCTGTCGAACGTGGAGACCATCAACGGCGTGCTGCTGATGCAGGCGGGCCCGCTGCTGACGCAGACCATGCTGGAACGGGTCTACAACTTCGCCAGGCTCAACTCGATCAAGGAGCCCATCTCAGTCATGCGCCGCGGCAATCCGGCGCCGCGCCAGCCGACCCGGGCGGCAGCGCCGGCCTGACGTGCCTTGACACGCACGCTTCCCGCGCTACCTTCCCGCGCCTCGTGAACGCCCGCGCGCAGCACCATCTGCATCACCACCAGCATCACGGCCCGGCCGGGTCGGTGGTGGCGCGCGCGCGCACCTGGCTGGCCTAGCCAGCATCCCGCGCACCCCTCCCCGACGCCGGCCTGACCGGCGTCGCGCGCTTCCGGAGGGAGCCTGTCGCGCCGGAACGGTCGGTCCCCATCCATGACCGACTCCCATCCGCTGATCCGCCTCGGCCTGCCGAAGGGCCGCATGCAGGACCAGGTCTGCCGCCTGCTCGGCGAGGCCGGGCTGCCCGTCCTCTGCCGCGACCGCGCCTACCGCCCCGACCTCGGCCTGCCCGGCTTCGAGGTGAAGGTGCAGAAGCCGCAGAACATCGTCGAGATGCTGCACCTCGGCTCCCGCGACCTCGGCTTCGCCGGCGCCGACTGGGTGCGCGAACTCGGCGCCGAGCTGGTGGAACTGCTCGACACCGGCCTGGATCCGGTGCGGATCGTCGCCGCCGCGCCCCGCGCGCTGCTGCGCGAGGGCCGGCTGCCGGACCAGCCGCTGGTGGTGGCCAGCGAGTACGAGAACCTGACCCGCGCCTGGATCCGGCAACGCGCGCTGCGGGCGACGTTCCTGCGCAGCTACGGCGCCACCGAGGCGTTCCCGCCGGAGGACGCCGACGTGATCGTCGACAACTGCGCCACCGGCGCCACGCTGGCCCAGAACGGCCTGCAGGTCGTCGACGAACTGGCGCGCAGCACGACCCGGCTCTACGCCAGCCCGCGCGCGCTGCGCGATCCCACGCGGCGCGCCCGCATCGAGGCGTTCGTGCTGCTGTGCGAATCGGTGCTGCAGGCGCGCGGCCGCGCGCTGCTCGACCTCAACGTGCCGGCGGCTGCGCTGGACGCGGTGATCGCGGCGCTGCCGTGCATGAACGCGCCGACGGTGGCGGCGCTGCACGGCGGGGCCGGCTTCGCGGTGCGGGCGGCGGTGCCGCGTTCGCAGCTGCCGGTGCTGATCCCCGTCCTGCGCGCCGCCGGCGGCACCGACCTCGTCGTCTCCAACCCGAGCCAGATCGTGCCATGAGCGGCCCCCGTCCCCGACCCGGCCTGCCCGCGCCGTATCCGCTGCCGGTGCCCCTAGCGGGCATCGATCTGTGGCTGCACGGCAACGAGGGCCCCGCCGCCGCGGCACCCGAGGTGGCCCGCCGCTATCCCGACGAACGGCCGCTGCGCGCCGCGTTGGCCGCCCGCTTCGAGGTCGGCGCCGACAGCGTCGTGATCGGTGCCGGCGCCGACGAACTGCTCGACCGCGCCTGCCGCGCCTTCCTCGCCACCGGCCGCGAACTGGTGCTGCCGGTGCCGGCCTTCCCGATGCTGCCCCGCTACGCCGCGCTGGCGGGCGCCACCGTGCGGGCCGTGCCCTGGCCCGAGGGAGCGCTGCCGGTGGCGGCGGTGCGGGCGGCGCTGACGGAACGCACCGCCATGGTCGTGCTGACCAGCCCGCAGAATCCGACCGGCGCGGTCTGCACCGCCGAGGATCTGCGGCAGGTCGCCGCCGCCGCGCCCGACGCGCTGCTGCTGGTGGACCTCGCCTACGCCGAGTTCGCCGAGCCGGACCTCACCGCAGCGGCGCTGGCGTTGCCGAACGCGATCGTCGTGCGCACCTTCAGCAAGGCCTACGGGCTCGCCGGCCTGCGGGTCGGCTACGCGCTGGGCCCGGCGGCGCTGCTCTTGCCGCTCCGCGCCTGCGGCAGCCCGTTCCCGGTGGCGGGGCCGTCGCTGGCGATGGCGCTGGCGGCGCTGCAGCGCGGCCCGGATCGCACGGCGCTGCAGCGCATCGCTGCCGAACGCCGCGAACTGGCGGCGCTGCTGGCCCGGGCCGGCGCCCGGCCGCGGCCGAGCCAGGCCAACTTCGTGCTGGTCGGGTTCGCCGAAGGCCGCGCTCCTGACATCGCCACGGCCCTGGCACGGCGTGGCATCGCCGTGCGGGCGTTCCCGGGCGACCCGTTCCTGTCCGACTGCCTGCGCATCACCTGTCCCGGCGACGAGGCGGCGTTCGACCGCCTGCGTCGCGCCCTGGGCGAGGTCCTGTCATGACCCCACGCACCCCCCCGCCAACGAACGCATCCATGGATCCGCGCCCGACGCCACCGACCCACCCCGAGCCGGCCCTGACGCCACGCACCGCCGTCCGCCACCGCCGCACCGCCGAGACCGACATCCAATGCGAGCTGTCGCTCGACGGGACGGGGCAGGCCAGCATCGACACCGGCGTGCCGTTCCTGGATCACCTGCTGCAGCAGCTCGCCCGCCACTGCGCCCTCGACCTGCAGCTGTCCTGCCGCGGCGATCTGCCGATCGACGACCACCACACCGTCGAGGACTGCGCCCTGGTGCTCGGTGCCTGCCTCGACGAGGCGCTCGGCGACCGGCAGGGCATCGCCCGCTTCGGCTCGGCCTACGCGCCGCTCGACGAGGCGCTGTGCCGTGCGGTGATCGACCTGTCCGGGCGGCCGTTCGCGCAGGTCGCACTCGGCCTGCGGCGTGAGACGCTCGGCACCCTGAGCTGCGAGAACGTGCCGCACTTCCTGCGCTCGTTCGCCACCGCCGCGCGCCTCACCCTGCACGTCGACCTGCTGCGCGGCGAGAACGACCACCATCGCGCCGAGGCGGCGTGGAAGGCCCTGGCGCTCGCCCTGCGGGCGGCGGTCACGCGCAGGGGCGGCGGCGTGCCGAGCACCAAGGAGGTCCTGTGAGCCTGCCGGTGACCCTCGTCCCCACCGGCATCGCCAACCTCGCCTCGGTGCAGGCGGCGCTCCGCCGGGCCGGGGCGACGCCGCTGCTGGCGCAGGCGCCCGCCGACCTCGCCACCGCCCCCGCCGTGCTGTTGCCCGGGGTCGGCGACTTCGGCGCCGGCATGGCGGCGCTGCGCGAACGGGGCTTCGCCGCGCCGCTGCGCGCGCGCCTGCTGGCGCTGCGGCCGACGCTGGCCATCTGCCTCGGCATGCAGCTCTGCGCCGCGGGCAGCGATGAGGCGCCCGGCGTGGCCGGCCTCGGCGTGCTGCCCGCCCGTGCGGAGCCGTTCCCGCCCGGGGTGCGCGCGCCGCAGATGGGCTGGAACGCGGTGACCGCCGGCGGCCCGGGCCTGCTGCGACCGGGCCACGCCTGGTTCGCCAACTCCTACCGCCTCACCGAGGCGCCGCCGGAGTGGCTTCCGGCGTTCGCCGAGCACGGTGGCAGGTTCCTCGCCGGCTGCGAGCGCGGTCCGCTGCTGCTGTGCCAGTTCCATCCGGAGCTGTCGGGCGCCTGGGGCGAGGCCTTGCTGGGACGCTGGCTCGCCGCCGCCACCGAGGCCGCGCCATGCTGACCCGTCGCCTGATCCCATGCCTCGACGTGCGGCACGGCCGCGTCGTCAAGGGCGTGCGCTTCGAGAACCTGCGCGACTGCGGCGATCCGGCCGCGGCCGCCGCCCGCTACCAGCAGCAGGGCGCCGACGAACTGGTGCTGCTCGACGTGTCGGCCACCCTGGAGGAACGGCGGAGCCACTGGCACACGGTGGCGGCGGTGCGCGCCGTGCTGTCGCTGCCGCTCACCGTCGGCGGCGGCGTGCGCACGATCGCGGACGCGGAAGCACTGCTGCAGCACGGCGCCGACAAGGTGGCGGTCAACTCGGCGGCCCTGCGCGACCCGTTGCTCCTCACGGCGCTGGCCCGCCGCTTCGGCCGGCAGTGCATCGTGCTGGCGCTCGATGCCGCCCGCCGACCCGACGGCGGTTTTGCCGTGTTCGCCCGCTCCGGCACCGCCGCCAGCGGCCGCGACGCGGTCGACTGGGCTCGCGAGGCCGTCGCACGCGGCGCCGGCGAGATCCTGCTGACCAGCATCGACCGCGATGGCACCGGGCTCGGCTACGACCTGGACCTGCTGGCCCTGGTGCGGGCCGCCGTGCCGGTGCCGGTGATCGCCAGCGGCGGCGCCAGCACGACCGGACACCTGCGCGCGGCGCTGCAGGCCGGCGCCGACGCGGTGCTGGTCGCCTCGCTGCTGCACGACGGCGTCACCACCGTGCAGGCCCTGAAGTCCGCGCTCGCCCCCCACTTCCCCCTCCGCCCATGATCCTTCCCTCCATCGATCTGCAGGACGGCCGCGCCGTCCAGCTCGTCGGCGGCCGCGAGCTGGTGCTCGACGCCGGCGATCCGTTCCCGCTGCTCGAACGCTTCGCCCGGGTCGGCGAGGTGGCCATCGTCGACCTCGACGCCGCGCTGGGCCGGCCGCACCAACGCGACCTGGTGCGGCGGCTGTGCGCGCGGGCCCCGTGCCGCGTGGGCGGCGGCCTGCGCGATGCCGCGAGCGCCCTCGACCTGCTCGACGCCGGCGCCACCAGGGTCGTGCTCGGCACCGCCGCCCGGCCCGACGTGCTGCGGGACCTGCCGCGCGAGCGGGTGGTCGCCGCGCTGGACGCGCAGCACGGCGAGGTGGTGGTCGACGGCTGGCGCACGGCCACCGGCGTGCGCGTCGAGGAACGGATGCGCGAGCTGCGGCCGTTCGTCAGCGGCTTCCTCTGCACCTTCGTCGAACGCGAGGGCCGCATGGTCGGCCTCGATCTCGCGGCGGCCGAACGGCTGCGCGCGGCGGCCGGGGATCGCGAGCTGGTGGTGGCCGGCGGCGTCGCCGATCCGGCCGAGATCGCCGCACTCGACCGGCTGGGCATCGACGTGCAGATCGGCATGGCCCTCTACACCGGCCGGATCACGCTGGGCCAGGGCCTCGCCGCGATCCTGCGCGACCGTTCCGGGGCGGAACCGTGGCCCACGGTGGTGTGCGACGAGCTGGGCACCGCGCTCGGGCTGTGCTGGAGCGACGCCGAGAGCCTCGCCGCCGCGCTCGACCGTGGCGCGGGCGTCTACCGGTCGCGCCGCCGCGGCCTCTGGGCCAAGGGCGCGACGTCCGGCGCCACCCAGGACCTGCTGCGGGTGGACCTGGACTGCGACCGCGACGCGCTGCGCTTCACCGTGCGGCAGCACGGGACGGGATTCTGTCATCGGCCGGCGCGCTCGTGCTGGAACGACGATCCGGGGCTCGGCGCGCTGCCGCGCCGGATCGCCGCGGCTGCGACCGGCGACGATCCGGCGTCCTACACGCGCCAGCTGCTGGCCGACCCGGAATGGCTGCGGCGGAAGCTGCTGGAGGAGGCCGGCGAGCTGGCGCAGGCCCACGGTCCCGACGCGGCGGCCAACGAGGCCGCCGACCTGCTCTACTTCGCCTGCGTGGCGCTGCAGCGTGAGGGCGGTGACCTCGGCGCGGTGCTGCAGGAACTCACGGCCCGGACGCGGCGGTTGCATCGCCGGCCGGGCCTGCCGAAGGGCGACGCGGCGGCGGAGGCACAGTCGTGAGCCTTCCTCTGTCGTGCAGAGTATGCGATGCGACCCATGACCCGGCCGTGTCTCGGTCGTGCAGCGCATGCGTCCCCCTGGAGCGGAACCGATGAGCCTGCCCGAACGCCCGCCCACGGCGATCCTCGGCAGCCCGGCGCGCCCCCCCGCCGCCGCCGATCCCGACACCATCGCCACCGTCACCCGGATCCTCGCCGAGGTGCAGCAGGAGGGTGAACCGGCGCTGCGCCGGCACGCCGAGCGGCTGGACGGGCTGCCGCCCGGCGCACCCCTGCGGCTCGATCGCGACGACCTGGCGCGGGCGGCGGCGAGCGTGCCACCCGCGGTGCGCGCGCTGCTGGAACGCACCCGCGATCGCATCCAGGCCTTCGCCCAGGCCCAGCGCGCGGCGTTCGGCGCCTGCACCGTGGCGGTGCCCGGCGGTCGCGGCGGCCACGGCCTCGCACCGGTGGCCACCGCCGGCTGCTACGCGCCGGGCGGCCGCTTCCCGCTGCCGTCGTCGCTGCTGATGACCGCGGTGACCGCGCGCACCGCCGGCGTGCCGATGGTGCTGGCCGCCTCGCCGCGGCCGGCGCCGGTCACGCTGGCCGCCGCCCACCTGGCCGGCGTCGACGCCCTGCTGCCGCTCGGCGGCGCCCAGGCCATCGGCGCGCTGGCGTACGGGGTCGGGGTGCCGGCGTGCGACGTGCTGTGCGGGCCCGGCAACCGCTTCGTCGCCGAGGCCAAACGGCAGGTGGCGGGCCGGTGCGGCATCGATCTCCCGGCGGGCCCGTCGGAGCTGGTGGTCGTCGCCGACGAGTCGGCGCCGGCCGAGTCGATCGCCGCCGACCTCCTGGCCCAGGCCGAGCACGACCCCGACGCACGGCCGTTCCTGCTGGCGATCGGCCGGCACGTGCTGCGGGCGGTGCAGGCGGCACTGCGAGGGCAGCTGCCGGAGCTGGCCACCGCGGCGGTCGCACGGCAGGCGCTGGCGAACGGCGCCGCGGTGTGCTGCGCCGATCTCGGCGAGGCGGTGGCCCTCGCCGACCACCTCGCGCCGGAGCACCTGCAGCTCTGCCTGCGCGATGCCGAGGCGGCGGCGGACCGCTTCGCGCACTACGGCGCCCTGTTCGTCGGCCATCACTCCGGCGAGGTGCTCGGCGACTACGGCATCGGCCCGAACCACGTGCTGCCCACCGCCGGTGCGGCGCGCTTCACCGGCGGGCTGTCGGTGCTGCACTTCCTGCGGGTGCGGACGTGGCTGCTCGCCGAGCCGGGCCCGGACCTCGACGCCGTGCTGGCGGATGCCGAAGCGCTGGCCCGGCTGGAAGGGCTGCACGGCCACGCCCGCGCGGCGCGGCTGCGGCGGCGCGGCTGATCCGCGTGACTCCTCGGGTTGCACCCACCGCCGCGCGGCCGTCCTGCTCGTAGGAGCGATCGCGGCGGCAGCCGGCGGCTCACCGCTTCCCAGTCATGCCGGCGGGGTAAGGTAGCGGCCAGTCACCGCCCACCTCGAATCCCCCGGCTACGTGCTCCTCCTTCCTAGACCTAGAACGCCCCCAGGGTCAATGTCAGACCATTGGAACTGCTGACGCTCTCCGGCGATGCAACATTGAACTGTAGCACCTGCTGGTACAGCCTCCATCCCGCCAATGAGATGCCAGGCGGAATCCGCAACCGCGATGTCACCGTTCCGCCCACTGGCAACAGCAATTGCACACTGTCCGGGCTGGCGAGCAAGTCACAGCCCGGCAGCGCCCATGGTGTCACCTGGGACAGCGGCATTTGCGGGGATCCCAGTCCAAGCACGACGAAAGCAATCGATGTCGACGCCAATCCCATTGCCTGCGACTCGAACACCTCACCAGTCCAGGGCTGTGAATGCGCCACCAGCGACACAGGCCCCGCAGGACCACTGCATGCCGTCGGGATGCTGGCGACCGCAGGCGAGCATGTCGTCGTCAGCTGCGCCAGATATGCCGCGCTCTGCCCACCAGCCTTGAAGAAGTCTCCGGCTGCAAGCAGATCGCCGTCGTCAAGCCTAAGCAACTGCCTGACCCTGACCCCCTGCGGAGCCCAAAAGTCAGCCCCGAGCCGGCGCCACACTGCACCATCCCACCGCGCGAGCCCGGTCACCGGCACGCCACCGGCCATCGTGAAGTCCCCCGCAACGGCGACATCCCCTCCGGGCAGCAACTGCAGGGAGGACACCCCTCCGTTGAGGCCAGATCCGAGAGGCCGCCAACTCGATCCATCCCATCTTGCAATGCATGCGGCTGGTGACGAACCCGCACTCGAGAACTGCCCGCCGACGATGATGCCCCCATCCGGATGCACCAGCAGATCACTCACCACTCCGTTCACACCGCCCCCCAACGGGGACCAGGCACTCCCATCCCAAACCGCCACATTGCTCGCGGCGGCCCCACCTGCCACCTGAAAACTCCCGCCCACAACAATGTGTCCGTTCAGCATCTGGCCTGCAGCGGAGGCGTAATCGAAGAACCCAGAGCCGACACCGCCTCCCAGAGCAATCCACGAGTTTCCCGTCCACATCGCCACATTGGCAACCGCTGTGCCCCCAGCCGATCTGATGCTGCCACAAGCCAGCAGGCCACCGTTCCGCAACTGCAGCAGCTTGGATGCCGGCGAATCAAGACCCGTGCCGAGGGGGACCCATTGTGCTCCCGTCCATCGCGCGATGCGATCCGCCGCAACCGGACTGGGGCCTTGCAGCAGCGTGAAATCGCCACTCACGACCACATCTCCCCCCGGCATCGCGGCGATGCTCAAGACAATGCCATTCGGCTCCATCGGCAGGCGAGTCCACACACCGCCAATCCTCCGTGCCAGGAATCGGGCCGGCACCTCTCCCGCGTGTCCGAACCCACCCCCGACGTACACACTCCCATCGCCTGCCTGTGCGAGAGCGTATGGCCACTCGTCAAAGCCGCCACCGACGCTGGACCACGATCCAGCTGAATACTGCACCAAGTTTCGAACGGCCAGTCCTTCGAAAGCACGCCAGCGACCGCCGACGAACACGGTCCCATTGCTGCACTGGAGCAGAACCGGTCCTGCACCGTTGGCAGCCAGGGTCTGCCACATCAATCCATTCCACCTGACCACGCGTGAGCCGACGCTGAGCAGAACGTCGCCACCCGGGGTCACTGACAGCCCGCTACCCATGTCGTTGCCCTGGCCGCCGCCCAACAGCGACCATGTGCCCTGTGGACTCTGTTGGCTCACCGCTCCAGGCCAGGCTCCTGCGGCAGTCAGACGCCCATTCGGCGCAAACGCCAATGCCCTAACGGAATGCCCGACCTGTGGCAGAGGCACCGTCCCCCAGGTCCTGGTTCCTGGAGACCAACTCCGCAACGAATGTTGGGACGTCGATCCCGACTGATATCCACCCGCCGCCACGAGCACGCCCTGGGCCGAACAGGCAAGGGCATCGATCCCTGACCAGCCGGAGCCCATGGCAACCCATGCTGATCCAGTCCACTCCCAGACACCGTCGGTCTGGGTCCCCGCGAACACCTGACCGCCGGGTCCGGTCACAAGCGATGTGACACTGCTGCTACTGTGGGGGGCGCCCAATGACACCCATGCCACACCATCGTAGCGATACACATAGTAGGTCCCGCCAACCAGCAGTTCGTTGCCTGCGGTGACCGCGAAGCACCGGGCGTATGTGGGGCCGAGGGGATATCCGGGACTGGGCGATGACCACGTGCGTGTGCCCGGGTCAAACAGGGCAATCCCCGGAGCCTCCACGTGGCCGATGTATCCAAATGCCCCGCCGACAACCAGTTGCGGAGGTCGCCCACCTGGGCCATCGACATCCCACTCCACCAATGCTTCCACCCGCGCATCGGCCCCAGGAAGACCGTCGCCTGGCATCCATGCCAGCCCACATTGAGCAGGTGCAATGGTAGAGGTCAGGACCGTCGTCATGAGTCCCAAGACGCCTGAGCGAATCTGCGGACACCACTGCATGATATCAGTATCCATTGGGGCCTCCTGGCGGACTGGCGAGCATGGAAGACAGCATGCGGTCGATCACAAAGACCGCTGCTGGAGAGTATCTACCTTGCTCAGGAGGTCAAGCCGAGTCCGGGCCTTCAGCCACAGAGGCTGACCCGCGTCACTCCTCGCGGAAGCCCAGCACCACCAGCAGGCAGGAGCCGTCGGCGATCACGTTGAGCCCGGCGGCGCGCGCCGCGGCCACCGCACCCGCCTCCTCGGCGCCGGGCTGGAACCACAGGTGCCGTACGCCGCCGGCGATGGCGTCCTGGACGATGGCGGCAGCCGCCTGCGGCGGCGCCACCACCGACGCGGCCAGCGTGCCGGCGGGCACCTCGCGCAGGGACGGCACGCAGCGGGCGCCCTCCACCTCGGTGAGCTTCGGGTTGCAGCCCACCACCGCCCGGCCGTCCTGCTGGTAGCAGCGCAGCACCTTGTTGCCGTACTTGGCGCGGTCCTGGGAGGCGCCGACCACGGCGAAGGCCGGGCTCTGCAGGAACGCCTCGATCGGCGGCGGCAGCTTGCGGCTCACCGCTTCCAGTCCTGCCGGCGGCCCAGCGTGCGCGGCCGTTCGTCGGCGTTGGCGACGTTCCAGCCGGTCCAGAAGGCCAGCCGGGCGATGCGCTCCATCTTCTGCGCGTCGAGCTTGTCGGCGTGGTCGGTGACCTGGTGGTAGTCCTCGTGCTCACCGTTGCAGAAGAACACCACCGGGATGCCCTTCTTGGCGAAGTTGAAGTGGTCGCTGCGGGTGTAGTACTTGTCGCCGTCCTCGAAGGCGACGCCGAAGTGCTCGGCCAGGGCGGCGGCGTCCTGGACGATGGTCGAGAACATCTCGTGGCGGTGGCTCGGCGTCACCGTGACCTGCATCGGCCCGGACTCCGGCCCGCTGCGGCCGATCATGTCGGTGTTGATGTTGGCGACGATCTGGTCCGCCGGCCAGGTCGGGTGGTCGGCGTAGTACGCCGAGCCCCACAGGCCGAGTTCCTCGCCCGACACCGACAGGAAGATGATCGAGCGGCGCGGCTTCTCGGCCGAGCGGGCGAAGGCGCGGGCGATGCCGAGCAGGCCGGCGGAACCCGACGCGTTGTCGTCGGCGCCGTTGAACACCTCGCCGTCCAGGCGGCCGCCGACGTGGTCCATGTGCGCCGAGTAGACGATCGCCTCGGCTTGGAGCTGCGGGTCGCTGCCGCGCAGCACGGCGACGACGTTCTTCGCCGTGGCGGCGTCGTCCTTGGTGACGGCGAGCGCGATGGCGGCCTCGACGTCGGTCTTCGCCGCCGGCAGCTCGCCCTCGCCGCCGAGCCACTGCTGCACCGCCTCGGTGCCGAGGCCGAGCTGGCCGAGCGCCTTGCCGGTGAGTTCGGGGCCGAGCACGAGCACCGGCACGTCGCCGCCGCCGAGCATGCCGCCGAGCATGCCCATCTGGTCCATGCCGCCGTCGAAGCGCGGCGACAGCAGATCCTTGCCCGGCGACAGGCCCATCATGTTGAGCACGTCACTGAGCCCGAACGGATCCTCGGTCATGCCGACCACGATCGCCGCCGGCTGGAGCTTGCCGAGCCCCTGCACGGTGCGGGTCATGCCGCCGAGCGCGGTGAAGGCCAGCCCGAACTTGTGCTCGATGCTGAGCGTGCGGTCGATGCGGCCGCGGGGCGGCTTCAGCACGAACATGGCCACCTTGCCCTTGAGGTCGGTGTCGGCGGCCAGGTCGGCGGCGCGGCCCCGGGTGCGGCCCTGGCCGGCCCAGACCAGCGGCCCCTTGAGGTCGAGCTGCACGGGCTTGGCCCCGAGCATGGCGAAGCCGGTGGTGCTCACGACGTCGCCGAAGGTGAGCCGCGAGGCCGGATCGATCGCCGTGCGGGTGATGCCGTAGCTCTGGAAGAACGAACGGGCCTGGGTGCCGTCCTCGCCCTCCACCTCGTCCCCCAGCGGCTCCAGGCCCAGCGTCCGGAAGTGCTCGGCGATGTACTGCGCCGCGGCTTCCTGGCCCGGCGAGCCGGTCAGCCGGCCACCCCGCTCGTCGCTGGCGAGCCAGGTGGCGTGGGCCAGCAGGTCCGCGGCCTGGATCTCGGCCATCGCCGCCGGCGCGCCGGTGGGCAGGGCGGGGGCGGTGGTGGTGGTGGTGCCCTGGGCGGGCAGGGCGGCAAGGAGCAGGAGGGCGGCGGCAGGCAGCCGCAGACGGAGGAACGGCAGGTGGTGCATTCGTCGTCGGGAAACTAAGGGTCGGCGGCAGCGGACGCAGCCGTGGTCTCGGAACTTCGGGGCCGGCAGAATGCCGGCGGCCGCCACGTGGCCAGCCCACCTCAGGACCTGTCGCCATGGATCAGCCCGCCTCCCGTCGTTCGTTCCTCCTCGGCCTGGGTGCGGCCGGCACGGCGGTGCCGGTGGTGGCCGGCGCCCGCCCCGACGGCGAAGGCGACGACCTGGCGGCGCTGGCCCGGCTCGCCGGGCTGCAGTTCAGCGACGCCGAACGGAAGCAGGCCGAAGGCCGGCTCCGGCGCCAACGCGGCGATTACGCGGCGCTGCGGGCGCAGGAGGTGCCATGGGACCTCGCCCCCTGCGTCCACTTCGAGCCGCTGCTGCCGGGCACGCCGGCGCCGCCGGCCGGGCCCGGGGCCAGGTGGGAGCCGATCGCCGCCGCGGCGCCGGCGGGCGACACCGATCTGGCGTTCGCCTCCGTGGACGAACTGGCGGCGCTGCTGCGGCAGGGCGCGGTGACCTCGCGCCGGCTCACCGAGCTGGCCATCGCCCGGCTGCAGCGGTTCGATCCGCAGCTGCACTGCGTGGTGACGCTGCTGGCCGAGGAGGCGCTGCGCGTCGCCGACCAGCGCGACGAGGAGGCGAAGGCCGGCCGGTGGCGCTCGCCCCTGCACGGCATCCCGTTCGGCGCCAAGGACCTGTTCGCGTGGCCCACCGCCCCCACCACCTTCGGTGCCGCACCCTACCGCGACCAGGTCTGGAACGAGACCGCCACGGTGCTGGCGAAGCTGCGCGACGCCGGTGCGGTGCTGGTGGCCAAGCTCAGCCTCGGCGCGCTGGCCATGGGCGACCTGTGGTTCGGCGGCCGCACCCGCAATCCGTTCCAGCCCGAGCAGGGCTCCAGCGGCAGCTCCGCCGGCTCGGCCAGCGCGGTGGCGGCGGGCCTGCTGCCGTTCGCGCTCGGCACCGAGACGCTGGGCAGCATCGTCTCGCCCTGCCAGCGCTGCGGCACCGGCGGCCTGCGGCCGACGTTCGGCGCGGTGAGCCGGCATGGCGCCATGCCGCTGTCGTGGAGCATGGACAAGGTCGGCCCGATCGCACGCTCGGCGGTGGACCTGGCACTGGTGTTCGACGCGATCCGCGGCGCCGACGGCCGCGACCCGTGCGCCCGCACGGCGGCGTTCCCCTGGCGACGGAACGGCGAGATGAAGGGGCTGCGCTTCGGCGTGCTGCAGACCGCGCGCTTCCCGCAGCGGGATGAGGACCACGCGTTCCTTTCGTGGCTCGAGGAGCAGGGCGGCAAGCCGCAGCCGGTGAGCCTGCCCGAGGCGCCCTACTCGGCGTTGCTGCTGATGCTGCACGCCGAGGGGGCCGCGGCCTTCGACGACCTCACCCGCAGCGGCGGGCTGGCCCAGCTCGACGGCCAGGACGACGGCGATTGGCCCAACAGCTTCCGCGCTGCCCGCGCCATCCCGGCGGTGGAGTACCTGCGCGCGGCGCGCCTGCGATCCCGCCTGCAGCAGGAGACCCTGGCTGCGCTGGCGGGCATCGACGTGCTGGTCGCCCCCACCCATGGCGGCCCGACGCTCGGCTGCACCAACCTGACCGGCCACCCGACCCTGGTGCTGCCGGTGGGCCGCAGCGAGCGCGACGGCGGCCGGCCGACGGTGCTGGCCCTGGTCGGCGCGCTGCACGGCGAGGCGGCCCTGCTCATCGTCGCCGAACGCTGGCAGCAGACCACCGACTTCCACCGCGCTCGTCCGGCGCTCACCGCATGACCGACTCCCGCCTCCCCGTCCCCGCCCCGGCGGCGTTCCTCGCCGCGTTCCTGCTCGGCGCCTGCGCCTCGGCGCCGCCGGCGAAGGCCCGCCACGGCGACGAGATCGTCGTGGCCGGCGAGCACTTCCGCATCGGCACGCCGGTGGTGCTGTGGAGCGATCCCGACGGCTACGACGCCTACCAGACCCGCAAGCGGTTCACGGACCAGGACCAGCCCGACGGCAAGCTGCGCTACGGCCAGCGCCGCAACCTGCCGCCGGAGATCGCCGCCCGGGTCGCCGCCGAGGGCTGGTCGCTGCCGGACCTGCAGCAAGTCGTGCACCAGTTCGTGCTGCACTACGACGTCTGCGGCACCTCGCGGCAGTGCTTCAAGGTCCTGCAGGACGCGCGCACGCTGTCGGTGCACTTCATGCTCGACCTGGACGGCACCATCTACCAGACGCTGGACCTGCAGGAACGGGCCTGGCACGCGACGGTGGCCAACGACACCGCGGTGGGCGTCGAGATCGCGCACATGGGCAGCTGGCCGCGGCCGCGCCATCCCGACCTGCTGCGCTTCTACGAGCAGGGCCCCGACGGCTGGCGGATGAAGTGGCCCGGCGTGCTGCCGGAGCCGCACCTGCGCCTTCAGGACTACGTGCCGCGTCCCGCCCGGCCCGACCTGATCGAGGGCCGCATCCACGGCCAGCAGCTCTGGCAGCCGGACTTCACCGAGGCGCAATACCAGGCCCTGGTGAAGCTGTGCGCCGGGCTGGCCCGGGCCCTGCCGCGGATCCGCCTGGAGGCGCCGCGCGGCCCGGACGGCGCGGTGCTGACCCGCAACCTGGAGCCCGCCGAGCTGCGGGAGTTCGACGGCATCCTCGGCCACTTCCACGTGCAGCGGAACAAGGCCGACCCGGGCCCGGCGATGGACTGGGAACGGGTCCTGCGGGAGGCGCGCGCCGTGAACGCCGAGGCCGAGGTCCGGCCATGAGCGACCTGCTGATCCTGCGGCCGATCCGCACGGCCGACGACCCGGCGGTGGCCGCCGTGATCCGCGCGGTGATGACCGAGCACCGCTGCACCGGCGAGGGCTTCGCCATCCACGATCCCGAGGTGCAGGCGATGACCGCGGCCTACGCGCTGCCCGACGCGCGCTACTACGTGGTCGAACGGCCGGGCCGGGACGGCGGCACGGTGCTCGGCGGTGCGGGCTTCGGCCGGCTGCAGGGCACCGCGCCCGCCGAGGCCACCTGTGAACTGCGCAAGATGTACTTCCTGCCCGAGGCCCGCGGCCGCGGCGCCGCCCACGCCCTGCTGCGGCTCCTGCTCGACGAGATGCGCCGGCTGGGCTACCGCCGCTGCTACCTGGAGACGACGTCGTGGATGGCGGCGGCACAGAAGCTCTACCGCAAGGCGGGCTTCGCCGAGATCCCCGGCGCGCTCGGCTGCACCGGCCACCACGGCTGCAACGCCTTCTTCGCCCGCGACCTCTGAGCCGCGGCGGCGAACCCGCTGCTATTAAGACGGTTGCGGTGGAGCGGTCTACCGCAACGGGGGCCCGTACCTAGAATCCCGCGCACCCCTCTCCCTCGCCGCGGCCGCCGCCCCCCGCCCCCTTGCTCGCCATTCCCGGATACCAGATCGAGCGCCGCATCGCCGCCGGCGCCCAGGGCGAGGTGTTCCGCGCCACCGACCGTGACGGCACCGCGGTCGCGATCAAGGTCGTGCGCCACGAGGACCTGGCGGCGGAGGCCGACGGTCCCGCCCGCCTGCGCCGCGAGGCCGAACTGCTGTCGCGCATCGACAGCCCGCACGTGGTCCGCGTGCGCGAACTGGTCGAGTGTGACGACCTGTCGGCGATGGTGATGGAACTGCTCGACGGCCCGACGCTGATGCAGGAAGTGCGGCGCCGCGGCGGCCTCGCCACGGCCGGTGCCTCGGCGACGGGCTCGGCCACGGCGGTCCTGGCCCCCGGCGAGCAGACCGCACTCCTGCAGCAGCCGGTCACCCCCGACCAGGTGCCGGCCTCGTTCCGCACCGCGGACCACGTGGCGTGGGCACTGGCCGTCGGCACGCAGGTCGTCCGCGGCACGGCGGCCCTGCACGAGCAGGGCCAGGTGCATCGCGACCTCAAACCGCAGAACGTATTGCTGGTGGACGACGGGCGCCGCGCCGTGCTCACCGACTTCGGGCTGGCGCGCGCCACCGACCTGACCACGCTCACGCAGACCCACGCCCTGGTCGGCACGCTGGCCTACATGGCGCCCGAACAGGGCCAGGGCGCCGCGGCCACCCCGGCCAGCGACGTGTACGGCCTCGGCGCCCTGCTGCACGCGTGCCTCTGCGGCAGCCCGCCGCGCGGGGCCCTGGCGGACGGCCGGCACGCCGCCCGGGCCGGCGCCGGACGCCGCCTGCGGCGCCTGAATCCGGCGGTGCCCGACGACCTCGCCCACATCGTCGATCGCGCCCTCGAGCCCGACCCGCGCGACCGGCAGCCGTCGGCGATGGCGCTGCTCGCCGATCTCGAACGGCACGCCGCGGGCGAGCCGCTGCGGTCGCCGTTCTCCGCCGGCCGCCTCTGGCGCCACCACCGGCGCAAGGCCGGCATCGCCACCGTCCTGCTGGCCCTTGGGCTCGGCGCGTTCGCCTGGGTGCAGCACGGCAGCGCCGGACGCGTCGCCGGCCGCATGCTGGCGGCGGCCCAGCACGGCGATGCCGCGGCGGTGCGCGCCGAGTGGACCGCGCTCGACGATGCGGCGCGCGCGTCCGTGCTGCCCGTGCTGGACCGCGACCGGCCGACCCAGCCGCAGGCGCTGCAGGCGCTGGCCATGGGCATCGACCGGGCCGTGCTGCGCGTCGCACCATCGCCGCGGTTCCTGGCCGCGGTCCTGCCGGTCAGCGACGACCGGATGCCGACCCTGCCGCCGCTCGCGTCGTTCGTGCCGCTCGACGAAGGCCTCGCGGCCATGCTGCCACCGGGCCTGTGCTGGGTCCTGCTGCTGCCGCGCGATCCAGGCAGTTGGTGGGCTGCCGACGATCCGACGCTGTTCCCGGTGCTGCTGCGGCTGGGCACCGCCGGCCAGGGCGCCGCGAGCGCGCTGCCATTGGCGCTGGCGTTACCGGAGCCGGCCGGCCTGCACCGGTGGTCCCCGCCCGCAGCCTGGGCGGCGTTTCCCCAAGGCGACCATGCGGTGCGCGTCGGCGAGGCGAGCGAGACCGTGCGCCTGGAGCAGCGCCTGCTGGTCCGCCGAAGCGAACTCGGCGAGCCGGAGGTGACCCACTACCTGCGCTTCCTGCGCGGGCAGACCGTTGGAGCAGAGCTGCTGCGCCATCCCGACGAGCCGGCGGCGGTGACGGCGCAGATCGCGCAGATGGCGCAGGCAGACCGGGCGGACCTGGCCGCCGTGCCGCTGCCGGCGCAGGTCTCGTTCTGGCTGGCCTGGCGGGTGGCGGCGTTCCACGGCGCGTTCGTGCCCGACGCGCAGCACTGGCTGCTGGCGGCCCAGGATGGGCAGGGTCATGCGTTCCCCGGCGGCGCCGAATGGACGGCAGAAGACCTTGTCGCACCCGAGGGGCTGCGCCCCATCGACGCCGATCCGGGGCGCGATCGCACCACCGCGGGACTCCAGCACACGCTGGGCAACGCGATGGAATGGACCAGCACCCGCACGCGTGGTGACTGGCGGCGGATCATGCCCGGCTCCGTCCAGATCGCCAGACAGCGCGTCCTGCTCGACCTGTGGCAGCGCGTCCCCGGGCCGGGCACGGTGCCGGTGATCGGGCGGAGCCCGGACCTGGCGTTCGGGCTGCGGCTGTTCCGGCCGCACCTCGCCGTCGAGCCTACCGCGGTACCGCGGTAGGCCGACGGGTAACCAGAGGGAGCGCGTCGGCTAGTCCGACGCAGGAGCCGCCCGTCCCCCGCCACACGCGGCCGCGCTCCCAAGCTCCCCGGAGGTCCCATGGCCGATCCCGCCCGCTCCCTGCGCATCCGCCTCCTGCCCGCCGATGCCGCTCCACCCGCCGATCTCGCCGAACTGCTGACCCAGGCCGCCGCCGCCATCTCCCGCAGACGCCGGTCCGGCGAGATCGGCCAGCGGCGCACGCTGGCCCAGGGTGAGCAGGGCAACGCCTGCGACGACGATCCCGACTGCAAGTACATCCAGACCCTGCCCAACGGCTGGCTCATGTATCTGTGCGACGGCGAGGAGGTCTTCTACCCGCCGGGGTAGGCACGATGGCCCCGTTGCCATCGGCCGCTCGTGGCCTAGTCCAAGTGCGGTCAGGCGCGCCTTCCCCACCAGCCGAAGAACGGAACCGGGGCCAGGCCGCCCCAGCGCTCCATGGACTTCCTCACCTCGACCTTCGGTGCCCTCGCGCAATGGCCCCTCTGGGCCGGCTGTCTCGTCGCGCTCGGCACGTTCTGCGCCATCGGCTTCGTCGGCGCGCCGTTCCTGGTCTACGCCACGGCCCTGCTGGCCCTGCTGTGGCTCGCCGGCGCCGCCTGGTGGTGGTTCCTGCTGGCGCTGCCGCCGATCGTGCTGTTCGGCGTCCGCCCGCTGCGCCGCGCGGTCGTCAGCAGCCGCGTGTTCGCGTTCCTGCGCGACGGCGGCTTCCTGCCGCAGATCAGCGACACCGAGCGCGAGGCGATCGGCGCCGGCTCGGTGTGGCTGGAGGGCGAGCTGTTCTCCGGCAAGCCGGACCTGCGCGCCCTCAGCCGCTCGCCGTACCCGGACCTGAGCGACGCCGAGCGCGCCTTCGTCGACGGCCCGGTGGCGCAGGTCTGCGCGATGACCTCGGACTGGCAGGTGTTCCAGGACAAGGACCTGCCGCCGCAGGTGTGGGACTTCCTGAAGAAGGAGCGCTTCTTCGGCCTGATCATCCCCAGGGAATACGGCGGCCTCGAGTTCTCGCCGTCGGCCAACAGCGCCGTGGTGACGAAGCTGACCTCGCGGTCGCTGGCGCTGGCCATCACCGTGATGGTGCCGAACTCGCTCGGGCCGGCGGAGCTGCTGATCCACTACGGCACCGAGGCGCAGAAGAAGCGCTGGCTGCCGGCGCTGGCCTGCGGCGACGAGATCCCGTGCTTCGCGCTCACCGAGCCCGGTGCGGGTTCCGACGCCGGCGCGATCAAGGCCAGCGGCGAGGTGTTCCGCGGTGACGACGGCCGGCTGATGCTGCGCCTGCAGTGGGACAAGCGCTACATCACGCTGGCGGCGATCGCCACGGTGCTGGGGCTCGCCTTCAAGCTGCGCGATCCGGACGAGTTGCTGGGCAAGGGCAAGGACCTCGGCATCACCTGCGCGCTGATCCCGGCCGCGACGCCCGGCGTCGAACTGGGCCGGCGGCACGACCCGATGGGCGTGCCGTTCTACAACTGCCCGACCCGCGGCGAGAACGTCGTCGTCTCCGTCGATCAGATCATCGGCGGCGTCGAAGGCGCCGGTCACGGCTGGCAGATGCTGATGGAGTGCCTCGCGGCCGGCCGCGGCATCTCGCTGCC
>CAZMGG010000029.1:42821-48814 GCA_964565715.1 uncultured candidatus Brocadiaceae bacterium | reverse complement strand
AGGCCTTCCCGCTCGACTCGATCGGCCAGAAGCGCAACCTGCTCGGCGCGTTCCAATTCTCCGGCGACGAGGTCGACAAGCGCATCGCCGTGCCGAGCGGCGGCGAGAAGTCGCGGCTGGTGCTGGCGCTGATGCTCTACGACCCGCCCAACTTCCTGGTGCTGGACGAGCCCACCAACCACCTGGATCTCACCACCAAGGAGATGCTGGTGCAGACGCTACGCGACTACGAGGGCGCGATGCTGTTCGTCAGCCACGACCGCACCTTCCTGAAGGGCCTGGCCAACAAGGTGCTGGACGTCAGCGGCTGCGCCGAGGGCCGGCCGCCGGTGGCGTATCCGGGCTCGTATCCGGAATGGGTGCAGAAGACCGGGATGGAGGCGCCGGGCGTGCACGCGTAGGCGGCCAGGCGACGGCTAACGGAAGCCGTCGCCGGCCAGCACCGGCTCCCGCCGCGCGCTGACGTTCAGGCACAGCGCGAGGCCCAGCGCCGCCGCCATCGTCGAACTGCCGCCGTAGCTGATCCACGGCATCGGCAGGCCGGTGGCGGGCACCATCCACGCGCACACCGCGGCGTGGATCAGGGTCTGGCTGCCCAGCCACGCCGCCACGCCGACGCAGAGCAGCCGGCCGAACCGTTCGCGGGTGCGCAGCGCGATGCCGAGGATCCCCAGCACCAGCAGGCCCTGCAGCAGCAGCACGCCGGCGCAGCCGACGAAGCCGATCTCCTCGCCCACCACCGCGAACACGTAGTCCTCGCTGCGGTACGGCAGGAAGTCGTGCCGGTTCTGCGGCCCCTGGAACAGCCCGAACCCGGTGAGCCCGCCGCCACCCATGGCGATCAGCGCCTGCCAGGGCTGGTAGGCCGAGCCCCACAGCATCTGCTGGATCCTGGTGCGGGCATCGGGCTTGCCCGCCTCGCCGCCGTCCAGCTCGGCACTCCAGCCGAAGTGCGACAGCCACACGTCGATCCGCTCCCGCTGATAGCCGTGCAGGAAGAAGTAGCCCACCGCCGCCAGCAACAGGCCGAGGCCGAGCAGTCCGAGGATCCGCCGGCCGGGCACGCCCGCGGCGTAGCCCATCGCCAGCACGATCGGGCCATAGACCAGGCTGCTGCCGAGGTCCGGCTGCCGCATGACGATCAGGGCCGGCACGCCCGCCACCAGCAACGGCCACAGCAGCCCCCCGCCGGTGCGTTCCTCCGAACGGAAGCGCAGCAGCGCCGCCAGCGCCACCACCACCGCCGGCTTGGCCAGTTCGCTCGGCTGGATCGAGAAGCCCGGAAACGCATACCAGCGCTGGGCGCCGTTGATCACCGGCGCGAAGAACGGCAGGCCGAGCAGGGCCAGCACCGCCAGCCCGTAGATCGGCCACGCCGCCCGCAGCACCCGCCGGTAGTGCGGCAGCACCAGGAACAGGCACAGGCCGAGGCTGCAGCCCAGGAACAGGGCCTGCTTGAAGCGCTGGTCGGCGACGTCGGGCCGGTCCAGCGTCGCCGAGTGGACGAAGGTGAGCCCGATCAGGCCCAGCGCCGCCGCCAGCAGGAACACCCACCAGTCCATGCGCCGCAACGCCGAGGCCCGCGTCATCGGCCCGCCTCCGGCTTCAGGTAGCGGGCATGCAGCTGCGGGGAACGCGCCATGCCATCGAGCAGCCGCGCCATCAGGTCGCCGGCGACGTCGCCGCCGTGCTGGCCGTGCGGCACCTGGTAGACCACCGCCGCGAAGCAGAGCTGCACGCCGGACTCGGCGCGCTGGCCGACGAAGCCGGCGAACCAGGCGTTGTTCTCCTTGTCGGTGGTCACCTCGGCGGTGCCGGTCTTGCCGTGCAGGAACAGCTCGGGCGGCAGCAGCTGGATCCCCGTCACGCGGTGCGCCGTGCCGCGCAGCACGCAGTCGCGCAAGCCCTCGCGCACCAGCAGCAGGTCGTCGGGCGGCACCGACAGCGGCAGCCGGGGCCGGGCCTCCCCCAGCAGGAGCCCCGGGGTCGGCAGGGCGCCGGTGGCCAGCGCCGCGTAGGCCCGGGCCACATGCAGGGGCGAGGCCTGCACGCCGTAGCCGATCGCCCGCCGCAGCACGTCGTGGGACAGCGCGAGCTGCGGATGCGGCGCCATGCCGACCGGCAATTCCGCCGGTCGCGGCAGCCACGCGGCGCGCAGGTCAAGATCGGGCTCGCGCACCGCGCCGGGCGGCACCAGGCCGAACCGCAGCAGCGCCCGGTGCACGCCGTCGGCGCCGAGCCCGGTGGCGGCCTGGTAGAACCAGATGTTGCACGACTCGGCGATCGCGCCCATGGGCTCGCGGCCCGCCGGACCGTGCGCCTTGCCGCAGCCGAGCGGCTGGCGGCCGGGCCGCGGGAAGCGCCCGCTGCAGTCGTGGAAGTCGGCCAGCGCGGTGTGCGGCCGGCCCGCGCGGGCTGCGGCGAGCTGCTCCAGCACGACGAAGGGCTTGGCCACCGAGCCGATGTCGCCCGGGCCGAGCCAGCCGAGACCCGGCGGCTGGCTGCGCAGGGCATCTTCGACGATGCCGGGCTCGCGCCGCGCGCTGCCGTCGGGCCCGGTGACCGTCACCATGCCGCGCAGGTCGGCGCGCAGCGGCGCGCCGCCCACCGCCAGCACGTCGCCGCTCCAGGCGTCCAGCAGCGCGATGCCGACGTCGAGCCGCGCCGCATCCGCCCCCGGCAACGCCCGCATCTCGGCCAGGAACGCCTGCGCCGTCGTCTCCAGCAGGTCCTGCAGGTCGAGGTCGATGGTCAGCTGCAGGTCCCGGCCCGGCGCCACCTGCAGGGCGCTCCACAGGCCCATCTCGCGGGCCTGCTTGTCGCGTTCGACGAGGCGCAGGCCCGGCAGCCCGGACAGCCGGGCGTCCTGGGTCAGCTCGATGCCGCTGGTCCCCTCGCGCTCGCGCCGCAGCAGCGCCGTGGTCATCGCGCTCTCGGCGGCCTGCCGGAAGTGCCGCTCGGCGGACTCGCTCGGCACCGCGCGCTCGGGCACCAGTACATCCAGGTCGTCCTCCGACAAGCCCAGCGCCAGCCGTTCCTGCAGCACCGCGGAGTGGCGGCCCGATCGCCGCAGGTCGGCCACCGAGCCGAGCAGCACCGTCAGCACCGAAGCCTCGGCGCGGTCCGGGAGCCGCTCGCGCCGCACCGCCGGATCCAGGGCCAGGCCCGGGTGCGCCGCCCGGGCGCCGCGCAGGGCGGCGGCGGTCTCGAAGTCGACGCCCCCCGCCACCGGCACCAGCCATTCCTCCCAGTCGCGGGTCTCGTCGGATGCGGCGTACCAGTCACGGCGCAGTTCGTCGAGCTTGTCCATCAGCTCGCCGCGCGCGCCCTTCGCCCGCAGCCGCCGGTCGAGTTCGCGCAGCTCGGCCGCGCGGGCGGCGAAGCGCACCGCCAACGACGACGCGTCGAAGCCGGGCAGCACGTCGCCCACCGTCCGCACCGCCTCGTCGGCGCCGGCCTCCGCCCAGCGTCGCTGCACCTGGCCGCGGCTGCGACCGGTCAATCCGGCCAGCAGGGACACCGCGTAGTAGCGCACGTCGCGGGCGGTGTCCTCGGGCAGCGCGCCGCGCCGCAGCGCACTCAGCGGCAGCGCCAGCAGTTCGGCGCAGGCCGCCTCCGGCCCCCGCGGGCCCGGCGAGTACATGAACTGCACGCCCTGCAGTTCGGGCCGGGCCCGGGCCAGCAGGTTGGCGCCATGCACCGCCGCGCCCACCGGATGGCGACGCCGGAACCACCGGTAGCTGATGGACAGCTCGAAGCACGGCACGTCCTGCACGAGCACACGCCCCTGCCGATCCAGGACCGCGCCCCGGTGCGGCGGCACGTCGCGGAACGACCAGCGGTTGGCGAAGCTGCGCAGCAGCCACACGTCGTGCTGCTCCACCATGACGAACCACAGCCCCAGCAGCACGGTGACCAGGGCCGCCGCCAGCACGCCGGCCAGCACCCGGATCCGCCGCGGCGTGGCGCTCACGGCGCCACCTCCTGGAGCAGGCGCAGGGGCGGCAGCCGCCGCAGCAGCCAGACCAGCGGCGGCACCAGCAGCACGCACCACACCACGCGCAACCCGTCCAGGTCCGGCATCGACCCGGCCTGGCGGAACAGTTCGCCGAACCAGCGGTCGAGGCGCGGCACCGCCACCGCCAGCAGGGCGGCGGCGAGGCCCTGCCACAGCCAACGCTGGCCGAACAGCAGGTGCCGGAGCGGCAGCAGCACCGCCACCGGCACCGCCAGCGCCAGCACCTGCACCGCCAGGTTGCCGCCTTCGACGACGGCACGGCCGAGCGCGGCGCCGAGCAGGAGGCCCGGCAGCGCCGAGGGCCGGGCGAACAGCACCGCGAACAGGCAGGCCGCCACCGACACGTCCAGCGGCGGTGCCCCGGCCGCCCGCAGCCAGCCGACGGCGAGGTGCAGCTGCGGCACCAGCAGGAACCACAGGACCCAGCGCATCAGCCGCCCCCGCCGATCACCGCCACCGCGGCCTCCGCCCTGCCAGGCGGCAGCCGCACCCGCAGCAGCCCGTCGGCCCGCGGCTCGGCGCGGCCGATCAGGAGTCCCGGCGGACAGTGCGGACCATTGCTGCCGGTGAACAGGAAGCCGGCGTGGCCGGCCGCCAGCGCACCGCTGGCGAGCCGCACCAGGGCCTCCTCGCCGACGCCTGCGACCACGGTGCCTAACAGTTCGCGCGGCGGTTCCTGCGGGTCGTCGGGCAGCAGCAGCAGCGCCCAGCGGCGCTGGCGGCTGGCGAACGACCAGCCCAGCGCCACGCCGAACTGCAGGCCCCGGCAGGTGCCGAGGCACATGCCATCGCGGACCACGGCGGCCTCGGCGGGCAGTGCCACCCCGGGTCCCGCCAGAGCGGTCAGGTGCCAGCGGGAGCCGCCGCTGCCGGGCAGGGGCCACAGGCGCATCGCCGCGGTCGTCAGCGCCGCCGGCGCCGGCGGCTCGACGCCGCCGGTCTGCCACAGCACCACGTGGGAGAGGGCGCGGTAGTCGACCGCCGGCTCGACGTAGACGCCGATCGGCAGGGTCTCGCCGAACGACTCGTAGCCCCACACCCTGGCCCGGCCGAGCAGCAGCCCCGCCGGCACTTCCCGGTCGCCCGAGGGCAACCCCAGCGTGCGCACCTCCTGGCCGCTGCGATCGAGGCGTGAGGCCAGGTAGGGGTCGTCCCACAGCGCCGTGCGCAGCGGTGCCGGATCCACCGCCGCACCTGGTTCGATCACGAAGCGCAGGGCCGCCCGCGCTCCTTCGTCCGCGGGTCGGTCGCCGGCGGGAAGCAGCACCGCCGGCACGGCGGCGCCGACGCGGTGGTTGAGCAGCAGCACGCGGGCCGCGTCCGCGGGGCGATCGTCCTGGGCGACCCCGATCCCTGGCTCGCACAGGAAGCCCACCAGCGACTCGCCCCGGGTCACCAGGGGCCCGCAGCCCGCCAGGTCGGCGTAGCTGTGGTCGAGACGGAGTTCGCTGAACGCGCCGCCGCCGCCGGGCACCTCGAGCGCCGTCACCCGGCACAACACGGGCTGCCAGACGAGCGGCAGCAGGCGACGGCCGCCGGCGAACGCGCTGCGCCGCAGCCGTTCGTCCAGATCGGCCCGCAGCCGGGCCACGGCCGCCTCGTCCACCGGCATGGCGGCGGCGTGGACCGGCGCGCCGGTCACGGCGGCGTGGGCGCGCACCGTCCAGCCGAGCGCGCCCAGCACCGCCCGTTCGACCGGCGCGCTCAGCTCCGGCACCGCCAGCCAGCAGAGCGCCCCCAGCAGGAGCCCGTAGAGCCCCACCGGGAACGCCTTGTGCGCGCGCATCGCCACCGCCGAGCCCCTTCCGCCCCCGCCCGGGGCGCTCAGGCGAGGTCGTCGCCGCCCTCGAGGAACCGGGAATACAGCTCGAGATTCTCCAGGAAGATGCCGGTGCCGCGGGCCACGGCCTCCAGGGGGCGCTCCGCCACCCGGGTGTCCAGTTCGGTCTCGCGCGAGATCAGCTCCGGCAGGCCG
>CAZMGG010000029.1:6993-42721 GCA_964565715.1 uncultured candidatus Brocadiaceae bacterium | reverse complement strand
CTCCGCCACCCGGGTGTCCAGTTCGGTCTCGCGCGAGATCAGCTCCGGCAGGCCGCGCAGCAGGCTGCCGCCGCCGCACATCGTGATGCCGGACTCGACCAGGTCGGCGGCCAGCTCCGGCGGCGTGCGCTCCAGCACGTTCTTGATCGCGCCCACCACCTTGCGCACCGGCTCCAGCAGCGCCTCGCGCACGTCCGCCGAGGTGATGATCGCCCGCCGCGGCAGGCCGGTGAGCGAATCGCGGCCGCGGATCTCGACCTCGATCTCCTCCTCCATCGGCAGCACCGAGCCGGCGGCGATCTTCAGCCGCTCGGCGGTGATCTCGCCGACCAGCAGGTTGTACTTGGCGCGGATGTACTGGGCGATCGCCTCGTTGAAGTCGTCGCCGGCCACCCGCAGGCACTCCGCCTCGACGACGTTGGCCAGCGAGATCACCGCCACCTCGGAGGTGCCGCCGCCGATGTCGACGATCATGCAGCCGTGCGGCTCGTGCACCGGCAGTTCGGCGCCGATCGCCGCCGCGGTCGGCTCGTCCACCAGGAACACACGACGCGCGCCGGCGCGCTCCGCCGAGCCGATCACCGCGCGCTTCTCGACCATGGTGATGCCCCACGGCACGGCGATGACGACCTGCGGCTTGACCATGCGCTTGCCGCCCACCGCCTTGCCGATGAAGTAGCGCAGCATCTTCTCGGTGATCTCGAAGTCGGCGATGACGCCGCTCTTCATCGGCCGCACGGCCTGGAAGCCCGGCGGCGTGCGGCCGAGGTACTCGAGGGCCGCGTCGCCCACCGCCATGCCGTTGAGCAGCACCTCGTTGGTGCCCTTGCGCACCGCGACCACCGACGGCTCGTCCAGCACGATGCCGCGATCCCGCACGAACACCAGCGTGTTGGCGGTGCCCAGGTCGATGCCCACGTCGACCGAGAACCGGCTGAGCATCCACTCGAACGCCTTGAACATGACCCCTCCGGGCTGCGTCCCGCCGACCCAGCGGACGCGTGTGACCTGTACCAAGCAGACCGTCGCCTGACCGGGCGACGCGAGCTACGAAGGTAGCGGACTCCTCGGAGGGAACAACGGGAAAGACCGCACGGACACTGGCTTCCCGGGTCGGTGGCGGGTGTGGAGAGTCTTCCACGCCGCGACGACCGGCCCGCAAACAGAACGGCCTCGCGGGGTCACCGCGAGGCCGTGCTGCAATGGGTCGCTGCAGGCATTGCCTGCAGGAGCTGAGGCTACTGGTAGCCCTGGCTGGCGTAGTAGACCAGGACGATCGCGCCGACGAGCACGAAGAAGGTCGTCAGGACGATGCCCTCGTCGATGCCGAGGCCGCCGCGATCGACTTCCTCCAGCTCCACGGGCTCGGCTGCACTGCTCTTGCGGGCCATGGGGATGCTCCTTGTTCGGTTGCTGGGGTTGCGGATCAGCGGGTCTGGGTCGCGGCGCGGTCACCGACCTTGATGGTGGTGCCGTCCACGGCCTTGTCGACCGTGCAGAACGCGATGCCGTCGGCGGCCTCGGTCACCTTGGCCTCACCCTTGTAGGTGCCGGCCTCGTAGAGGGCGAAGCTGTAGCCGGGCTTGATCTCGGCGTTGGTCGCGTTGTCGGTGACGCTGATCGTGACCAGGCGGCCCGACACGTGGCTGACGGTGCCGGCCAGCGGCGGCACGGCCATGATCGGCAGGAAGCCCTTGGCGCCGGCGACGTCCACCAGCAGCTGCAGCTCGCTCTTGTCCTTGGTCAGGCCGGCGATCGACTGATCGCGCGCGGCGACGGTCTCCTCGAGACCGCTGATCTTGAAGTTGGCGTCGCGCAGCTTGGCGACGGCGTCGTCCTTCTCACGCACCGCGGCGTCCTTCGCCTTCTGGTCGGCGATGGCCATCGCGTAGGCCTCCTTGGCCTGGTTGGCCATGGCGGCCAGCTCGCTGCGCATCGCGTTGGCGTTGCTCGACATCGTCTTGACGTCGCCCTCGATGCTGGCCAGCGTGCTGCTGAGGCGCTTGTTCTCGTCGGCCAGCTCGGCGTTGCGGTTGCGCGCGTTGCTCAGCTGGTTGTCGAGCGCCGACTTGGCGACCTCGGCCTTGTTGATCTGATCGGTCAGGCCCTGGCGCTCGGCGCTCCAGTTGCTCTGCGCCTTGGTGAACTCGTCGGACTTCGCCTCGAGGAGCTGCTTGTAGGTGTGCTGCTTCTGCAGGTAGGTGCCCGCGAACCCCACGAAGGTGCCCGCCAGGAGGAGGTTGATGACGATGAAGACGCGACCAATGGGACTCATGGTGACCTGGTACTCCTAACTAGCTGAACTGCACCAGCATGACGCCGTGCTTGCAGGGGCCTTGGGTGGGGAGCAGAACGTCGAAGGGTTGAGAAGGGGTCGTTCCAGCCTGTCGCGGTTCCGACGGCTGCCTGGGAGGGCAGGCGCCACCCGCGGCAAGAGGGCCGAGAGGCGGGGCATGCTAGCCCAGAGGCTGGGACCGTCAAGAACCACCCGAGCGAGTGCGGAACCCGGGGACACTCCCGGGCGCATCCGTTCGGTTGGGCCGGACTGCCCGAAGCTTAGCCCACGCCACCGCCGCGTGCAGCAGACCAAGGCCGATCAGGCCCAGGATGGTGACGGGCAGGACCGGAAGCAGCCATGCCATGGGTCCCAGTGCCCCCGCTCCCAGGGGCACGAAAACCGTCATGGTGCGGGCCTCGCTGCGCGGCAGCGGCAGCCAGGGCAGGCGGTCCAGGACGCGCCCCTGCCCGTCCACCGCCAGGGTGGCGCCATCCACGGTGCAGCGGACCAGGGGCGTGCCGGTCTCCAGCGCCCGGATCACGGTCATCGCCGCCAGCTGGTCCAGTTCGCCGCCGCCGTGATACCAGGCCTCGTTGGACAACACGCACAGCAGCCGGGCGCCCTGCCGGACCTGGTCGAGGGCCGGCCCGGGAAACGCGTTGTCGTAGCAGTGCAGCGTGCCGAACGGGATCCCGTCCGCGGTGCGCAACGGCGGCAGGGAGCCGCCCGCCACCGCCCGCGGCACCGCCCCCATCCGTTCCCGCACCTGCTCCTCGAGCCAGGTCCGCCACGCGTCGCCGAGCCAGCTCGCGAACGGCACGAACTCGCCGCCGGGCACGAGGCGCTGCTTCTCCTGGTGCCCCTGGAAGCGGCCGCGATGGTCGAGCAGGACCGCGGCGGGCGTGCTGGCCGCATCGATCTCCTGGCGGCGGTCGGCGCCGACCAGGAGGCGGGTGCGCGGGTGCAGGCGGACCGGCTCCAGGCCGGCGGTGGTCCACTGCAGGCCCGAAGGGGTGGCGGCGGGCGTCACCAGCCCCGGATGGGTGCTCTCGGGCCACAGCACCAGGTCCGGCGCGCGTTCGTCCGGCACGCCGGGCCCGGCCACCGCCACCGTCGGCCGCAGCAGCCGTTCGACGAACAGCCGCGCATAGTCGGGCCCGTACTGGAACTGCGGCCCGAAGCCCGGCTCGATCGCCGCCACCCGCAGGCCGGCCGACGCCCCTGCTGCCAGCGCCGGCGGTCCGGGAGGCGGAATGGCGGCCAGGGCGAACAGCAGCAAGGCCGGCACCGCCACAGAGACCGCGGCGCCGGCGAGCCGCGGCACCGCCACCCGCCAGCTCCGCAGCGCCTCGACCAGCGCGGCGGCCAGCCCCCCCAGCAGCGCGTTGGCCAGCGGCTCGCCGCCCCACCGCACGGCGCCCAGCAGCCAGGGCTGCTGCCAGAACGCGTGGCACGGCTGCCCGTGCGGATAGGCGATTTCGGGCATGACCGCGCGCAGCCAGAACGCCGCGGCGGTGGCGAGCCCGAAGGCCAGCGGACCGGGCCAGCGCCAGAGCCGCCGGCAGAGCCAGCAGAGCAGCACGTAGTAGCAGCCGCCGAGCACGCCGACGGCGAGGTAGCCCGGTGGGTTCACGTGGCGCAGCGACCACGAGAACCACAGCATGTGGGCGAGCCCCACGAGGTAGGCCCACAGGAGCGGCCAGCGGGCAGCGGTGGCCAGCGCGTAGAGGGCCATCAGACCCGGCAGCAGCAGGCATTCGCCGCCGGGGAACCAGGCCGGCGGCGTGGCCGCGCAGAGCCCCACCGCCGCCAGCAGCGCCATTCCGAAGCCGCCGGGCCTCACGCGAGCGGGATCCCCCGGCCCATCGGCACGACGGTGGCGGTCGCCTGCGTGCCCGGGCCGACGCCTCCCGGCAGCAGCACGTAGCCGTGCGCGCCGAGCAGCCCGAAGGGATCGCCGCTGGGGCTGCCCGGCAGCAGTCGCGCCACCAACCCGCCGTCCTGGCCCAGGTGCAGGGCCGCCGGCAGCGCCTGCAGCCGCCGGTTCGGCGACCAGGCGCCGGACAGCAAGGCGCCGGCCTCCGGCGGCGCGCTCGCCTCCCCGAGCAGGCGCCGCAGCAGCGGCCGCACCAGCAGATCGAACACCGTGAAGCTCGACGCCGGGTTGCCCGGCAGGCCGAACACGAAGCGCGCCCGCGGCCCGCCGGCCGCATCGACGGCGCCGAAGAACGTCGGCTTGCCCGGCTTCAGCGCGATGCCGTGGAACACCTGCCGCACGCCCAGTTCCACCAGGGTGCCGTGCACGAGATCGTGGCTGCCCTTGCTGACGCCGCCGATCGTCACCAGGACGTCGGCCTCCGCCAGGCCGCGCTGCAGCATGGCGCGCAGGCCGGCCGGCTCGTCGGGCGCGATGCCGAGCCGCAGCGGTGTGCAGCCCAGTTCCTGCACCTGCGCCGCCATCGCCCACGAGTTGCTCTCGCGCACCTGATGGCGCGCCGGCGCCCGCTCCGCCGGCACCACCTCGTCGCCGGTGGCGACGATGCCGATCACCGGCGCCCGCCGCACGGCCGGCTGCAGCCGGCCGAGCACCGCCAGGGCGCCGATCGCGGCCGCTGTCAGCCGTGTGCCGGCCCGCAACAGCAGCTGGCCCGGGCCCACCTCGGAACCCGCGGGCCGGATGTGGTCGCCGCGCGCGACGTTCTCCTGCAGTTCCACCAGTTCGCCGGCGAACCCGCTGGTGAGCTCGACCGGCACCACCGCGTCGGCCCCCGGCGGCACCACCGCACCGGTCATGATCCGGATCGCCTGGCCGTGCCGCAGTCCGCCGGCGAACGGATGCCCGGCCAGGCTCTCGCCCACCACCGGCAGCCGCGTGCCGGCGGCGATCCCCTCGTCGCCGGCCCGCAGCGCGAAGCCGTCCATCGCCGCCCGATCGGTGCTGGGCCAGGGCCCGTCGGCGCGTACATCCTCGGCCAGCACCCGCCCCAGGCAATCCGCCAGGGACCGGGTCTCGACGGCGAGCGGCGCGCAATCGATCCGCAGCACGTGGTCGAGGGCCTCGGCGAGGGGAAGCGGTGCGGCCATGGTCCGTTCTGCTACTCTCGCGCCCCCCCCTTGGCACGTAGTTTCCGGCCAAGTCCGCGCGGCGCCGCCGCCGCACCTCCGCCCGCCCCGCCATGCCCGCCGTCCGCCCCGCCCCCTCGTTCCCGCTCGCCCTGCTCGCCCTGCTGGCTGCGGCCTGTTCCCCGAAGACCCACGCATCGCCCAAGGACGAGACCGGACGGCCGCGTCTGGTGCGCGCCGTGCCGGCCGAGGTGCGGCCGGTGCGCCGCGAGCTGCGCACCACCGGCTTCCTCGAATCGGAGCACCAGACGCAGATCACCTCGCGGGTGCCGGGCCGCCTGCGGGCGCTGCACGCCGACGCCGGCAGCCCCGTGCGCAAGGGCGACCTGCTGGCCGAGCTCGACGACCGCGAGGCGCGATCGGCGGTCGAGCAGCTGCAGGTGCAGCTCGCCGCCCGGCGCGTCGACCTGGACCTGGCGAAGCTCGAGGTGGAGGCCGCCGGCCGGCGCGTCGCGCAGGCGCGGCTGGAGAGCCAGCGCACCCGCGCCGAGTTCGAGCGGCAGGCGGCGATGGACAAGGAGTTCGTGGCGCCGAAGGCCCTGCAGGAGGCCGAACTGGCCACCAAGAGCGCCGAGGAGGCCCTGCAGGTCGCCGGTTTCAACGAACGCAAGGCCGGCCTCGACGTCACCCGCATCGAGACCAGCATCGGCGAGCTGGAGGCGAAGGTGCGCGAGGCCACGGTGCGGCTGGAGGACCATCGCCTGCTGGCGCCGTTCGCCGGCGTGCTCACCACGCGCGCGGTGACCGCCGGCGCCGTGGTCACCGCCGGCCAGGCCCTGTTCGAGCTGGTGGATCCGGACGCGCTGGTGGCCTGGTTCGACCGCCCGCAGTCCGAACTGGACCTGTGCCGCTCGGCCCGGGAGGTGCGCTTCACCACCGACGCGCTGCCGGGCGAGGAGTTCGGCGCGGCGATCGACCTGGTCGGCCCGGTGGTCGATCGCGCCACCGGCCACTTCCGCATGCGGGTGCGGATCGGGGCGGCCGATGCCCGGCGGCTGGTGCCCGGCATGTTCCTGCGCGCCCGCATCCTGGCCGAATCCGAGCGCGAGGCCCTGCTGATCCCGAAGACCGCGGTGCTGTCCGACGGCGACGTGTCGGTGGTGATGGCGGTGCGCGAGGGCAAGGCGATCCGGATCGGCTTCGATCGCGGCGTCGAGCTGGAGGACCTGGTGGAGTGCCGCAATCGTGGCGACGCCGGCCTGCAGGCCGGCGACCTGGTCATCACCAGCGGCCACGAGGACCTGAAGGACCAGACGCCGGTCGAGCTGGCCGCGGCCGGGAAGTAGGCCACGGTGAACGAACCGTCGGCGCGCCGCAGCTTTTTCGCCTTCACCGTCGAACGCCGCGTGGCGGTGGCGATGGTGTTCCTCGCCGTGTGCGTGTTCGGCTCGGTCGGCCTGCAGCGGCTGCCGGTCAACCTCCTGCCGGACGTGTCGTATCCGACGGTGACCGTGCGCACCGAGTATCCCGGCGCCGGCCCCCGCGACATCGAGGAACGGATCAGCGAGCGGGTCGAGGAGCTGGTCTCGGTGGCGCCCGGCGTGCGCCGGGTCTACAGCGTCAGCCGGCCCGGCGTCTCCGACGTGGTGCTGGAGTTCGCCTGGGGCACGCCGATGGTGTTCGCGGTGCAGGAGGTGCGCGAGCGCCTCGACCGCTTCTTCCCGCCGGCGGGCGCCGGCCGGCCGCTGGTGCTGCGCTACGACCCGGCCCTGGACCCGGTGCTGACGCTCGGCCTGTCGGCGGAGCAGGACCACGACCTGATCGCGCTGCGCAACTACGCCGACCTGGAACTCGAGGAACGGCTGGCCCAGGTGGAGGGCGTGGCGGCGGTGTCGCTGCGCGGCGGCGACGAGGAGGAGATCCGGGTCAGCGTCGACGACCAGGCGCTCACCGCCAAGGGCCTCGACATCGCCGCGGTGGCCGCCCGGATCGGCGCCGAGAACATGAACGCCGCGTCGGGCGTCGTCGAGGAGGGCAGGACCGAGTTCCTGGTCCGCACCCTCAACGAGTACCGCGACCTGCAGGAGATCGGCGACACCATCGTCGCCCGGCGCGGCGAGACGTCGATCCGGCTGCGCGAGGTGGCCCGGGTCGAACGGCTGCCGCGGGAGCCCGAGGTGATCAGCCGGGTCGGCGGCCGCCCGTGCGTGCTGCTCGACGTGCGCAAGGAGGCCGACGCCAACATCGTCGACCTGTGCCGCCGGGTGCGCGAGCTGGTGTTCGGCACCGAGGCGCAGCAGCGGGCCGTGGCGGCCGGCCGGCACCTGGAGCCGCTCGCCGCCGACGTCGAGGCCGAGCCGCTGCAGCGGCAGGCGGCCCTGCGACAACGGGCGGCGATGACCGACTTCCTGGCCTTCGAACTGCGACGGCAGGGCATGGGCATCGCCCTGCTCAGCGACCAGTCGACGTTCATCCAGCAGGCGGTGGACGACGTGCTCGGCAACGCCATCCAGGGCGGCATCCTGGCGATCCTGGTCATCCTGCTGTTCCTGCGCCGGCTGCCGCCCACCGCCATCATGGCGGTGTCGATCCCGATCAGCCTGCTGGCCACGTTCGCGCCGATGTTCCTGTCGGACATCGACCTCAACATCATGTCGCTGGGCGGGCTCGCGCTCGGCGTCGGCATGCTGGTCGACAACTCGATCGTCGTGCTGGAGTCGATCGTGCGGGAGCGCGAGGCCGGCGCCGACCGCCGGACGGCGGCGGTGCGCGGCACCAGCCGCGTGGCCGGCGCGGTGATCGCCAGCACGCTGACCACGGTGGCGGTGTTCGCGCCCATCGTGTTCGTCGAGGGCCTCGCCGGCCAGATCTTCCGCGACCAGGCGCTGACGGTGGTCTACGCCCTGCTGCTGTCGCTGCTGGTGGCCCTGTTCCTGGTGCCGATGCTGGCGTCCCTGCGGATGCCGGCCGCGACCCCCGCGCCCGGTGCGCTCGGCCGCGGCCCCGCCTGGATCGTCGGCGACCGGCCCCGGGGCCGCGGCTTCCCGGCGGCGCTCGGCTGGCTCGCCTTCGCCGGCCTGCTGCCGCTGCGGGCGGTCGGCTTCCTGCTGACCTGGCTGCTGGCCCTCGCCCTGCTGGTCGTCGGCGGCGGCGTCCGGCTCCTGTTGCGAGGCCTCGGGGTCCTGTTCCGGCCCGTCGGCGCCTTGTTCCAGGCGGCCTACGACCGCGCCGAGCGCGCCTACCCGGCCGTGCTGGGCCTCGCCCTGCGCCGGCGCGGCCTGGTGCTGACCGCGGCGTTGCTGCTGCTCGCCGCCGCCGGCTGGCGCGGCGCCGGGCTCGGCACCACCATCCTGCCCGACGTCCACCAGGGCGAGTTCTGGCTGGAGGCGTTCCTGTCGCGCGCCTCGACGGTGCGCAACACCGACGAGGTCGCCACCGCGCTGGAACGGCGCATCGCCGCGCTGCCCGAGGTCGAGCGCACCTTCGTCGCCTCGGGCACCGACCCCGAGGAGCTGAACGACAGCGAGCAGGGCAAACACAGCGCCCGCATCCAGGTGCGGCTGCGGCCGGCGCCGAACCGCGCCGAGCAGGAGGAACGGACCCGCGACGCGATCGCCGCCATCGTCCGGACCGAGCCGGCGGTGCTCAGCCATCGCTTCGCGGTGTCGTCGGTGCTGCAGTTCCGGGCGACGGTGGTGATCGAACTGGTCGGTCACGACCTGGTCGACCTGCGCCGGGCCTGCGACGAGGTCACCGCCGCGCTGGCGGCGATCCCCGACCTGCGCGACGCCCGCGCCACCCTGCAGCGCGGCAACCCGGAGCTGAGCATCCGCCTCGACCGCGACCGGCTGGCGGCGCTGGGCATCGAGGCCGAGGTGATCGCCCGCCAGCTCCGCGCCAAGGTGCAGGGCGAGGTGCCGACGTTGTTCGCCGAACGCGAGAAGAAGATCGACCTGCGGGTGCGGATGGCCAAGGAGGAGCTGGCCACCGAGGCGGCGCTGCGCGCCCTCAACGTCAATCCCCAGGGCTATCCGGAGATCCCGCTGTCGACGGTGGCGGAGATCACCCGCCGCGAGGGTCCGAGCGAGATCCGCCACCTCGGCAGCGTGCGGGGCGCCGAGGTCACCGCCGACGTGCAGGGCTTCGACCTGGGCCGGGCCCAGCTCCGCGCCGAGGCCGCGCTCGCCGGCCTCGACCTGCCGCAG
Source organism: uncultured candidatus Brocadiaceae bacterium (assembly GCA_964565715.1). Classification (GTDB taxonomy): domain Bacteria; phylum Planctomycetota; class UBA1135; order UBA1135; family UBA2386; genus CAZMGG01. The sequence continues at coordinate 33,175 of CAZMGG010000029.1, read as the reverse complement.
GGCGTCGAGGCCCGCCTCGGCGGCCAGAAGCGCGACATGGAGCAGTCGCGGCAGAGCCTGCTGCTGGCGCTGGGCCTGGCTGTGTTCCTGGTCTACGTGGTGATGGCGAGCCAGTTCGAGAGCATCGTGCAGCCGCTGGTGCTGATGGCCTCGGTGCCGCTGGCGCTGATCGGCGTGGTGCTCGGCCTGGAGCTGTCCGGGCTCGAGGTGTCGGTGATCGCGTTCCTCGGCGGGATCGTGCTCGCCGGCATCGTCGTCAACAACGCCATCGTGCTGATCGACCAGGTCAACCAGCTCCGCGCCGAGGGCATGCCGAAGGCGGCGGCCATCGTCGAGGGCGGCCGGCGGCGGCTGCGACCGGTGCTGATGACGACCCTGACGACGCTGCTGGGCCTGCTGCCGCAGACCGGCTGGCTGGTCGGCGTGCCGTTCCTCGGCGGCGGCAGCGAGGGCCTGGAACTGCGCGCACCCCTGGCGGTGGTGGTGATCGCCGGGCTCGCCAGTTCGACCCTGCTGACCCTGGTGGTGGTGCCGGTGGTCTACTCGCTGGCGGATCGGCGGCCATGAGCGGCCTGCCGGCAGCCCCGCCCCCCCCGGGACCGCCCACCCCCGGCGGCCTGATCGGCACCTTCGTCGACCGGCCGGTGCTGTCGCTGATGGTGGCGCTGGCCACCATCGTGATCGGCGCCGTCGCCCTGCACCGCCTGCCGCTGCGCTTCCTGCCCGGCGGCATGTCGCAGAACCAGATCAACGTCTGGATCCCGGTGCCGCAGAACCGCTCCCCCGAGGAGGTGCAGGACAAGATCGTCGAGCCGCTCGAGGAAGCGGTGCGGACCATCAGCGGCCTGCAGCGGGTGCGCAGCCGCGCCGGCAGCGGCTCGGGCTGGGTCTCGATCCAGCTCGACGAAGACATGGACCCGAACCTCGCCGCCGCCGAGGTCCGCGACCGCATCCAGCGGGCCATGCTGCGCTGGCCCGAGGGCGTCGACCGCTACTTCACCTGGAAGGAGGACGGTGGCTCCGCGCCGCTGGCCTTCCTGCAGGCGCTCACCCCGGCCCGCAACTCCACCTGGGACCATCTGCTCGACCAGGTGGTGCGACCGCGCCTGGAGGCGGTCGACGGCGTCGGCCGGATCGACCTGTGGGGCCTGAGCGACGAGTCGATCCGGATCTGGTTCGATCGCGACCGGCTGCTGGCGCACCGGGTCGACCTGCGGGACCTGCTCACGCGGCTCGGCGGCGACAACTTCACCATGCCGCTCGGCGAACTGGAGACCGGCCGGCAGAACTTCCTGGTGCGGATCGACAACAAGTTCCGCAGCACCGGCGAGATCGAGGACTGGCCGGTGCGGCCCGGCCTGCGGCTCGGCGAGATCGCCACCATCGAACGGCGGCCCGAGGTGCGCGACGAGCTGTCGCGCTTCAACGGCAAGCACACCTACACCGGCGTGGTGCGCGCCGCCGCCGAGGCCAACCCGGTGGCGGCCAGCGACGGCCTGCGCGCCGCCTTCGAGGAGCTGCGGCGCGATCCCCGGCTGCGCGACCTCGACGTGCGCTTCCTGTTCGACCAGGGCCAGTTCATCCGCGAAGGCCTGCAGAACCTGCTGTCGTCGGCGCTGCAGGGCGGGCTCCTGGCCCTGGTGGTGCTGTGGCTGTTCGTGCGCAGCCTGCCGATGACCGCGACCATCGCGCTCGCCATCCCGCTGACGCTGCTGCTGGCCTGCGCCACCACCTACTTCGCCGGCGACTCCCTCAACATCTGCTCGATGGCCGGGCTGACCCTGGCGGTCGGCATGGTGGTCGACAACTCGGTGGTGGTCCTGGAGAACATCCGGCGACTGCGCGAGCAGGGCCATCGCCTGCGCGACGCCTGCGTGCAGGGCGCCCGCGAGGTGCTGCTGCCGGTCACCATCGCCACGCTCACCACGGTGGCGATCTTCCTGCCGATCATGTTCCTGCAGAAGCCGGCGCTGCGGGCGACCTTCTCCTCGCTCGGCCGGCCGCTCACCGCCGCCCTGCTGGCCAGCCTGCTGGTGGCCATGCTGCTCATGCCCGCCGGGTTGCGGGTGTTCGGCAGCGGGCCACGCGGCGTCAGCACCGGCGCCCGGCCGCCGGGCTGGCTCGGCGGCCTGAACGCGGCGCTGCTCGGCTTCGCCCTGCGCCACCGCGCCCTGGCGGTGGGCCTGCTGCTGGCGCTGTTCGTCAGCACCCTCGGCGTCGCCTCGACGCTCACGCTCACCGGCTCCAACATGAGCCCGTTCCGGCCCGGCGAGGTGGCGGTGCACTTCGGCTTCCCGCGCGGCTACGACCTCGCCGCCGCCGAGGCCACGTTCCGGCGCTACGAGGAGTACATCGAGCAGAACCGCGACCGCTGGGAGGTCGAGTCGGTGGGCGGACGCTTCAGCCGCGCCGGCGGGCGCATCGACCTGTTCTTCACCCGCAAGATGGCGCCGGACGAGACCCAGCGCATCCGCGGCGAGGTCCTGGCGGATTGGCCGCCGGTGCCGGGCGTCCGGCTGCAGCTCGGCGAACGCGGCGGGCGCGGCGGCATGCGCGGCGGCGATCGCAGCGAGGAGGAGGACCAGCGCAACTTCGTGGTGCGGCTCTACGGCCGCGACAGCGAGTTCCTGCTGGCGCGGGCCATGGAGACCCAGCGCCTGCTGCTGGCCCGTCCGGAGGTCGAGTCGGTCGACGTGCCGGCGGTGGCCAGCAACCAGGAGATCCAGGTGACCATCGACCGGCAGCGGATCCAGGAACTGGCCGTGCGCCCGGAGGCGGTGTTCGGCGTGCTCGCCACCGGCCTGCAGGGCCGCGACCTGGGCCGCTTCGAGGAGGCCGGTCGCGAGATCCGCCTGGTGGCGCAGTTCGACGCCCGCACCAAGCCCGACCTGGCCGACCTGCAGGACACGCGGCTCACCAGCGACGGCGGCGCCGACCAGCGCCTGGCGGAGCTCGGCGACATCGCGTTCGCCCGCGCCGTCGACGACATCGAGGGACAGGACGGCCGCATCAACGTCGTGCTGATCGGCCGCCGCGCCGAGGCGGTGACGCCGACGGCGATGCGCGAGGTCATCACCGACGTGATGCGCGGCATCGCCCTGCCGCCGGGCTACTCCTGGTCGGAGGAAGGGCCGCAGCGTCGCGTCGCCGAGGAGATCCGCGACCTCGCCGTGTGCGGCCTGCTGGGCCTGTTCCTGGTGTTCCTGCTGATGGCGATCCTGTTCGAGTCCCTGGTGCTGCCGTTCGCGATCCTGTTCAGCACCGTGCCGGTGGCGATCATCGGCGCGATCTGGTCGCTGCGGTTGTTCGGCGGCGGCGCCGCCGACGCCATGGCGATGATCGGCACCCTGGTGCTGGGCGGCATCGTCGTCAACAACGGCATCGTCCTGCTCGACTACATCAAGCGGCAGCGCGAAGCCGGCGCCGATCGCACCGCCGCCATCATGGAAGGCGTCCGCGTGCGCCTGCGGCCGATCTTCATGACCGCCACCACCACCATCGTCGGCCTGCTGCCGATGGCCGTGTTCGGCGACCGCAGCGAGGGCGTCAGCTACGTCGGCCTGTCGATCGCGGTGGCCGGCGGCCTGGCGTTCAGCACGGTGCTGACCGCAGTGGTGGTGCCGCTGGGCTACACCGTCGCCGACGACGTGACCCGCTGGTTCTTCGGCACGCTCGGCTGGGTGCGCCGGCGCGGCTGATCAGCCCTGCTCGGCGAGCCGCGGGATGCCGGCGGAGCCGACCACCCGCTCGATGTCGAGCACGATCAGCACGCGGTCCTTCAGCTTGGCCAGCCCGGCGATGTGCTCGCCGGACGTGTTGGCGCAGCGCGGCGCCGCCTCGAGCTGCTCGTTCTCCACCGACAGCACCTCGCACACCGTGTCGACGATGCAGCCGGTCTGCAGGGGCTGGCCCTCGGCGTCGCCGGCCACCTCCACCACGACGATGCAGGTCTCGTTGGTGTAGTCGGCCTTCGGCATGCCGAAGCGCAGCCGCAGATCGATCACCGGGATGATCTTGCCGCGCAGGTTGATCACGCCCTTCACGTAGGGTGCGGTCTTCGGCAGCGGCGTGATGTCGACGATGCCGATGATCTCGCGCACCCGCAGGATCTCGATGCCGTACTCCTCCTTGGAGAGGAAGAACGACAGGTACTTGCCGGCCATCCGATCGATCACCGGCCCGGTCTTGGCCTTGTTCTCCACTGCGTTGCTCATGTTCGCTCCTACACCTTGATCGCCGCGTCCACCAGCGAGCCCACGTCCAGGATCAGCGCCACGCGCCCGTCGCTCATGATCGCGCCGCCGGACACGCCGGCGACCCGCTCGCCGCCGAGCCCCAGCGACTTGATGACCACCTGCTGCTGGCCGAGGATCTCGTCGACGAACAGGCAGCAGCGGTTGCCGTCGACGTCGACCACCATCAGGATGCCATCGGCCAGCTCGTCGAAACCGTCGTGCTGGGCCAGGGCGTCCTTCAGCCGGTAGATCGGCAGCACCGTGCCGCGCACGTTCACGCACTCGCCGCGATCCACCAGGTAGTGCACCTGGCTCGCCACCGGCCGGAAGCTCTGCTCGATGCTGAGCGTCGGCAGCACGAAGCGCCGCGAGCCGACCCGCACCACCATGCCGTCGATGATCGCCAGGGTCAGCGGCAGCCGCAGGCGGAAGGTGGTGCCGGCGCCCAGCTCGCTGTCGATCTCGATCTTGCCGCGCAGGGCCTCGATGTTGCGCCGCACGACGTCCATGCCGACGCCGCGGCCGCTGATGTCGGTGACCTTCTCGGCGGTGCTGAAGCCGGGCAGGAAGATCAGGTTGAAGGCCTCCTGGTCCGACAGGTCCTCGACCCGGGTGCCGGCGGGCAGCAGGCCCTTCTCCATCGCCTTGGCGAAGACGCGGCTCTTGTCGATGCCGCGGCCGTCGTCGGCGATCTCGATCACGATCGAGCCGCCCTGGTGGTAGGCGCGCAGCAGCAGCCGCCCCTCGGAGGCCTTGCCCACCTGCCGGCGCACGTCGCTCGGCTCCATGCCGTGGTCGATCGCGTTGCGGATCAGGTGGACCAGCGGGTCGCTGATCTGCTCGACGACGTTGCGGTCGAGTTCGGTCTCCTCGCCCTGGATCACCAGGTTGACGCGCTTGCCGGCCTTGGCCGCCACGTCGCGCACCAGCCTGGCCATCTTCTGGAACGTCGCCTTCACCGTGACCATGCGCAGCGACATCGCCGCCTCCTGCAGGTCACGGGTGATCTTGCCGACCGCGCCGATGTTGCGGCTCAGCGACTGGCTGTCGATCTGCTGGATCGCCGGGTCCTGCAACACCATCGACTGGGCGATCACCAGTTCGCCCACCATGTCGACCAGCAGGTCCAGGCGGGCGGTCGAGACCTTGACGGTGCGCTCCACCTTGGCGGCGCGGGCGGCCTCGCCCTCGTCGCCGCCACTCTGCGGCGCAGAGCGAGGCGGCATCGCCGGGATCGGCCGGCTGGCCGCCGGCGCCATCGGCGCCGGCGCGGGCGCCGCCGGGGCAGGGGCGGCCTTCGCCACCGCCGCAGCCGCCGCAGCCGGCGTCGGGGCGGCAACCGGAGCTACCGGCGCCGCGGCCGGCGCGGCCTTGGCCGGAGCCGGTGCACCGCCGCAGGCGTCCTTCAGGCGCGCGATCAGCCCGCCGTGCTGCGCGGTGGTCGGCAGCGGCCCGCCCTCCAGCGCCGCCAGCATGGTCGAGATCAGGTCACCCGACGCCAGGATCAGGTCGATCCGATCGCTGGTGAGGTCGATCCGACTGGAGCGCGCCGCGTCCAGCAGGGCCTCGGCCTGGTGCGCCAGCACGACGATCGGCTGCAGGTTGAGGAAGCCCGCCACGCCCTTGATCGTGTGGAACGCGCGGAAGGTGAGGTTGATGCTCTCCGGATTGCGGCCGTCGCCCTCGAACGACAGCATCGCGTTCTCCGCGTCGGACAGGTGCGAACGCGCCTCGGTGATGAACTCCGGCAGGCTGTCGACGTACTCGCCGGCCACGGTCAGGTCGATGAACGCCGCCTCGCCGGGGGCCGCCGCCGCCGGCCCGCCGCCGCCGAGGTAGGCCGCCTTGCGCAGGTTCTCGGCCAGCTCGCTGACGTCCGGCGCCTCGGCCCGCGGGTCGTCCACCAGCCGGTCGAAGAAGTGCTTCAGCCAGTCGGCCAGCGCCAGGTACAGGTCGACGGGGCCGGCCTTGCCCGCGGCCAGCGCCGCCTCCAGCACCGTCTCCGCCTGCTGGCAGAGCTTCTGGCCGGCCGCCATGTCGAGCAGCCCGAACTCGGCCTTCAGGGTCTGCAGCGCCCGCCGCAGCGGTTCCGCCGCGACCCTGACGTCGGCGGCGGCCTCCAGCGCCATCGCGTCGGTCTCCATCTCGGCGACCACCGTCTGCGCGTGCTTCAGGAACACCGCGACGCACTCGCTGAACGATCCCTCGCTGTCGACGTCCGGGATCGCGAACGGCGCCATATCGGCGGGCGCGGGCTGCCCGGCCGTCGCCGCCGCCACCGTCGCCTGGGTGTGGGCGATGACCCGGTCGAGGTGCAGCAGGAACGCGTCGCGCAGCCGCGCGTACGCCGCGTCGTCGGCCGCGACCCTGGCCAGCGCACCGGCATCGTCCTGCCAGAGCGCGCCGAGCCCGGCGTTGCCGGCGGCGCTGGCCGCCTTCGCCAGGCCCTGCAGTTCCGCCATCAGCTCCGGCGCCGCACCGCGGCCGGCCTGTCGCAGCCGGCCGGCGGCGGCCTGCACCCGATCGACTGCGCCCGAGATTGCCTTCGTTGTCGCCATGCGCGGTTCCAAGGGGGACCGCCCATGTCATCGGCAGGGCGGCCGCCGTCCCTGGAATCCGCCTGGGGGAAACCCGGCCTGTCCGGCTAGGAGGTGAGCAGCGCGAAGCCGCAGAGCTTGTAGAGCAGGCGGGCGCCGACGTTGGCGTCCCACTCGCCCTCCCCCGGCGCGACCTCGTTGAGGTCGAAACCGACGATCCGGCGGCCGCTGCCGGCCAGGACGGCCAGCAGGTGGCAGGCCTCGGCGAACTGCAGGCCGCCCGGCACCGGCGTGCCGGTGCCGGGGCAGAGGGCCGGGTCCAGGCCATCGATGTCGAAGCTGACCCAGACCCGTTCCGGCAGGGCCGCCACCGCCTCCTGGCACAGGGCGTCGAAGGTGGTGCCGGTGAAGCGCCGCCGCTGCCATTCGAGGTCGAAGTGGGTCACCACCCGGCCCTCGCTGGCCTGGATGCGCTCGAACTCCTCCTGACAGAAGTCGCGGATCCCGACCTGGACCAGGCGGCCCACCTCGGGGATGTCCCGCAGGACGTTGTCCATGATCGAGGCGTGGCTCCAGCGGAAGCCCTCGTAGGCCCGCCGCAGGTCGGCGTGGGCGTCGACGTGCAGGATGCCCAGGCCAGGGTGGCGCAGGGCGGCGGCCCGGATCGCCCCGAACGGGATCGAGTGATCGCCGCCGATCACCCCGGGCAGGCGCCCCTGCTCCAGGATCTGGCCGACTCCGGCCTGCACGATCTCGTTGACCAGCCGGCCGGCGGCATCGACCTCGGCCACGGCGGCGGCGTCCGCCGGCCCGGCGCCGCCCGCGGCGATGATCGAGGTCGCCAGTTGCCGCGCCCGGGCGTGGGCGGCCTCGATCCGCGGATCGGCCGGCAGCAGGAAGATGCCGCGCTCGTAGGGTCGGCCGGTCTGCAGGTCGAACAGGTCCACCTGCCGGCTGGCGGCCAGGATCGCCGCCGGGCCGCGCTCGGCGCCGCCGCCGTAGGAGACCGTGGCGGCAAACGGCACCGGCAGCAGGTGCAGGGCCGAGCCGGCGGCCCCGTGGGGCAGGCCGAAGATGCCATCGGCGGCCGCCGCGGCATTCGGGTCGAACGAGCTCATGCCGAGGGCTTAGGCGCCGGCTGCGGCAGGGGAAGAAAAAAAGGCTCCCTGGCTGAGGAAGCTCTCGATTCAGGAAGGATCGTCAGGAGGAGGAGAGAGTTCGGGAGGGATGAAATGCTCAGCCAGGGAGCCCACCTCGTCTCGTTGCGGGTCCATGCCACCCGCGCGCCCATCTACCCCTCGGGCCCCGGAAAGTTACGACGCGCGCCAAGAATCGTCGCCCTTGTGTCGGACCGTCGCGTCTGGTGGAATCCCCGCCCCCAAACGCCCCCCAGGGCACGGCGGGATAGCTCAGCTGGTCAGAGCGGCGGCTTCATAAGCCGTAGGTCGCCGGTTCAAGTCCGGCTCCCGCTACCACCCCGGCCCGGTCGGCCTCGCGCCGGCCGGGCCACGCATTGCGGCGCTCAGTCGCGGACCAGCTCCAGGAACTCGGCCCTGGTGCGCTCATCGCTGCGGAACAGCCCGCGCAGGCACGAGGTCACGGTCTTCGAGTTCTGCTTCTGCACGCCCCGCATCATCATGCAGAGGTGGGAGGCCTCGATGACGACGCCGACGCCCTTGGGCTGCAGCACCTCCTCCACCGCCATGGCGACCTGCTGGGTCAGCCGTTCCTGCACCTGCAGCCGCCGGGCGAACACGTCCACCAGCCGGGCCAGCTTGGACAGGCCGACGATCTTGCCGCGGGGCAGGTAGCCCACGTGCGCCTTGCCGAAGAACGGCGCCAGGTGGTGCTCGCACAGCGAGTAGATCTCGATGTCCTTCACCACCACCATCTCGTCGGTCTCGGGCTCGAACAGCGCGTTGCCGATCACCGAACGCGGGTCGATCTGGTAGCCCTCGGTGTAGAACCGGAACGCGGCGGCGACCCGGCGCGGCGTGTCCCGCAGCCCCTCGCGGGTGGGATCGGGATCCAGATGCCCGAGCATGCTCCGGACCAGGCTCGGGAACGCGTCGTCCGCGGTGGGATCGGCCATCGCCGCTTTGTAACCGCCTTGCGGGGGCGGCTCCAACAGCGGGGGTTCAGCCGGCACCGCGGGGGCGCAGCACGAACGCCGCCGGCAGGCCGACCGCGGCGATCAGCAGGCCCGCCAGCGAGGCCCCGGGCTGCTGCCAGATGGCGCCGGCGGTGACCAAGAGGGCGCCGAGCGTGAACAGCACCGCCACCGCCGCGCCGCCGGGCACCCGCAGGCCGTGGCCGCGACGACGCAACCGCAGCAGGCTGAGGCCGCACAGGGCGAAGAACAGCCAGTCGACGAACACCACGCCGTTGCAGACGAAGTCCAGGGTGGCGATGGCCGAGCCGCCGTCCGACCGCCAGTGCACGACGAGGTGCACGGTGGCCAGCAGGACCACCGACCACAGGCCCTGGCCCAGCACACCGAGCACCGGCGTCTGCCAGCGCGGGTGCAGGCGCGCGAACGCCGCCGGGAACACCTTCGCCTCGGCCATCGCGTAGAGCACCCACGGCGGCGCCATGCTGATCGTGTTGAGGATGCCCGCCGCCGACACCACCACCATCGCGGCGAACACGCGACCGCCGGCCTCGCCGAGCGCCACGCCCGCCGCCGCCGCGCCGATCGCCGCGGCACCGCGGGCGCCGTCGAAGCCGAGCAGCCGCAGGTAGGCCAGGTTGACCGACAGGTAGGTCACCACCACCACCAGGACGCCGGCCAGGATGCCGAGCGGCACGTCGCGCAGGGGCCGGCGGGCGGCGCCGGCCAGGAACGAGCCCTGCTGCCAGCCACCAGTGGCGAACAGCACCGGCAGCAGCGCCGCCGCCAGCATCCCCGGCACCGACCGCGACGGGCCGTCGGGCCCGACGGCAGGCGCGCTCGCCTCGGCCGCGGGCCCGCCCGCACCCGCTACCACCGCCACCGCCACCAGGAACAGCAGCGCGCCGACCTTCAGCACCGTCAGGCTGTTCTGCACCCGCTTGCCGACGCGGAGCCCGAAGACGTTCACCGCGGTGAACGTCAACACCGCCGCAGCGGCCAGCGCCACCTTGGCGTGCGGCCCGAGTCGCGGGCCGCCCCAGGCCAGCAGTTCGACGTGGTCGATCAGCACCAGCGCCACCACGCCCTGGGCGCCGGCCTGGATCACCAGCCAGTTGGCCCACCCGTAGACGAACGCCGGCAGCCGGCCGAACGCCGCCAGGATGTAGCGGAAGATGCCGCCGTGGCCGGGCACCAGCACGCTCAGTTCGGCGAACACCAGGGCGCCGAGCACCGCCAGCACGCCGCCGAGCCCCCAGGCCAGCACCATCATCGCCGGCGAGTCCACCGCCGCCGCCACCGCCCGCGGCGTGAAGAAGATGCCGACGCCGATGATGCCGCCGACGACGACGCAGCCGATGTCGAAGGCGCCGAGGTGGCCGCCGCCGGGCCGCGGCTGCTCAGAGGCCATCGAGGTGTTCGCTCAGGTCCAGGGGTTCCGCCTCCGGCTCACGATCGGCGCCGCATCGAAGCACCCGCACCCCGCCCCGGTCCAACACGTACAGCCGATCCCGTTCGTCCACCGCGACCGCCACCGGCCCCTCGACCCGTTCGCGGCCGGGCGGCGCCGGCAGGACGCGCCCGCCCGCCGCGAACCAGCGCAGGCCGGGACGATCGCCGGCGTCGATCACCACCACCGTGCCGTCCTGCAGGCGGGCGAGACCGTGCGGCCGGCTGACCTCGCCGGGCTCGGCGGCGGTGGCGAAGCTCGCCACGAAGCCGCCGTCGGGCCGGAACCGCTGCACGCGGCCGTGCAGGGTGTCCGCCACCAGGATGCCGGTCCGGTCGGCCCACAGGCCGCGCGGGGCGCCGAACCAGCCCTCCGGGTCGCCCTCGGGGCGCAGCGGCCGGCCCACCGTGCCATCGCGGCCGAAACACTGCACGCCGCGGCGCAGCCGCCGGTCGCCACTGGTCACCAGCACCAGGTCGTCGAGCACCGCCACCGCGCTCGGGTGGTCGAGCACGCCGGGGCGGTCGCGGCTGGCATCCCCCGGTTCCGGCGGCTGCCCGAGGTCGCCGAGGTGGACGCCGAACACCGAGTAGTGGCGGACCCGGCCGGCCTGGGGGTCGGCGACGAAGATGTGGAAGCGGTCGTCCATCGCCACGCCCGCCGCATCCGAGTAGCCTGTGCCGGTCCGCGGCAGCGTCCAACGCGACAGCAGCGCGCGGGCCTCCAGATCGAACAGCAGCACCCGGCCCTGCGCGCCGGTGTCCGTGACGCACAGCAGATTGGCCCTGACCGCGATGCCACCCGACATCCGCCGGATGCTATCCGCCCGCCGCGCCGCCCGAAGCGGCTGGCTGGCGCTCCCCCTGCTCGTCCTGGCCGGGTGCTCGACGGTGCCGGAGCCGGGCTTCCCGCCGTTCGTCGAACACCGGGTCACCGCCACCTACCAGCTCGACGGGCCCGGGCCGCACCGCATCCCGGTGCCGAGTTCGGATCCGTGGCTGGTGGTGGAAGAACTGCGCTGCGAGCCCGCCGACACAGTGGAGGTCTTCGAGGCGGGCCAGCGCTACCTGGTGCCGCCGCCCACCTGCCAGACCCTCGTCCTGCGGTGCCGCTATCGCGACTACCAGAACGACGAACGCGGCGCGCCGCGGGCGCCGCGCAGCCTGTTCGCCGGCGCCGCCACCGTGCGGATCAGCCCGTAGCCTCGCCGTCGCGGAAGTCGCCGCGCGACAGGCCGTGCCGTCGCATGCGGTCCCACAGCGAGCGCGGGCTGATGCCGGCCCGCACAGCGGTGCGTCCGACCCGGCCACCGCAGGCCCGCAGCAGCCGTTCGAGGTAGGCCCGCTCGAAGTCCTGGGTCACCTTCGCCAGCGCCGCATCGAGCGGCTGCTCGAACAGTTCCGGCGGCACGCCCGCGGTCGCGTCGGGCGCGGCGCGGACCACGGCGTCGGGCAGGTCGGCCAGGGACAGCGCCCCGCCGTCCGCCAGCAGCACCGCCCGTTCCAGCACGTTGACCAGTTCGCGGACGTTGCCCGGCCAGTCGTGGGCCTGCAGCGCCGCCATCACGTCGGCGGGCACCGTCAGGGTCTTCTTGAAGCGCGCCAGCAGCTCCTCGAGGTGGTTCTGCACCAGGTCGGGGATGTCGGAGCGCCGCTCGCGCAGCGGCGGGATCGTCAGCGCGACCACCGCCAGCCGGTAGTAGAGGTCGGCGCGGTAGCGGCCGGCGCGCACCTCGCGCAGCAGGTCGCGGTTGGTGGCGGCGACGACCCGCACGTCGACCGGCAGGTCCTGCTCGGCGCCCACCGGCCGGATGCGGTGGTCCTGCAGCAGGCGCAGCACCTTGGCCTGCAGGGGCTGCGGCATCTCGCCCACCTCGTCGAGGAACACCGTGCCGCCGTGGGCCAGTTCGAAGTAGCCGCGGTGGGCGTTCACCGCGCCGGTGAACGCGCCGGCCTCGTGACCGAACAGCTCGCTCTCCAGCAGGGCCTCGGGGATCGCGGCGCAGTTCACCGCCACGAACGGACCGCCGCGGCGCGGCCCCTCGTCGTGCATGGCGCGGGCCAGCAGTTCCTTGCCGACGCCGGTCTCGCCCTGGATCAGCAGCGTGCTGTCGGTCTCGACCACGCGGGCCGCCACCGCCAGGAACCGCTGCATCGCCGGACTGCGGCTGACGAAGTCGCGCAGCCCCAGCGGCGCCGCCCGCGCCCGGGCCCGCAGCCGCAACAGCAGGTCCTCGCGCCGGCGGGCGATCAGCGCCCGCAACGCCTCGCCCAGCGTCCTGTCGTCCAGCGCGTGGTTCAGCACGGCCAGCACGCCGCAGGTCAGCAGGTGGGCCCGGTCGGCGGGATCCTCCGTCGCGCACAGCACGATCGTCCCCGGCGCGCCGGGCGCCGCCGCCGCCGTCGCGACCAGCCGGCCCGGATCGGCGCCGAGCCGCGCCCGGTCCACCACCAGCAGGTCGAAGGTGCCGCGCCGCAGGGCCGGACCCACGCCACCTGCCGCGGGCGTGGTGCGGGCGAGGTCGGTGGGCAGCAGCGCGGCGAGCCGCCGGCGTTCGGCGGCAGACGCCGCCACCAGGAGGCGGAGGATCACGACAACGGCATGATCCTGCCGATCCGATCGGAAGCAACCTGCCGGGATCCGGGTCTCGCCAGCGTGCCGGCCCGACCTCAACATGAATCATAAACTATTGATTAACAATGGCTTGCGAGAACCGTTCGGGACGACCCCGGGGCTGGCATCGGCCTTGCCATCGGCGCTGCCACGGTCACCTTCGACCGCGTCCGTCCGCAACGAGCCCGTTCCTCCCATGAGCAATCCCAAGCCTGGTTCGACCCCCGCCAAGCCCGCCCCCACCACCGGCCCCGCCAAGCCCGCGCCGGCGCCGACCCCGTCGAAGCCCGCGCAGGCCCCGGCCCCCGGCAAGCCCGGGCAGAACCCCGCCAAGCCGAAGGGCTGAGCGACGGCTGCACGCCGCTCGCGCCCGCGTCGTCTCGGCATCGCACCTATGACCGAGCGGCGCGGGCGACTCGCCTCGGCGCCGCGGCTACATTGCGGCGATGCGCCTTCGTCCCGGCCTCCTGCTCACAGCGCTGGTGCTCGCCACCGCGCTGGCCAGCGCCTGCCACACACCCCGGCAGCCGCAGCCGATCGTCGACCATCTGGCGCCGAAGGACTGGCAGCAGGCGATGCAGATGCTCGGCGACGAGCGCGACTTCATCACGGCGGAGCTGGGCAGGCCCGGCGGCGGCGACCTGAAGCAGATCGCGGCGGCGGCGCGGCGCGGCGCCGAGCTGTGCGCCCGCGGCTACGGCGGCATGGAGAAGAAGGAGATCGCCGACTTCGCGACGATGGCGCGGGCCTGCGAGGCCTGGCTGCTGCAGGTGGCCCTGGAGGCGAGCCAGGGCCGCGCCGAGCTGGCGAGGCAGCAGTGGCACGAAGGCACGCGGCTCCACTGCAAGAAGTGCCACGATGCCGCGGAGAAGCGGCCCTGGTGAGCGGTGCCCACGACCACGGCCCGCGCCAGCAGCTCGACCCGACCACCGGCCGGCCGATCCTGCTGGCGCCGCGCCGGCAGGAACGCCCGATCTACACGGCGCCCGGCGCCGTCGACCGACCCTGTCCGTTCTGCCCCGGCCACGAGGCGCAGACGCCGCCGGAGGTGGCGGCGGTGCGCGCCGCCGGTTCGGCGCCGGACGGCCCCGGCTGGCGCGTGCGGGCGTTCGCCAACAAGTACCCGGCCGCCGAGCACCACGAGGTGATCGCCGAGGGCGCTGCCCACCGCGAGCAGCCGGCCGACCTCGATCCCGGGCAGTGGCGCGAGATCCTGGCGGTGTGGCAGGAGCGGATCGCCGCCATCGAGGCCCGCCCCGCGGTGCACACCGCGTTCCTGTTCAAGAACGTCGGCGGCCTGGCCGGCGCCTCGATCGCCCACAACCACAGCCAGGTGATCGGGCTGGGCGAGCCGCCGCCGCGGATCGCCCTGGAGCTGGCCGCGGCGCGGCGGCTCGCTCGCTGCCCGTGGTGCGCCACCGCGGCCTCGGCGGCCGATGCGGGCCGCGTCGTCTGCGCGGGTGACGCCCACGTCGCCCTGTGCCCGGATCCGCCGAAGCTGCCCTATGAGACCTGGCTGCTGCCGCGGGCCTGCGACGACGACTTCCTCCGCACCGACCTCGACTCGCTGGCCCAGACCCTGCACGGGCTGTTCACCGCGGTGCGGAACGCGCTGGGCGCGCCGCCCTTCAACGTCTGGCTGCACCGGCTGCCCGACGCTCCGTTCCACTGGCACTTCGAACTGCAGCCCCGCACCGGCCACCTCGCCGGCCTCGAGCTCGGCGGCGACATGTACATCAACTCGATGCCGGCGGTGGCGGCGGCGACGCGACTGCGGCAGGGCCTCGCCGGCGGCTGAGGCCGGGCTCCGCCTACTTGCGCGGGTAGTTCTTCCGCACCCAGGCGCACCACTGCTCGTCGAACGCGCCCTCGTCGAGCCCGTAGACCTCCTGCAGCACGCTCGCCTGGTGCTCGAGGACGCGCTCGTGGGCGACGCCGGTGGCCGGCAGGGCCTTCATCTCGTGCAGGAACCTGGCCAGCTTGTCGTCGCCGAGCTCCACCAGGTAGTCCATCCGCGACCACATCATCACGTGCTGGTCGAAGCGGCCGGCGTCGGCGGCGCGCCAGGCCAGCAGATCCTTCGACCGGATCCAGACATCGGTCTCGACGCGCGCCCGGGTCTTGCTGCGCCACTCGCGGCCGTGCACCAGGTCGATCTGGTTGGTGGCCAGCGCGCCGAAACTGTTGTAGTCCTCGTCGACGCGTCGGCGATACCAGTGGCCGAGCCCCTCGCTGACCCACGTCGGCAGGTCGTAGGTGAAACCCCTGAAGCCCCAGACGAAGTTGCGCACCGTGGCGTAGACCACGTTGCAGTGCAGCCCCCGCTCGGTCTTCAGCGCGTCGAAGCGCGTGTCCGGCGTCGTCACGAACACCAGCGAGTTGGTGCCGAGGAAGTGGTGCGCCGACGGCTCCTCGAGGTTGCGGTTGGCCCAGCGGCGGAAGTAGCGCTCGACGTCGCCCTTCTGCTCCAGGATCAACACCGCGAACTTGCCGTGCTGACCGAGGTAGGGCCCGGCACCCAGGCCGCCGCGGCCCTGCCAGCCGCGTGAGTCACTGCCCTTCGCCGGCGTCGGCGGCGCCTCGGTGGTCCAGCCGCTGCGCTTCTGGAAGTCGGCGTAGAGCGCCTCGAGGCGCCGGGCGTAGAGGTGCAGCAGGAGCCAGCTGTCGACCTCCTTCGGCCGGCGCCGCAGCTTCGGCAGGTGCGCCGCCAGCTCCGTCACCTCCTCCGCCAGGGCCTGCCGTTCGGCCTTGTCCTCGGGCCACGGCCGCGGCTTCAGGCCGACGCCGATCTTGAAGTGGCGCGTCTCCGCCCAGCGGATGAGGAACCCCGCGCTGGTCTGCTGCTCCACCTCCAGCGTGGTGTGGTCGTCGGCCCACAGGAACGGCCCCAGCAGATCGATACCGACCTTCTTCAGCAGTTCGGGGTCGCCGCCGGTGTAGGGATCCACCGTCGGATCCGCCTTCTGCGGCGCGGCCAGGGCTGGCCCGGCCAGCGCGAGGCACAGGGCGGCGAGGAGCAGACTGCGGCCGCGTGCGACGCGGCGCACCGATGCGATGGCGGGCAGGACCACGGCGCGGATTGTAGCCACCGGTCGCGCTTGTGTCGGGGCACGACCGCGGCCAACATCGTCGGCCCTCGTGTTCCCGCGCCCACGTCAGCTGGCCGCCATCGCCCTGTGGGCCGTCGCCCTGTGGCCCCTGCTGCTGCTCGCGGTCCACCCGGTCTCGCCGGTGGCCGCCGTGGCGCTGGCCGACGGCGCCGCGGCCGCGCTCAGCAGCGCCGCGCTGGTCGCCCTGGGCCTCGGCGCGGGGCTCCTGGTGGCGTGGCCGCCGTTCCTGCCCGCTCTGCGGGTGCGGCTGCAGCGCTGGCGGCTGCGGGCCCGGCAGGACCCGGCGCGTCTCGACCAGGCCCTGGCCCACCTGCAGCACCTCGACACCGCCGCCGCCCGCGCCGACGTGGCCCATTGGCTGCTGGACGCCGGTCGGCTGCGGGACGCGGTGCCGCACCTGCGGCGCGCGATCGAACTGGCGCCGGAGATGGTCTCGGCCCGCTTCCTGCTCGGCCGCACCCTGCGGCAGCTGGGTGACCGCGACGGCGCCGCCGCGACGTTGCGGCAGGTGATCGCCGCGGAGGCCGACCACGGCTTCGGCGTGGCCGCCCTCGAGCTGGCCAGGGTCGAGGCGGAGCAGGCGCTCGGCGGCGGCGAACGGGAGGCGATGGCGGCGGCGCTGGCGGCGCTGCGACGGCACGAGGCCCGTTCCGGCCCGGACCGGGAAGCCTCCTTGCTGCAGGCCCGGCTCGCGGCGCGCCTCGGCGATCGCGGGGCAATGCGGACGGCGCTGCAGGCCGCCGCGGGATCGCCCCCCGCCGGAGTCCGCCTGTCGCCGGACGAGGCGCTGCTCCGGGCCCGGGCCCGAGTCGCGCTGTGGACCTGGGGGCGGGCATGATCCAGGCCCTGGACCGCACGCCGGTGTCGGCCCTGGTGGCGCTGGCCTACGTGACGTTGGCGTTCCTGACCGATCCGGTGGCGCCGACGATGGTGCAACTGCGCGAACACGGCGCGCTGCTGCCGGTGGAGGTCGCCGACGGCGCGCCCTGGCGGCTGCTGAGCTACGCGTTCCTGCATCACGGCGCCCTGCACCTCGCCTTGAACACGCTCGCCCTGCTCTACTTCGGCCCGCGACTGGAACTGTCCCTGGGCTCGCTCCGGTTCGGCGTGCTCTACCTGCTCTCTGCGCTCGGCGGCGGCCTGCTGGTGTGCCTGTGGAACGAGCCGGAGGCGACGTTCGTGACCGGCGGTTCCGGAGCGCTGTTCGGCATGGCCGGGGCCACGCTGGCGCTCGGCATGCGGACCGGACCGAATCCGCTGCAGTTCCTCGACCAGCACCACGGCCGCAGCCTGCTCGGCCTGATCGCCGTCAACCTGGTGCTTGGCTTCGTCTTCCCGATGATCAGCAACACCTGCCACCTGGGCGGCCTGTTCGCCGGCTTCGCCGCGACCTGGTGGCTGCTGACCCACCCGCGCGGCCGACCCGATCGGACCCACCGGTTGCTGCAGACTGGCCTGCTGCTGCTGCTGGCCAGCGCAACCACGTATGCGATCGTGCCGGTGGCCCGCTGGGATCACCTGCTGCTGGCCTGGGAACGCAGCGAGGAACCCGAACGCCGGCTGGAACTGCGGCGCGCGTTCAGTCGCAGCTGGGGCGCCGACGGCCTCCTGCCCGAGACCATGCTGCGCGGGTACGCCGCCGACCTGCGGCGCCTCCGCACGCGCGATTAGCGCTGGCGATCACGCCGAGGTGGCGCGCAAGCGGCGGTCGCAGGCCTCACGCCCCAGCAGGAACACCACGTCGAACAGGCCCGGGCCCTTGTCGGTGCCGGTCAGCGCGGCGCGCACCGGATGCACCAGGTCGCCGAACTTGATGCCCCGGGCCGCGGCGAACTCGCGGCAGTGGGCCTCGATCTGCGCCGGCGTGGCGCAGGGCGCGCCGGTGACCGGCGGCGCGTCCTTGCGGCTCGGCAGCGGCACCGCGCGATCGCAGGCGGCCCGCTCCGCCGGCAGCGACGGCGGCAGATCCAGGGCGCGCAGGGCATCGGCATAGGCCTCCAGCCACGCCCGCGCATCCGCGTGCTTGCCGAGGTTCTTCCGGGCCGGGTCGTCCAGCGCCGGCAGGTCACCGAACGCCCAGCCCAGCTTGTCGCCCAGTTCGCCGTAGAGCGCGATGCGCTCCTGGTAGCAGGCCACCAGGTTGCCGAGCCACGCCGGATGCGCCGC
Source organism: uncultured candidatus Brocadiaceae bacterium (assembly GCA_964565715.1). GTDB lineage: Bacteria > Planctomycetota > UBA1135 > UBA1135 > UBA2386 > CAZMGG01. The sequence goes on along the minus strand of CAZMGG010000029.1, from coordinate 14,954 downwards.
GAACACCTCGTCGGGCACGGCGCCGCGCAGGAACGGCCGCGCCGCCGCCAGCAGATCGCCGGGCGCCATCCGCCGGATGTAGTCGCCGCACATCCAGCGCAGCTTGTCCTCGTCGAAGCGGGCGCCGGCCTTGCCGATGTCCTCGATGCGGAAGCGCTGCACCATCTCCTCGCGGGTGAACACGTCGCGGTCGCCGGCGAACGACCAGCCCAGCAGGGTGATGTAGTTGAACACCGCGTCGGCCGGGAAGCCCTTGTCGCGGTAGTCGAGCATGTTGGTGTCGGCGACCCGCTTGCTGAGCTTCTTGCCCTCCTTGTTGAGGATCAGCGGGATGTGCGCGTACTGCGGCGCCTCGGCCCCGAGCGCGTCGAACAGCAGCACCTGCTTGATGCCGTTCAGGAAGTGCTCCTCGCCGCGGACCACGTGGGTGATCCGCATGGCGAGGTCGTCGGCGACGCAGGCGAAGTTGTAGAGCGGCATGCCGTCGGGCCGCAGCATCACCCAGTCGTCCAGTTCGCGGGTGTTGACCTCGACGCGGCCGCGGACCAGGTCGTGCACGACCACGGTGCGATCGTCGGGCATGCGGAAGCGCAGGGACTCCTCGCGGCCCTCGGCGCGCCGGGCGTCGCGCTGCTCCGGCGAGAGGTCGCGGCAGCGGCGGTCGTAGCCCCAGGTCTGGCCAGTCGCTTTCAGCGCCTCGCGTCCCGCCGCCACCTCCTCCGGCGTGCAGTAGCACGGATAGGCGTGGCCCGAGGCCAGCAGCCGGTCGGCGGTCTCCCGGTAGAGCTGGAGCCGCTCGGTCTGGAAGTAGGGCCCGAACGCGCCGCCCTTCTCCGGCCCCTCGTCCCAGTCGATGCCGAGCCAGCGCAGCCCTTCCAGGATGATCCGCAGCGCCGCGTCGGTGGAGCGGGCCCGATCGGTGTCCTCGATGCGCAGCAGGAAGGCGCCGCCCATCGCCCGCGCCGCCGCCCAGTTGTAGAGCGCCGTGCGGGCGCCGCCGAGGTGCAGCGGGCCGGTGGGCGAAGGCGCGAACCGCAGGCGCGGGGTCGGATGGATCATGGGGCGGGCAGGATGGCGCAACGCCGGGCCGAGGGAAAGGCCGCGCGGCGTTCAGGGCGTTCAGCCGATCGGCGGTCCCGGTTCCGGCCGCAGGTCGAAGCCCTCCAGCCGCCCCGGCGGCCGGCCGCGCACGATCGACAGGCTGCCGAGGCCGACGGCGTATTCGCCGCCGGCAGCCGCCTCGACCCCCAGCAGGAAGCACAGGCCGTTGCGCACGACGCCGCGGTGCGCCACGACCAGCACGTCGCCCTGCGGCAGGTCCTGGCACAGGGCCGCGAACGCCGCGCGGACCCGGTCGCGGAACGCCTGGAACGGCTCGCCGCCGGGGAACGCGGTGCTCGAGCCGGCCTGGTGCTCCCGCCAGAACGCGGCGTAGCGGGCGGCGATCTCCTCGGCGGTCAGCCCCTCGCAGTCGCCGAAGCACAGCTCGCGGAGGTCGGGCACCGGCCGCAGCAGTGCTTGGGGCCAGCCGCAGCCCTCCACCAGGATCCGCGCCGACTCGGCGGCCCGCTGCAACGGCGAGTGCAGCACCACCGCCGGCGCCGCCGGTGCGCCGCACGCCTGCAGCAACGGCACCAGCCGGCGGATCTGGGTGCGGCCGAGATCCGACAGCGGCACGTCGTTGCTGCCGTGGTAGCGCACCGAGGACTGACCCTCGGTCTCGCCGTGCCGCACCAGCAGGAAGCGGTGCTCGGCCGGGGCCGGGCTCACTTCACCAGCAGGACCGCCAGGATGGCGCCCATGCCGAGCACGACGATGCCGAGCACCACCAGCACGGCGCGGTTCCAGCCGGCGTGTTCCTCGACGACCTTGTGCAGCCGGTTGGACTGGTCCTCGTGGGTGCGGCGCAGGCTGGCGAGTCCCTGGTCGGTGGCGTCGCGGAGCTGCTTCACCGCCTGGTCCTGGCCCTGCCGCATCTCGGTGGCGAGGCCCTTCAGCGACTCCTCGCGGCGCTCGGCGAGCGCCTTGGTCGCCTCGACGTTCTGCGCGCTGTGCTCGACCATCTTGCCCATCTGGCCCTGGATGCGATCCATGGTGGCCTGGAACTCGCGCACGGTGCTGGCGGTGCGCTCGTCGGTGGCCGCGGCCCGCTGCAGGGCGTGTTCGACGTTCTTCAGCAGGTCCGGCAGGCCGGTCAGGGTGCGGGCGAGGTTCTCGCCCACCTGGTTCTGCCGTTCGACCTGGCCGGCGAGCTGCTGCAGCATGGCCAGCTGCTGGTGGCTGAGGGCCGGGAGCTGGCCCAGGCTGGCCGCCGCCTCGGTGAGCCGGTCGCCCTGCCGGTCCATGCGCGCCTGCACACCGCGCAGCAGCCCCGACAGCTCCTGGAAGTGCTGGCCGAGCGCCATCGACGCCTCCTCGCGATCGTTCAGCTTGCGGGTCGAACGGACGTCGCCGGGGGCACCAGAGACCAGCGCCGAGCCGCCCTGGGGCCTGCCGCCGCCGTTCCCCGGTGTGCCCTGCGGCGCCGGGCCGCTGGTGGGAACCCGATCGATGCGGGCCTTGGCGTCCTCGCCGCCGCGGCGCCCGGCCTCCACGCGCACGCCCGAACCCGACGACCACCGCTCCTTGAGGCGGGAGAAGAACGAAGCTTTCTTGACCACGGTTGCAACCTCCCTGGCAGCCCAGCGACCGGGCCCCAGCACGGCGAGCGTCCCTGCCGCCCGCGTGCTGGCCGTTCCAGCCCGTCGGACGGCGGTCTGACCGGACGACCACCGGTTCGCAGGGTAGCACCCGGGCGCCGCGTCGCCCAGGGCGATCCCCCGGGCCATGGTCCGGAGTTTCGCCGGCCGCCGTGGCTCCCGTCGCGGCGCCGGGACTCCGCTCTTGAATGTCGGTCGGCGGTGGCTACCGTGTCCGCCCTTCCGACTCCGGTCCCCCTGACCGGCGTGGGGAGTTAGCTCAGTTGGTAGAGCGCGACAATGGCATTGTCGAGGTCAGGGGTTCGACTCCCCTACTCTCCACCACGCAAGTGATGCACGACGCCGCCCCCACCGCGGGGCGGCGTCGGCCTTTCCGGAGGGCGCAAGCGCCGCTCACGACTCCGGCTCGCCGATCATGCCCTCGCTGGCGGCCACCGTCGTCGCCACCGTCGCGTCGCCGGTGACGTTCAGCACGGTGCGGCACATGTCGAGCGGCCGGTCGACGCCGAGGATGATGGCGATGCCCTCGGCGGGCACCTCGAGCTGCCGCAGGACGATGGTCAGCATGATGATGCCGACGCCGGGCACGGCGGCGGTGCCGATCGAGGCCAGCGTCGCGGTGAGCACGATCTGCAGCTGCTGCCAGACCGACAGGTCCATGTTGTAGAGCGTGGCGATGAACACCGCGGCGACGCCCTGGTACAGGCCGGTGCCGTCCATGTTGATGGTGGCGCCGAGCGGCAGGACGAAGCTCGACACCTCGTCCTTGACGCCGATCTTCTTCTCGACGCAGTCGATGGTGACCGGCAGGGTCGCCGCCGACGAGCTGCTGCTGAACGCCAGGAGCTGGGCCGGCACCATCGCCCGGGCGAAGCGGCGGAGCGGCACCTTCGCCACGAACCGGAGGATCAGCCCATAGGTGATGAGGCCGTGCAGCAGGAGCCCGACCACCACCGCCAGCATGTACTTCAGCAGCGCCCGCAGCAGTTCGCCGAGGCCCGCCGGGTCCTTGCCGAGTTCGGCGATCACCGACGCCATCAAGGCGAACACGCCGAGCGGCGCGATCTTCATGATCAGGTGCACCATCTCGATCACGCCGTCCGAGAGGGTCTGGAACACGTCGACGACCGGCTGGGCGCGGGCCCGCGGCAGCCGCGTCAGCGCGATCCCCAGCATCAGGCTGAAGAACACGATCTGCAGCATCTCGGTCTGGGCCAGGGCGGCGAACGGGTTCTGCGGCACGATGTCGACGAGCTGCTGGGCGATGTCGACGGAGTCGGCCTGGCCGACCCGGCGGCTGGCTTCGTCCTTGTACTGGGCCACCAGGCTCTCCTGGATGCCGCGGCGGGTCTCCGGCGACAGGTCGCCGCCCGGGCGGATCACGTTCACCACCAGGAGACCCATGCCGATGGCGATGGCGGTGGTGACCAGGTACAGCCCGATGGTCTTGCCGCCGATCCGCGACAGCTTGCTGGTGTCGTTCAGGCCGGCGACGCCGGCCACCAGCGAGAACAGCACCAGCGGCACCGCGATCATGCGCAGCAGGTTGAGGAACACGGTGCCCACCGGCTTGATCGCCACCAGCACGTGGTCGGTGGCGCCGAGCCGGGCGGCGATCACGCCGTAGATCACGCCGAGCGCCATGGCCAGCAGGATCCACCAGTGCAGCGCCAGCCGGCGGCCGATGCGGACCAGGGGGCCGAACAGGGCGCGGAGGGGGCCGATCATCGCGGCCAGGGTAACCCCGTGCGCACGCCCGCCCCAGCGCGGCCCGGGGCCGGATTCACTTCCGCTGGTGGTCGGGCGGCACCCACCAGCGCTCGGGGTAGAGCCCGAGCACGCCCGGTTCGGCGTCGCGGATGTGGCGGTTGAACAGGACGCTGACCAGGGGATGCACGAGGAAGGCCACGGGCTGCAGTTCCGCCAGGCGATGGCACAGGGCGCGCTCCAACCCGGCGCGGCGGTCGTCGTCCAGTTCGGGCCGGATCTGCTCCAGCAGCCGATCCACCGCCGGATCGGCGAGGCCGCCGGTGTTGGCGCCGCCCTTGCTGTGGAACGTGTCGAAGGGATCGACCCAGGTGCGGTGGCTCACCATCAGGAAGCAGCCGTCCCAGTCGCCTTCCTGCTGGGCCCTGGTCAACGCCGCCCATTCGAGTTCGCGGGTCTGCAGGTCGATGCCCGCCTGCTCGGCGGCGGCCACCGCCAGCGTCATGGTGCGCCGGTAGACGTCGGCCCCCGCCGGCAGCAGCACCCGCAGCCGCAGCGGCGCGCCGTCGGCCCCCGCGACGCCGGCCTCCCGCAGCAGGCGGCGGGCCGCCGCCGGATCGAACGGCAGCGGCAGCAGATCGTCGGGATGGCTCTTCGTGCCGGGCTTGTAGAAGGCCGCCGCCGGCCGCGCCGCGCCGCCCAGCAGCTCCGTGGCGATGGCCTGCCGGTCGAACAGCATGCCCAGCGCACGGCGCACCCGCGGATCGCGCAGGGCCGGCCGCTGCAGGTTCCACTCGACGCCGAGGAAGCCGAGGTTGAGATAGTCGTAGTCGACCCGGCGGTAGTCGGCGGCCAACGCCGGTTGCGTGACCAGCAGCCGGCCGGCGTCGGGCCCGGCGTACCAGTCGATCTGACGCTCCAGCAGGGCGGTGAACGCGGCGGAGCGGTCGGCCAGGAACAGCAGCCGGATGCCGCCCAGGTTCCAGGTGCCGGGGCGGACGCGGCGGCGCCAGGAGGTCTCGTGCTGCACCAGCAGCAGGTCGCGGGCAGGACGCCAGGCCGGCGCGCCATCGGCCAGCCGGCCGAGCTGGTAGGGGCCGCTGCCCGGGCCACAATCGCGCAGCTGGCCGAGGCGCACGGCGAAGTCGGGGCCGTCCGGCTGCGGCGCCGCCGCGCCGGCGTCGGCGGCCAGTTCGGCGAGGCGCCGCAGGACGTGCGCCTTCTGCACGACGATCCAGGACTCGGCCACGGCGCGCACCGCGGCGAAGTGGCGTTCGGCAAGGAGCACGCGCAGGCGCGGCGGTTCGCCGGGCAGCAATTCGGCCTCGCGCACGAGCCGCAGGCCGTCGCCCATCGAACCCAGCGCACCCCGGGCCCCGCGGGCGACCTCCCAGGTGAACAGCACGTCGGCGGGCAGCACCGGCGAGCCATCGGCGAAGGTCGCGTCGGTGCGCAGTTCGAACGTGATGCCCAGGCCATCGGCATCGGTCTGCCAGGCGGTGGCCAGGGCCGGCCGCAGGTCACCGGTCACCGGGTCGGTGTCGAGCAGCGTGTCGTGGGTGAACCCGAGCACGTAGCGGCGGGCGACGCCACCGCGGATGGTGAACGGGTTGAGGTGCTCGGGCTCCTCGGTGACGCCGGTGTAGACGTGACCTTGGGGCGGCCCGGCGGCCGCATCGCCCGGCGCCGGCGCGGGCGCCGGCAGGCCGCCGCCGCGGCCGCCCGCCAGCCACAGGCCGAGACCCAGGGCGGTGGCCAGCAGCAGGCCGCCCATCAGCATCACCGGTGCTCGCAGGGAACCCATCAGACGCCTCCCAGCGCCCGGCCCAGCCCGGCGCCGAGCCAGACCAGGGCGCCCCCCAGCACGTTCTGCGCGGCCAGGTTGAGCAGCAACAAGCCGTGGCGGCCGGCCGCCAGCAGCTGCAGCGAGTCGTGGGCGAACGTGGAGAACGTCGTGAACGCGCCCAGGAAGCCGGTCAGCACGGCGAGGCGCAGCACCGGCGCGCCGGCGGGCAGCAACGACCACCCCAGGCCGAACCCGAGGCAGCCGATCAGGTTGATCAGCAGCGTGCCCCACGGCGAAGCGGCGCCGAACCAGGCCGCCGCCACCAGGCCGAGACCATGGCGCAGGAGCGCGCCGGCGGCGCCCGCCATTCCGACCGCGAGGATCACTTGCATGGTCCCGCCATCCTAGACCGGCGGCGCCGGCGTGGTCACTTCCGCGGGTAGGTCTTCAGCACGTAGGCCTTCCAGCGGGCGTCGAACTGGCGTTCGTCCATCTCGTACAGCTCGACCAGCAGCTTCTTCTGCAGGTTGGCGAGCTGCTCGGGCGGCACGCCGAAGCCCTGCACCGGCGGCAGCGACTTGAGCTGCTTCACCCAGACGCCGAACCGGTCGTCGCCGAGCGTCAGCAGGAAGTCGACCCGCGACCAGGCCATCAAGTGGGCGATGAAGTTCAGGTCCTCGTACTTCTGCCAGCCGATCAGCTCGCCGGTCTTCGGGAAGTGGTCGAACGAGGCGCGGGCGCGCACCTTGCGGGCCCACTCGTGCTGCTCCTGCTCGTCGACCACATCGTCCTCCCGCACGCGGACGTTGATGAACTCGGTCGGGATGCGGCGGGCGAACCAGTGGCCGAGGCCCTCGCTGAACCAGACCGGCAGATCGTAGAGGTAGCCGCGATAGCCGTTCAGCAGGTTCTGCAGCATGCCGTGGCAGACGTGGCTCCAGATGGCCAGGTCGTCCTGCTGCGCCCCCTCGAAACCCTCGGCGGCCACGGTCATGCCGAGCTGCCAGGTCTGCTGGAAGTAGGGCCGCCAGGACGTGTCGTTGCGGACGTTGCAGTAGCGCTCGAGGAAGCGCGCCAGATCGCCCTTCTTCTGGAAGGTGATCAGCACGAACTTGTTCGGCATGCCGAGGTAGGCGCCGCCGGGCGGCGTCGTGCCCTGGCCGAAGTCGGCGTCCTTGATGCCGAGGCGCTGCTGGAACTCGGCGTAGAGCTCCTCCATGCGTTGGGCGTAGAGGTGCAGCCGGAGCCACGGATCCAGCTCGCGGGCGCGGACGTTGACCTTGGGCAGCCGCTTCTTCAGCCGCTTGAGCTCCTCGGTCAGGTAGCGGCGCTCCTCCTGGTCGGTGGGCAGCGGCACGGTGCGCAGCGAGCTGCCGATCTTGAAGTGGGCGGTCTCCACCCACAGCACGCGCCGGCCCACCACCTTCTCGACGTCGGCGGTGCCATGGTGATCGGCGAGCACGAACGGCGCGTAGCCGACGTAGCCGGCGGCCGCCAGCGCCTTCGGCTCCTCGTCGGTGTAGGGGTCCTTGGGCACCTTCTGCAGTTCGTCCTCGTCCTTCGGCGGGTCCTGGGCGAGGGCCATGGCCGCACCCAGCAGCAGGACCAGGCAGCAGGAAAGCAGGCGGCGGAACGGACGATCGGTCATCGCGATGGGCTCCGGGTGTGCAACAGGGGCGCCGGGCGGTGCCCCGCCCCCCACCCGGTGGGCAACACGGGCGGCCGGCGGCGCCCCGCCCCCCCCCAAGGGGCTCGGGGGTTTGCACGGG
>CAZMGG010000029.1:0-6983 GCA_964565715.1 uncultured candidatus Brocadiaceae bacterium | reverse complement strand
GGGGGGGGGGGGGGTTCGCCGGGGGGGGGGGGGGGGCCCCCCCCCCCCCCCCTCCGGGTGCCCCCCGGGGGGGGGGGGGGCCCCCCCCCGCCCCTGCTAGGGACTCGGTGTGAGCCAGGGATCAGTTGCCGGAAGCGCTGCCGACAGCGTCGCCGGCTGGCTTCGCCGCCGGCTTCAACGCCAGCGCGCGGAGTTCCTTCTCCTTGGCCAGGAGTTCCTCGCGTTCCTTCTGCAGCTCGTCCAGGTCGGACTGGTACTTGCGCAGGCGGGGCGACTCGGGGCCGCGCTTCTCGATCTCGCGCTCCATGCGGCCCTTGACCTCCTTCTCCATCGCGTCCACCCGGTCGAACTGGCTGAGCAGGGCTCGCAGTTCCTTGACGGCCTTCTTGGCGTCGCCGGTGTAGGACTGATCGATGAAGGAGAACATGGTGTCCCACAGCTCCTTCTGCGCCTGGTCGCCGGGCAGCGCGGAACGGACCGAGCCGTCGGCGGTGGCGAAGAACAGGTGCGGCACGCGGTCGCCTTCCTTCTCCTTGCGGAACAGGTTGTGCAGCGGATGGTTGTCCAGCAGCACGTTGGGCGGCAGCTTGACGCAGCGGAACCAGTGGGCGAGCAGCATGGTCTGCTCGTTGTCCATCGAGCGGCTGAGCAGCGCGTGATCGGTGCCCTTGCACCGGTCGCACTCGCGCATGACCAGCAGCGGCCGCTGGTCGCCCTCGGTGATCAGCGAGTAGCACTGTTCGAGCGGCAGCGCGCGGTCGACCTGGGCCGCCCGGGTGCCACCGGCTTCGCCGGCAGGAACCGGCGCCGGCTTGTGCACCGGGAACGTCCACTCGATCTCGAGGGCGTCCTTGCTGGTCTTGCCGCGACGGAAATCGAGGGCGATGCCACCGCCACGACCGCCGGCCTGACCAGCCGCCGCCGCACCGGGAACACCCGCTCCACTACCACTGCTTGCAGATGGCGCCGGACCCGACGCCGAACCACCGCCTCATCACTGCGGTGCGGCGGGCCGGCTCAAGGCCAGGCTCAGCGCCGCGCAGGCGATCGGCAGAACGAGATGCTTCATCGACATGCTCCTTGGGGGTTGATTGGCAGGCGGGCAGCCCATGGGGCTGCGGGCACGGAGAAGGATATCGGCTGGCGGGCACCGCGCAACCAAGGCGGGCGACACGCCTGGGGGAAAACGAAACGGCCCGGCGGGAGGCCGGGCCGTCTGGGGTCCAGGAACGGGTCCTCGACCGTAGGCGACAGGCGGTTGCCTAGCGGGCGCCGCCCGGCGCGTCGGCGGGCACCGGCTCGGCCGGGGTCTTCAGGGGCAGACCGGCCAGCTTCTTCTGGCGGGCCACCAGGTCGGCCTTCTTCTCGCCCAGATCGCGGAGCTCGGCCTGCAGCCGCTCCAGCTTGGCCGAGCGGGCGCCCTTGGTCTCCAGTTCGTTGTCGATCGCCACCAGCAGGCGGCCTTCCTGGTCGTCGATGCGGTCGAACTGGGTGAGCAGCGACAGCATCTCCTTCACCGAGGCCTCGGGGTCGCCCTCGTAGCTGTCGCGGAGCAGACCGGTCATGGCCTTCCAGAGCTGCGTCTGGGACTGCTCGCCGCTGAAGTCGACGCGCTTGCTGCCGTCGGCGCTGCACAGGAACACGTGGGTGCCGTCCTCGAAGATGGCGGCGAACGGGTGGTTCGCCTCGGCGACCTGCACCGGCAGCTTGACGCAGTGGAACCAGTGGGTCAGCAGCACCGTGCGCTCGTTGCGCAGGGTCTGGCTCAGGAGGGCCGTATCGCTGCCGGCGCACTTGAAGCACTCGCGCAGGATCAGCAGGGGACGACGGTCGTCACCGGCGATGGCCTTCAGCGCATCCTCGCGGCTCAGCGCCGCGACGGCGCGCGTCTGGTCGGCGGCACCCGCCGGCGGCACGTAGACCGGGAACTCCCAGTTGACGTTGAGCAGCGCCTCGCTGGTACGGCCGTGGGTGAAGACGAGCGGCATGCCGCGACCGCCACGCGGGCCACCGGCGCGGGGAGCGCCAGGCGCGCCCGTGGCCGGGCCGAGGCCGCCGTTGATGCCAGGGCCGCCCGTCCGCGGGCCATCGGGGCTGGCCGCTGGTGCGCCGGGGGCCGGCGTCGCCGGGCCGCCGGGCGTGGCCGGGCCGGAAGGACCGGCAGGACCACTGGGGCCGCTCGGACCACTGGGGCCGCTGGGGCCCGAGCCACCGTTGCGGTTCGGGTAGCCACCGGGGCACTGGGCCACCAGTTGCTCGCCCACGACGGCGAGCGACAGCACCACCGACAGCGCTCCGGCGAGGGCGGTCTTTTCCATCCGGAAGGAGAAAGCAACGGCCGAACGATCACTGGGCATCGGCATGGTCCTCTGCCGGCTGGGCCGGCGACTGGGGCGGAGGCCTTGGAAGGAGACGGCGATGGTATGGGGTGGAGGCGCCGCCGCCAAGGCCATCACCATCGTCTTCGGGCCAGTGCGGCCTTTCGGGCACTTCTCCTCTCGAACGACCACCCGACACCTGCCACAACCGGTGGCGTACCGGAGGGCGCCCAGCTACGTTCTCTGCCCCTCCAGGTCCGTCCCCGACCCGCACCACGTCCCTTGAACACCGATCCCGCGCCGCTTCCCGCCGATCCCGCCCCCGCCGCCAACGGCCCCGAGACCTGGGAGGACCTGCTCGCTCTCTTCCGCCGGCGCTTCCCGTCGGCGAGCGACGGCATCCTGTTCTGCGTGCACCGGCTGCAGACCGATCCGGAAGTGTCACTGAAGCACCTGAAGCAGGATGCCGAGAGCCACGGCATCAAGCTCGGCGGCCGATCGCTCCATTCGGCGAAGGTCCTGCTCGGGCTCGCGGCGCCCGCGGTGCGACGCCCGCGCGCCGCGAAGGTGGCCGAACCCGAATTGGACGAGCCCGAGGCCGATCCCATGCAGGACATGGCGGAGATCGAGTATCTCGACGAAGGCGACGATGGCGACGAAGGCTGGGCCGCCGAGGCCACGCCGACCGCACCGCGCCGTACAGCGCCCGCCCGGCAGCCGATCGACGTGCAGGTGCGGAACGCCGTGCGCCAGATCCAGGACGACGCCCGTGCCGAGAACGAACGCCTGCGCAGCGTCCTGCGCGCGGTGCTCGATCTCGTCGACGAGACCCTGGCCGCCGACGACTACGACGCCTGATCGCGCCGCCCGGCGCGGGCTCACTTCGAGTACAGGTAGACCCGGGCGCGGGCGATCTGCAGCGGATCGCTGCCCGGCCGCGGTCGCAGTTCGACCACGAACGAGCCGCGGCCGTCGGTCAGAGCCCGCGGCAACTCCACCTCGGTCTCGCCGCCTTCCTTCCAGACGAAGACCGGACTGTGGGTGGCCACGTGCAGGAGGCCGGCCCAGGCGCCGTCGACGTAGACGTCGGCCTGGCAGACCTGCGTCGCGTTGCCGCCGAGCCGGTCGAGCAGGAAGCCCAGCGCCACCGGCGCCGAGCCGCTGGCCTCATTGGGCCGATCCACCCGGAACCGCAGCTGGTCTCGCACGTGCCGCACGGTCTCGGTGACCGGCGCGGTGCCGTAGAACTGGTCGCGCAGGAAGCCGCCGGTCCGCGTGTAGTGGCCGTGCTCGGTGAACTGCACGCCGTTCCGCCGTTCGTCGGCCAGGTCGCCGATGTCGATGTCCTGGATCAGGTGGCGGGCCGCGCCCTGTTCGACGTAGGCGAAGGTCACCAGGGCGTAGTCGGCGTTGGCATCGTTCTGCACGCCGTGCTCGAGCCGGATGTCGATGCCGCTCGTGAACTGGATCGGGTCGAACAGCAGGTGCGACCCCATGATCCGCCGTCCTTCCAGATGCGGGCCGCCGAGGCCGCGCACCATGATGCCGCTCTGGAACGAGGTGTCCGAGGCGAACGGCTGGTCGGCGGGCGTCAGGTACCAGCCCCACCGGCCGATCGACGTCTCCGAGGCGTCGAAGGTGTGCTCGTCGCCGCGCAGGCCGTTGATCCGCACGCACAGGTCGCCCTCCAGGTGCGTGGTCAGCACCGACGGGATCCGGCCGGTGCTGTCCATCGCGTCCTCCAGCATCAGCAGCCGCACGACGCCGCGACAGCCGTCGAAACGAGGGCCGCGGAAGGTCTCGCCGGTGCGCGTCACGCCGGCGTCGTGGGTGGCGTGGAAGTGGCCCCACGGCGCGGGCTGCGGTCCCCGTTGCACGGCGTGGGTCACCTGCAGCTGCACCGGATTGCCGTTCCGGTTCTCGAAGCGCAGGCGCGCCTCGACGGCGAACGGCATCGGATAGTGGATGCGGATGCGGCGATCGCCATCGTTGGCGAACAGGATCGACGCGAACGGGAAGCGGTAGGGCGGCGCCACCATGCCGCCCAGCAGGCGCAGGGGCAGCGACACCTGCGGCGCCGGCGCCCGATCCCAGGTGAAGTGGGCCCACAGCCCGGCCCAGTCGGCGTGCTGCGGCACCTCGCAGGTCAGTTCCAGCAGCGTCGCCGGACCGTGCAGCACCACCTCGCCGGAACTCGCCGGCGGCAGCGGCACCGTCGCCACCTGCGGCCGGCGGGGCGCGGCGTGCGGCCAGGCGATGGGTTGCTGCGCGATCCGCTCCCAGACGGCGCGGTCGGGCATCGCCAGTTCGCGCTCCGGCGTGGCGATCGTCGCCGCCACGCGGTGGAAGCGCGACGCGTTGGCGAAGCCGTCGTCCCACAGTCCGATCCGGAAGCTGTGATCCCAGGTGAGCTGGGCGTGGGTGAAGCTGCCGCCCGAGCGGCAGCCGGTGAACGGGCCGGCGAAGGGCGCGATCTGGCCGCGCGGGTCCTGCAGTGTCCGGAAGCAGTCGTTGAGCGGCAGGTCGTGGGCCAGGGCGTGGTCGAGCCAGATGCGCGTCCGGTTGTCCTCGCCGGGGAAGCGCGGCACGCCGCCCGAGTCGCTCCAGAAGTTGCGGAAGAACAGCCCCATCACGCCGGCGCGGCCTTCGAAGTGGGCCAGCACCGCCAGCGGATGACCCTGGTCGACGGTGCGATACGACTCGCACAGGTTGAGGCCGGAGAACCCGTCGTCGTTGCCGCGGCTGAAGGCCTGCGGCCTGTCGTCGGGATCGTAGCCCGCCTTGACGAAGGTCTTCGACCGGCTCGGCGGCAGCAGGTAGTAGGTGTCGGGCAGGACCGGCTGCACGCGCAGCGACGGCGCGACCGGGGCGGTCGGGGCGCCGGGCGGCGCCTGACCGAGGACGGACGTCGCCAGGAGCGCCATGGCGGCGGCTGCGCGGGTTGCGTGTCTCACTGCTGCAGTGCTGGAGGCGGGCCAGACGACGACTTCGAAGGCGCGCAGTCTACGGAACCATGCCCCGGCATCCAGCCGAACCCCGACGCGGCGCGGATGCGCCTCGGCGCACGAACCGGCCTTCGCAGGGCGCAGCCCCGGTCGGCTCCAGGGCCGCATCGTCGGGCGCCGAAGTCCGGCAGATGGCAGGCCAAGCCGCAGTGCCTGATCGGACCGGAGAGCCGTGGGACCGGGCCCCGCTGCTGGCGGTGACCATCCTCGGCGCCGACGCGCACGCCCTCGGCCTGGACCAGGCGCCGGAGCTGCCGGCGGTCACCCTGGCCCCGGGCCCGGTGGCCGGCGACTGGCTCGAGGCCCTGCGGCAGGACGAGCTCGCCTTTGCCCTGGACACGGCCGGGATCGCCATCGACCGCCGCGACCTGCGGCTGCGGCCGGCGTGGCGCAGCGACGAGGGCGCGGTGGCCCTGTTGCTGCGGCGCGCCATGGGTCCCGCCCCGCTGACGCTGCTCGAGTTCCGCGGACCGTTGCGGGCCGCCGCGCGGCACGGCTGCGGCTCGGCGCCGCATCGCCGCGCCATCGCCGATGCCGTCCGGTTGCTGGTGCGCGCGCACCGGTTGCTGGCCCGTCCCACCGCGCCCGAACTCTGGGTCGCCGCCCGGCCGGCCCAGGCGGTGCACACCACGATCGATCCGCGGCCGGCGCTGCGCGCGGCGCTGGGGCCGTTCCGGCGCGGTTGCCGCCTGCAGGTCACCGCGGACCACTGCGACCTGCTGGGCGCGACCGCGGCCATCGACGCCGCGGTGGCCGTCCTGGAGCAGGAACCGTGGCGCCGGATCGGCGGCGGCGACCGCCGCGGCCGTGGCCGGCTGCGCTTCCGGGCGGCACCCGGTCACGCGTTCGGCACGCGCCCGCTGGCCGCGCGGCTGGCGGGCCCGACCCGGGTGCTGCTGCAGGTGCCGCTGCGGGCCCCGCTGCCCGACCACGCGGCCGCCCTGGCGGCGCGGCTGGCCCTGCGGGCGGCGGCGTCGGTCCTCGACCAGCCGGCCACGCCCGCGCCCGCGACCCCGGCCCGGCGCCGCCCGGCACTGCTGCCGGACCTGCTGCCGCTGCTCCATCCGCCGGTCCACGACGCGGCCGCGTCGGCGACGCCACCGCGCTGAACGGCGCCCGGCTCAGCGGCCTTCGTCGGGCTGGCTGCGACCGCGCAGGTCGAAGCCGTGCCGCAGGAATACGTCCTCCATGTGGTCCAGCACCTGCCGCACGTAGGCCCGCTTCTCCGGATACGGCCCCGGGTGGAACGAGCGCTTGAAGCCGTAGATCAGCAGGTCCTTCAGCTCGCGCGGCGACAGCCGGAACGTGCGCACGGCCTTCTCGACCTCGTCGGTGACCGTGGTGCGCGACACCAGCCGGTTGTCGGTGCACAGCGTCACGCTGCAACGGGCCTCGCGCATCCGCCGGAACGGGTGCCTGGCCAGGTTCTCGCGCAGCTCGGGGATGGTCTGCTGGTTGCTCGTCAGGCACACCTCGAGGGTGATGCGCCGGTCGGCCACGTAGCGCACCAGCTTCGCCACGTAGCCGCGCCGGTCGGTGATGCTGCGGTCGCGGATGTGACTCGTCGAGAACAGCCAGGTGCCGTGGCCGATGCGATCGGCGTGGCAGTCGGTGATCGCCTGGAAGATCGACTCCGGCCCGTAATCCTCGCCGGCGTGCA
>CAZMGG010000028.1:0-49593 GCA_964565715.1 uncultured candidatus Brocadiaceae bacterium | reverse complement strand
GCCGAACACGGCGGCCAGCAGGTGACGCCGGGCCGCCGGCAGGTCCTTCTCGCGCAACAGCAGCCGGCCCAGTTCGAGGCGCAGCCGGTGCACCGCGTTGCCGTCCTGGTCGGCGCGCGCGTCCACCAGCCCCGCCTCGGCGATCGTCCGCCGCACCGCCGCCAGTTCGAGCGCGTCGGGCATCCGATCCAGCGCCGCCAGGGCCGCGGTGCCCTTGCCGTTCGCCGGCGCGGCCCGGATCGACGCCAACGCCGCGACCTCCAGGGCGGTCGGATCGCGCGCGTCGCCGAGCCGCTCCATCAGCTCGGCGGCGGCTTCGCCGGCCTCGGGCGCGTCCGGATGCGCGACCAGGAAGGCCTGCAGGCCAGAGGGCCCCGGATCGCCGTAGCGGGCCCGGTAGAAGGCCGCCTCGGTGGACGGATAGGCCGCATCCGCCGGATGTTCGATCAGCAGGCGGCCGGCGTCACGCTGGATCGTCAGCACCCACTGCTGCAGCACCGCGCCGCCGATGCCGCCCTGGTCGCCGGCCTCGCTGCGCAGCGGCCGGAACGGCGCAAACCGCGCCGCATCGAGGTGCGGCCCGAGCCGCGCCTGCCGGAGCACGCCATCGGCGTGGCCCGCCTGGCGGCAGAGTTCGGGGCTGAGCCAGCCGAACGGATCACGCGTGTGCAGCCGCAGGCGCGCCCGCACGTCGGCGCCGAGGTCCGCTTGCAGCAGCAGCCCATCGCGGCCCGGATCGCCGAGCAGGGGCACCACCGCCAGCATCGGCGACACCGGCGGCGCCTCGCTGCCCGGACCCGAAGCCGGCCGCAGCCGCAAAGCACCGCCCGGCCCGTCCAGCACCAGATCCCCGGCCGGCAGGGCGCCGAGGCCCAGGATCCCCGCCACCGGCACCTGCTGCAGTTCCGTGGCGAAGCGCGCGGTCAGCCCTTCCAGCCAGGTGTCGCGGCGCGCGGCGAACGGCACGTCGCGCAGCCGGATGCCGCCGAGATCGACGTCGGCGCTCTCGCTCCGCAGCGAACCCCCGGCGTTCTCGTGCAGGAACAGGCCCCGCCGCGCGCTCAGGTCCAGCAGCAGGTGGCAGAAGTAGACCCGCTCGCCGGCCTGCAGGGTCGCCCGCAGCATGGGCCTTCCGGCCACCCAGCGCACCGCCGCCTCGCCGTCGGTGAGGCCGGCGGGCGCCTCCTGCGCCACCGCGCCGCCGGGCCCCACGCACAACGCCGCCGCCGCGCCGAACACGGCCTGGCGGATCCAGCGGAGAGGCAGGAGAGAGACGCTGCGCGACATGCGACCTGGGCGACGCGGCGGACCGCGCGGGACGTCTATCTACGGTTCCCGCCCGGCGCGCGCGAGCCTCGGCTCCGCTACACCTGCACCCGCGGCACCACCCGCTCGGCAGCGTCGTCCAACTCGAAGAACGCCGGTTCCTCGGCCCCGGCCATGCCCGCCACCAGGCTGGTCGGGAACGACTCGCGCAGGTTGCGCAGGTCGCGGACGTTGCCGTTGTAGAACCGCCGCGCCGCGGCGATGCGATCCTCGGTCACCGCCAGCTCCTCCTGCAGCGCGCGGAAGTTCGCGTCGGACTCGAGCTGCGGATACGCCTCGGCCACCGCGAACAGCTGCTTCATGCCCAGCAGCAGCGCGTTCTCGTCGCGGGCCTGGCTGTCGGCGCGGCCATGATTGCCGGCGGCCTGGTTGCGCAGCGCGATCACCCGCTCCAGCACGTCCTTCTCGTGGGCGGCATAGCCCTTCACCGTCGCCACCAGGTTCGGGATCAGCTCATAGCGGCGCTTCAGCTCGACATCGATGTCGGCCCAGCTCTCGCGCACGTGCAGCTTGAGCCGCACGAAGCGGTTGTAGGTCACGATCAGCCAGAGCAGGGCCACCGCCACCAGGGCCAGCGGCACGATCACTTCAGGTCCCATTGCGGCCCTCCAGGTCCTGCACGACGTGCCGCGGCCATTGCTCGAGGAAGCGGTCCAGGAAATCGATCTGCCCCTCGAACTGCTCGGGCCGCCAGCGCCGGCTGCCGTCGGTGAAGCAGCACTTGCCGGCCTCGACGTCGATCATCGCCGGCCGTTCCGCCAGCAGGAACTCCATCATCCGCGGGTGCAGCACGTCATAGGCGAACCGTTTGTCGTCCGACTTCACGAAGAAACGCCGGCTGAACTCGGCGGACTCGAAGTCGATGTCGTCGAAGCCGAACGCGCCGGCCACCTTGTCGAACACGCCCTCGGGCCGCACCAGCAGCGCCGGCGTCCGCCACGGCAGGTGCACGATCAGGTAGCTGAACCGGTAGGTCGTGGTGCTGCTGGACTTGCCGTTGCTGCGGGTCACCTGGTAGCGGAAGTCGCCGGCCTGGGCCCGCAGCCGCCGGCCCGACACGTCGATGTCGCCGCGCAGGGTGTTGAACGCCCGCCGCGAATGCCCGCGCCGGAACACCTCGAACTGGGCGAAGCGGTCGTCGTGATCGGCGTCGTCCTCGGGATCGAACCGCCAGCCGAGCCGGTCGGCCAGCGCCGCCAGCTCCTCGCGCCGCTTCTTCGCCTGCAGATGGCCGACGACGATCGCCGTGACGACGACCACTGCGATGAGCGCGATGAAGACGCCCTGCAAGTCAGCGCTCCCGGCCCGGCAGCTGCTGCGCCTTCACCCACTCGACGAACTCCTTCTCGAGCTGCGCGAGATCGATGCCCTTGAAGGCGCGATTGGTGACGGTCTCCATGTTGGTGTCGTTCTGCACCAGCCGCACGAACGTCGGGATCACCTGGGCATGGTCCTTGTTGCCGCCGTGCAACAGGAAGTGGCACAGCGCCCAGCCCTGCGCATAGCAGACGCTGGCATTGGCGTAGTACTCGCGTTGCGTGTAGCGAAGCAGATCGGCCAGCGGCACCAGCCGGTCCTGCTTCGCCGCACTCTGCACCACCAGCAGCCGCATCAGGTTGAGCCGCCCGAGTTCGGCGGGGATCTTGCGGCCCTTCTCCTGCTTCGGCACCGCCGTGTAGAAGTAGTCGCCCATCCCCTCGTTGATCCAGCTCGGCAGCTGCACCCACGAGGTCACGTACCAGTGGAAGTACTGGTGCCAGCCCTCGTGCGCGGCGGCGCCGAGGATGTCCATCGCATACAGCTCGCGATAGTCGGGACGGCGGCCGCCCTCGCCGGTGACGGGGCCTTCGGCCTCCTGCTCGTCCATCCACTTGCCGGTGTCATAGCACACCATCTCGCGATCGGTGGCGGAGTAGTAGGCGCCGGCCCCCGGCGAGGCGCCATAGGCGATGAACGACGCCCGGTCCTTGAACAGCTTGATCGTGTACTGCTTGAAGACCGACTTGTCCGGCTTGAACATCGCCTTGTAGGTCTTCAGCATCGCCTCCATGTGCTCGCCGAGGCGCTTGCCCTTCTCCAGGCCGGCCTGCGATTGCACCTGGTAGTTGCGCGTCTCGTGGAGCACCCAGCCCTCGGGGCAGTGCCGCGGCTGCCAGGGGCCCTTCTTGATCTCCTGTGCCGGAACGCCGGCGCAAAGGCACGCGGTCACGACGGCCAGCGCGAGCGCGGCCGGGCAGACGGAAGCGCGGGACATGGACGTTCTCCTGGGGCGGGGCGACGGGCGGCCGCAGATCCTAGGGTGCGGCCACCACCAGCGCGTGATCCGACTGCCGCCGGAGCGACAGTTCGCGCAGATCGGCGGTGCGGACCTCCAGCTCGGTGGGCAGTGCCGGCGAGGCCACGGCCGGCAGATCGAGCCAGCCCTGCGGATCCGCCTGGGCCACCGCCCGACGCTGACCGCCGAAGGACGCGGCGACGTAGGCGCCGCCCATCGGCGCACCGGCCTCGTCCAGGACCTGCAGCCGGCGGTTCTGGGTGGCCTCGAGGCGCAGCTCGCAGGTCACCAGCGGCGCGTCGACCCGCACCTCGGCGGTCGCCGCCACCGCGCCGCGGAAGGCCAGCGCCAGGAGCTGGTAGCGGCCGCCGAGCAGCCCGGCGATGCCGAACGCGCCGTCGGGCCCCGACAACACCAGCCGCCGCAGGCCATGACCGGTCAGCAGCAGCGGCACGCCGGTCACCGGCTGGCCCTGGGGATCGCGCAGGGTGCCGCGGATCGCAGCACCGGGCTGCGCCACCAGGTCCGGCAGCGGCACGAGCCCGCGGCGCCGGTCGAAGTCCATGGGCTCGGCCAGCGCGCACAGCCCGCTCGGGCCCTTGCCGTCATGATGCAGCAGCAGCGTCGCGGGCCCTTCCTGCGGCAGTTCGATGCGGAAGCGGCCGATGTCGTCGGTGCGGGCGCAGGCGCCGGTCTCGCGCACCACCACGAGCCCGCCGGCCACCGCCTTGCCGTTGGCGTCGCGCACGAAGCCCTCACCGGCGAACTCGGCGCCCGGCGCGGGAGCCGGCGTGGGCTCCGGCCCGGTCGCCGGTGCGTCCCACGGCGCCTGCGGCTCCAGCGCCATCACCACCGGATCGCCGGCGGCGGGCCGCACGGTCTGGCGGAGCGGCCGGAAGCCGCTGGCCTGGACGCTGCACGCCACCGGCCCGCGGCCCGGCAATTCGAAGCGGAAGCCGCCATCGGCGTCGGTGCGCATCCGTTCGCCGGCCTCGTCGCCGGTCTGGCCGCCGCGCGCCACCGCCACCTCGGCGCCGACCATGCGGAAGCCCATCGCGTCCAGCACGAAGCCCTCCACCACCGCCAACGGCGCCTGCGGCTGCGGCCGCGGGTCCTTGGCGGTCACCCGCTGCACCTGGATCCCGCGTGCGGCCGGTTTCTCGCCGGCGCCGGTTCCGCCGGACACGGCCAGGTAGCCCCCGAACAGGAGCACGCACAGCAAGAGGTAGTGGGAGGGTCGGTTCATGGCAGCCTCGCGCCCGGAACTCCGGGCTCGGAGGATACGCAACCAGGCCGCGGTTCCCAAGCCGCCATCGTCGCGCATTTCCTGCGGGAGTGCCTCGCCATCACATCCCCGGCCGGCGAGCTGCGCGCCGTGCGCCCTGCATGGCGGGCCGGTATCATCCCGCCTCGTCGTCGTCCGTCCCAAAGCCCATGGCTACGTTCCGCACACTGCTGCTGCTGATCCTGCTGCCGGCCCTGATGGTGCCAGGCGGACAGCACCTGCGGTTGTGCCTGTGCCGAGGCCCCATGGGCCTGCTCGCCGGCCCGGGCCATTGCAGGGCTGCGGCGTTGGCGACCACGAAGGCTGCGCCGGCATGCTGCCGTTCCAGCAGAGACCGGCCGACGCTGCGGCCCGACGTGGTCTGCGGCTGCGTGCACGTCATCACTCCAGAGCTGCCCCAGCAGGACCTGCCCGGCCCTGGGGCGCCGCCAGCACTTCCGCCGCAGCCCTCTGCGACCGCCACCCTCGAACTGCTCCCTGCCCCCGCTTGCCGGGCGGCACCGCTCGCCGGGGCCAGGGCACCGCCGCCTCCAGGCGAACACCGCAGCCTTCCGCTCCTGATCTAGCGGGAACACGCCCCGGCCCCCGCCTGGGCCAGCCGGGAACGACCACGGCCGCATCGCGGCCGGCCTGTCCGTGTATTCCTGCCGCCTGCGCGGCGTCAACACAGCCGCTTTCCCACTCGAGCGAGACCCATGCCCCATCCCGCTGCCTGCCTGCTGCCCCTGCTCCTGCTGCTTCCCCTGTCGGCCCAGGAGCCAGTCCCGCCAGCTCCCGCGCCGGCGCCGGTCCAGGACCCCTCCCTCCTGGTCAGCGTGCCGATCTACCCCAACTCCACCTGCCCGATCATGGGCAAGAAGATCAGCAAGACCCTGTTCATCGACATCGACGTCGGGCGGATCTACATCTGCTGCAAGGGCTGCGACAAGAAGATCCTGCGCGCCCCCGAGATCGCCTACCAGACCGCCTATCCCACCACCGAGAAGATCGCCAACACGGTCTGCCCGGTCTCGCAGAAGCCGATCGGCGAGGGCGCGGTGACCATGGCGCTGCAGGGCGTGGAATTCCGGGTGGCCGGGCCCGAACACAAGGGTGCCGCCATCGCCGACGCCCAGGTCGTGCTGACCAGGCTCAAGCAGCGCGACCTGGTCGAGGTCGGCAACCGGACGTGCCCCGTGAGCGGCGCACCGGTGCAGCCGAACGCCTTCGTGCTGATCGGCAACCACCTGGTGCGGCTCAGCGGCCCGGAGCACGTGGCGGCCGTGGAACTGGCGCCCGCCAAGACGCTGCAGAAGGCCATGGACCTGGCCCGCAGGGAGAAAGAGGCCGGCGGCCGCAAGGATGGAGACAGCGGCCGATGACCGTGCGCGCCCGCCGGTCACGCCTGCCTTGGCGGTTGCTGTCCCTGGTCGTTCTCGCCGCCTGCAGCGCCGCGCCGCCCATGCCCGACCCGTCTGCCGACCACCCGGCCTCGCCGCAGGCCGAGTCGGCGCCGGTGCCCGCACCCGCCGGACTCCTGCCGCTGCAGGAGGTGCCCCGGCAGCTGCCGCGCGGGCCCAGCGCGCCCGGCGCCGCCGCCAACGGCCCCCACGGAGGCCGCAAGTGAGCCGAGCCCACCTTGCCGCGCCCCTCCTGTTCTTGTCCGCCTGCACGGGCCTCGCGGAACAGACCGAGGCCGACCGGGCGGCGGTGGCCGCCACGTTGCACGACCGGACCGGCATCCACCTGCCGGCGCCGACCGCCGATGCCCGGGAGGGTGGCATCGCCCCGGAAGTGCGCGAACTGCTGCGCGGCGATCTGACCGAGGCCAGTGCCCTGCGCATCGCCGTGCTCAACAACCGTCGCGTGCAGGCGGCCCTGGCCGAGCTCGGCGTGGCGCGGGCCGAACTGGTGCAGGCCGGGCTGCTGCACAATCCGGTGTTCGCCGTCGAGACCCGGCTCTTCCGGGGCGGCACCGAGATCGAATTGGGCCTCAGCCAGTCGTTCCTGGACCTGTTCCTGCTGCCGGCTCGTCGTGCCGCCGCCGCCGCCGAACGTGAGGCGGTGGCTGCCCGGGTGACCCGTGAACTGGTGCATCTGGCGTTCCAGGTGCGCGCCCACTTCGTGCGGCTGCGCGCCGCCGCCACCCTGGTGGCGCGCCAGCGCGAGATCGTGGCGGCCGCCCAGGCCTCGGCCGAACTGATGCAGCGCCTGCACGCCGCCGGCAACGTCACCGATCCACAGCTCACCGCCGAGGAAGTGGCGCTGGCGCGGGCCAGGCTCGAGCTGCATGGCGCCACGCAGGCCGCACGCGAGGCACGCGAACCCCTCAACCAGCTGCTGGGTCTGTGGGGGGGCGCCACGATGTGGACCGTGGCTGGCGAACTGCACGCCGATCCCCTGCAGGACCTTCCGACCGGCGACCTGGAGTCCGTTGCCATCGCCAGGAGCCTGGATCTCGCCGAACAGCGCGCCCGGATCGATGCCATGGCGCAGGAAGCGGGCCTGCGCTCGTGGGAGGCATGGCTCGGCCCCGCGGAACTGGGCGCGGTGGCCACCAGGGAGCCCGACAGCAGTTCCTGGGGCGTCGGGCCCGCCGCCAGCGTCAGCCTGCCCCTGTGGGACCGGGGCGGCGCCGTCCGCGCCGCCGCCGACGCCCGCCTGCACGGCGCCTTGCACGATCACACCGCCCTGGCGGTGGAGGTGCGCAGCGCCGCGCGTCTGCTGCGCGACCGGGCCGTGGCCGAGGCCGAGCGGACCGCGTTCCTTGGCCAGGTGAACCTGCCCCTTCGCTCGCGCCTCCTGCGCGAGACCCTGCAGAACTACAACGCCATGCAGACCGGCGCCTTCGCGGTGCTGCTGGCGCGCCAGCAGGAGCTGGAAGCCGTGCGTGAGCATGTGACCGCCCTGCGCGACGCCTGGCTGGCGCGCTTGTCCCTGGAAGAACTGCTGGCCGGCTCCCTGGACCGGGCCGCGGCCACAGCCCGGAACGACGCCGCCGGCCAGGCTGCCGAAACCCGCACCCCCGGCCAAGGCCACTGACATGCAACCAGCCATCCCCACCCGCCGCGGCTTCCTCCTGGCGTCGGCGGCCACCGGCCTGGCCGGTGGCCTGGTCACAGCGCCCCGCTCCCACACCAACCGCACCTTGCCGGCGGAACATGCGCCCCAGCCCCCGGGCCTCCCCGGGGTCCACTACCAGCCGGTGGTCACGCCCGACGGCATCACGCTGCCGTTCCGCATCGTCGACAACGTGAAGGTGTTCCACCTGGTGGCCGAGCCGGTGCGGCATCAGTTCGCGCCGGGCCTCGACGCCGAGTGCTGGGGCTACAACGGTCGCGTCCACGGGCCGACCATCGAGGCCGTGGAGGGCGATCGGGTGCGGATCTACGTCACCAACAAGCTCGATACGTCCACCACCGTGCACTGGCACGGCCTGTTCGTGCCCGCGGGCATGGATGGCGTCGGCGGCCTGACCCAGCGCTCGATCGAGCCGGGTGAGACCTTCCGCTACGAGTTCACCCTGCGCCAGCACGGCACGTTCATGTACCACAGCCACCACGACGAGATGACCCAGATGGCCATGGGCATGCTCGGCATGATCGTGGTGCACCCGCGCAACCCCGCCACGCCGCCGCCGGATCGGGACTACGTCTACATGCTCAGCGAATGGGCGATCCGTCCCGGCGCGCGACGCCCCGACCCGAACGAAATGACCGACTTCAACGTGCTCACCTTCAACGCCAAGGCATTCCCGGCCACCACCCCCATGGTGGCCCGCCTGGGCGAGCGGGTGCGGATCCGGATCGGCAACCTGAGCGCCATGGACCATCACCCGATCCACTTGCACGGCTTTGCATTCCAGGTCACCGAGACCGACGGCGGCACGGTGCCCGAATCGGCGCGCTGGCCCGAGACCACGGTGCTGGTCCCAACCGGCGGCGTGCGCTGCGTGGAGTTCGTGGCCGACGCGCCGGGCGACTGGGCCATGCACTGCCACATGACCCACCACGTGATGACCCAGATGGGCCACGGCATTCCCAACCTGATCGGCGTGGAACCGGCGATGTTCGACGAGAAGCTGGCGGCGCACGTGCCGGGCTTCCTGGAACTGGGCAACGACGACCCGCCGGGCGTGGACACCACGATCCCCGGCAACAGCATCCCGATGCAGGGCGCGCCCGGACCGTTCGGCTACCTGACCATGGGCGGCATGGTGACGGTGCTGAAGGTGCGCGAGGCGCTGGAGCCGGACGGCACGGCGGCGGCCTACCGGCACCCGGAGGGCACCGTGGCCGACGTGGCGACGGCAGAGGAACTGCGGCGCGACGGGATCGAAGGGTAAGGCGAGCCCCGGCCCCGCTACCGGCACAGCCGCGGCGGCGCCACGTCGAGCACGGTCCGCAGGCCGGGCTGGGCCGACACCGCCGAGTGCAGGCTGTTGACCAGGATGGCCGCGGTGGCCTGGTCGCCGGCGATGCCGCCGTGGAACTTCAGGTGCACGGGCGGGGTGCTGTCGAGCACGATCTCGTCGCGCGGATCGGGCGCGCCCACGTACATCGCCAGATCCAGGTGCAGCACGGTCCCGCCCTTCACCTTGCCGTAGCCGTGGTTGCGGATGCCGGCCACCTGGCCCTTCTGCACCGTCAGGAACGGCGTCTTGCGATCCTCGGTGGCGATCACCGGCTCGACGGTCTGCTCGATCTGGTCGATCGGGAAGCCGAGCGCCTCGCCGAGCAGCGCCACCGACTCGCGCATGCCGATGTGGCCGAACCGGCCGGTGGCCAGCTGCGCCTCGAACTGCGCCGCCGTGAGCCCGGCGCCGACCTTCTTCTGCAGCGGCAGGCGCCGCGTGCCGGCATCGACCTCGCGCACGCACTTCACGCCCTTGACGTCGAAGGTCACCGCCGAGGCCACCGCGGCGATGTAGTCCATCGCGAAGCCCGGGTTGACGCCGGTGCCGAGGATGGTCACGCCGCCCTTCTCGGCCGCCGCGTGCAGCTCCGCCGCCAGCGCCTTGTGCTGGAAGCCCGGCACCAGCAGCTCCTCGGTGCTCGACACCACGTTCACGCCGCAGGCCGCCGCCAGCAGGAGCTGGTCCTTCACCACCGGCATGAACGAGCTGGTGCAGTGCAGGATCGCGTGCGGCTTCAGCCGCTGCAGCGCCGCCTTGGCGTCCGGCTCGACGACGATGCCGGTCTTGCGGCCGAACTCGAGCAGGTCGCCGAGGTCCTTGCCGACCTTGTTCGGATCGACGTCGACCGCGCCGACCACCTCCAGGGTGGTCTTCTGCAGGGCCAGCCGGGCGGCGGCGAGACCGATGGGACCGAGACCGAAGGCGACGACGCGGAGCTTGTTCATGGCGTGAGGGAAGGCTGGGGGATGACGGGAGTTTCGCGTTGGACCATGGCCGCGAAGGCGGCGGTGACCGGATGACCCGGCTGCAGTTCGGGGTGGAAGCAGGCGCCGAGGATCGCGCCCTGCCGCACCAGCACCGGATCGTCGCCGCGCCGGGCCAGCACCTCGCAGTCCGGGCCGGTGGCGACAATGCGCGGCGCGCGGATGAAGATGCCGTCGGTGCCGGGCGGCACGCCGGGCCCGTGCAGCGGGAACGTGCCCGAGTGGTACTGCCGGCCGTAGCCGTTGCGCAGCACGGTGACCGGCAGCAGGCCGTAGCTCTGCTGCGCCGGGTTGCGCACGTCGCTGGCCAGCAGGATCAGCCCGGCGCAGGTGGCCAGCACCGGGATGCCCGATCCCAGCGCCTCGCCGAGCGGCGCGAACAGGCCCTCCTCGCGCAGCAGCTTCAGCATCGTCGTGCTCTCGCCGCCGGGCAGCACCAGGCCGCGCAGCCCGGCCAGGTCGGCGGCCGCGCGCACGTTGCGGCACAAGAGCCCGAACGGCCGCAACGCCGCCCGGTGCTCGGCGAAGTCGCCCTGCAGTGCCAGGATGCCGATCACGTCAGATGCCGCGGCTGGCCAGCCGCTCGTGCGGTTCCATCGAGGCGACCTCGAGGCCCGGCATCGCGTCGCCGAGCCCCATCGACACCTCGGCGAGCACCTTCGGCTCGTCGAAGTGCGCCACGGCGCGGACGATGGCGCGGGCGCGCACCGCCGGGTTCTCGGACTTGAAGATGCCCGAGCCGACGAACACCGCCTCGGCGCCGAGCTGCATCATCAGGGCCGCGTCCGCCGGCGTGGCGATGCCGCCCGCCGAGAAGTTCGGCACCGGCAGCCGCTGGTGCTCCTGCACCCAGGCCACCAGTTCGACCGGCACGCGCAGCTCGGTGGCCTTGCGTTCGAGCGCCTTCGGGTCGAGCCCGCGCAGCTCGCGGATGCCGCCCATCAGCGCCCGCATGTGCCGCACCGCCTCGACGACGTTGCCGGTGCCGGCCTCGCCCTTGGTGCGGATCATCGCCGCGCCCTCGTGGATCCGGCGCAGGGCCTCGCCGAGGTCGCGGCAGCCGCACACGAACGGCGTCCTGAAGCGGCGCTTGTCGACGTGGAACTGCTCGTCGGCGGGCGTCAGCACCTCGCTCTCGTCGACGCAGTCGACCTCCAGGGCCTCGAGCACCTGCGCCTCGACGAAGTGGCCGATGCGGACCTTGGCCATCACCGGGATGCTCACCGCCTTCTGGATGCCGATGATCATCTCCGGGTCGCTGGCGCGGGCGACGCCGCCGAACTTGCGGATGTCGGACGGCACGCGCTCCAGCGCCATCACCGCGCAGGCGCCGGCGTCCTCGGCGATGCGCGCCTGGTCCGGCGTCACGACGTCCATGATGACGCCGCCCTTGAGCTGGTTGCAGAAGCCGATCTTGGTGACGAGTTCCTCGGCGGTGAAACCGGGAACGGCGACGGGATGGTCGTGGACGGTGGCCATGGGATGCCTCACAGGAACAGTCGGGAAGGGGACGTGGCGGGGCGCAGCACCTCGGCCGCGCATCCGCCGAGCACGGCGACGCCGCGCCCGATGGCGACGGCGTCGGCGCGCGACAGGGACAGGCGCAGGCCGCGACAGGGGCGGCCGAGGGGATCGAACACGCGGCCGGGCACCGTGCGCACGCCGCGGGCGGCGGCCAGCTCGGCGACCTGGTCGCCCTGGCCGGGCTGCGGCAGCTCGACCCAGCGCAGCAGGCCGCCATCGGGCTCGGCCCAGCGGCATTCCGCCGGCAGGTGCTCGCGCATCGCCGCGCTGGCGGCGGCGTGGCGCGCGCCGAGGTCGGCGCGCAGTTCGGCGAGGCAGCGGTCGAGGTGACCGCGGCCGATGAACTCGACCAGCGCCGCCTGCAGCAGCGGGCTGGTCTCCAGGTCCATGAAGCGCTTCACCGCCGCCATCGGCTCGAGGAGCTGGGCGCCGGCCCGCACCCAGCCGACCCGCAGGCCCGGGAACAGGCCCTTGGAGAACGTGTGCACCGTCACCGTGCGGCCGCGCGGATCGAGGCTCTGCAGCGTCGGCAGGTGCTCGCAGCGGAAACGCAGCGCGTGCTCGAACTCGTCCTCCAGCACGACCACGCCGGTCGCCGCCACCGCCGCCATCAACGCCCGCCGCTGGGCGAGATCGAGGGTGCGCCCGGTCGGGTTGTGGAACGTCGGCATCAGGTACACGAGCCGCACGTCGGGGCGCGCGATCACCGCGGTGAGCGCAGCGATGTCGAGGCCGTCGGCGCCGGCGGGCACCGGCACGCAGCGCAGGCCGTGCGCCTTCAGCAGGCCGAACAGCTGCTGGTAGGTCGGCACCGGCACCGCGACGGCGTCGCCGGGCGCGCACAGGGTGCGCAGCACGAGGTCGATGCCCTGCTGCGCGCCGCTGGTCACCAGCACCGACTCCGGCGGCCCGCCGTCGCCCTCGCGGTCGGCGAGCAGCGCGCGCAGTTCGGGCAACCCCGCCGGATGGTGGTAGCCGAGCAGTTCGGCGCCGCGGGTGCGCAGCACGTGGTCGAGCGCCGCGCGCAGGTCGGTCACCGGGAAGCGTGCGCCGTCCGGCGGCAGGTCGGCGAAGTTGGCGACCAGCGTGCGGCCCGGCGGCAGGGGCGGCGCCTGCGGCGCGTCCTGGGCGTGACGCAGGGCCGCGTCGGCGAACGGGCTCAGCGCGCCGGGTCGCCCGTCGGCCGTGGTCGCGGGCGCCGCCGCCGTGGCCTGCACCACCGTGCCGCGGCCGACCTCGCCGCTCACGAGGCCGCCATCGCCCAGCCGGCGATACGCCTCCTGCACCGTCGCACGGGTGACGCCGCTCGCCTCGGCCACGGCGCGGATCGGCGGCAGCCGCTCGCCGGGGCGGATCCGTCCCGCCTCGATGGCCTCCCGATAGAAGGCCGCGATCTGCGCCGCGAGGGGCAGGGCAGAGGCGCGGTCGAGGTCGGGGAAGGGAAGCATGCGAGGGCGGACAGGTGTAGCCAGGATTGGCACAGGGTCAATCAGGACAATTTGTCCGATTGGCCCGCGCGTCGACCTGTATCGCATAAGCTGTTTTATTGCAGACGCTTATGTCATTGGATGCGGCGCTGGCGGCGGCTAGCGCCGCCGCCAGCGGCACCTGTTACACGCGTGGTGCCTGGAGCACCTTCCGGTGCGGCCGTGGCCCGCTAGCCTCGCGCGATCCCATGCCACACACCGACGCCGCCCATTCCGTCGCTTCCCTGCTGACCGTTGCGATGCTGGGCGTGGTGGCCGCCGACGCCGCACGCGCCCAGAACTCGGCGGTGATCCCGCCGCAGTTCGCCAGCGTCGAGGCGCCGGGGCTCGAGCAGGAGCCGTTCGCCTACAACCGGATCCGCTTCGTCCAGTACACCGACCGCTCGCTGCTGACCGCGGTGCCGGCCAACGCCTCGATCCACCGGATCGCCTACCGGCGCGACACCAACGGCTACACCGAGTCGCCGATGAGTCGCACCGGCCGCACCAGCCCCAACCCGGTGTGGCAGGTCCGGCTCGGCAACACGGACCAGTCGGCGCAGAACCCGTCCTACCTGTTCCCCACCGCCGCGGCGGCCGGCTGGACGCTGGTCTACCTGCCGAAGGTCACCTCGTTCCCGAGCGAGACGATGCCGGCCATGGGCCCGGCGCCGTTCAACATCCAGTTCGTGTTCGACGTGCCGTTCCTCTACGGCGGCGGCAACCTCGGCGTCGACCACCAAGCCTACGAGTCGAACGGCAACACCTTCACCTACTTCGTCGACGGGCTGAACCCGGTGGCCGCCAACACCGGCACCGTCGGTCTGATCGGTCCGACCACCGTCGGCTGCCCGACCGGCGAGAACCGCGCCGGCGGCTTCGCGCCCAATCCCGGCGACACCCTGCGCATCTACCTGTTCGGCGGGCCGGCGTCGTCGTTCGCGCTGACCGGGCTCGGCTTCGGTTCGACGAGCTGGGGCGGCAATCCGCTGCCGCTCGACCTCACCGGCTATGGCATGCCCGGCTGCTTCGCCTACGTCGACTTCATCACCACCGTGATGCGGCCGACCTCGGCGGGCGGCTTCGCCGAGTACACGCTGCCGATCCCGGCGCAGGCCTCCTACCAGAACATGACGCTGCTGGCGCAGTGGATCGCGCTGGACGACCGCGTCAACCCGACCTTCCCGCTGACCACGTCCGATGGCATCGCGCTGACCCTCGGCAGCCAGGTCGGCGGGACGCCGCTGCCCATGTCGGTCGTCTCCGCCACCGGCAACCTGGCGGCGGCCAACAACGGCTTCGTCGGGCTCGGCCGCGGCGCCGTCTACCAGCTCCACTGGTGAGCCCGCGGCCGCCCGCCTGAGCTGGCGTCGCGGGAAAGTCCCGCTGGCCAGGCGCCGTTGCCATCGACCGCGCCCGCGGTCCGCCTGTCGCGTTTTCCGACGCCGGCGCATGCCCTGTCCGATGACGCCGCATCGGGAGGGCGGAAGTGTTGGAGAACGGGGCACCTGTTGGACCGCGGACGCGGTCGTCTGCGGCGCGCTGGAGCGCGATCACCCTGCTGGGTCTGTCGCTGGCGGCCTGCGCCGAGCCGCCGGGTGATCCGGAGCTGAGCCTGCAGCAGCTGCTGCGGCAGGCCCCGCCGGCCGGCACGGCGCCGGTGCCGTTCCTGCAGGGCGACCTGGTCGCGGCGGCGGTTCCGGCCCACGCCGCGCCGGCCGGTGAGGTGGCCGTGCGCAGCGAGGAGGCGCCCCGGCGCCTGCTGGCGGTGACGCTCGGCCTGGGCGTCGCCGAGTTCCTGCCCGCCGACCTCGAGGACGCCTTCGAGCGCGAACAGTCGGCCTTCGACCTGACGCGGGCCACCGCCAGCGGTCGCGACGCCATCGACCTGGTGCAGGTCGGCCGCGCCGATGCCGCCATCGTGCTGGGCGACCTGTCGGCCCGCGACGTCCGCGCCGGCCTGCGCCAGCACGAACTCGGCCACGAGGTGTTCGCGCTGGCCACCGGCCCGCAGCGGACCGTGCACAACCTCAGCCAGCTGCAGGTGCGCCAGCTCCTCACCGGCCAGACCGGCCACTGGTCGTGCTTCGGCAGCGATGCCGGCGGTGTCGCCCTGGTGCTGCCCACCGGCGCGGTGGCCGAACGTGCCGCCCGGGCGCTGATCCCCGGCGATCCGTTCCCCGATCGCGGCGTGGTGCGGACCGAGCTCGACGAGCAGGTGTTCGACCAGCTGCTGCGCACGCCCGGCGCCGTCGGCGTCGTGCGCCTCGCCGCCGCCCGGCGCGCGCCGGAGATCCGCCTGCTGGCCATCGACACCGTCCTGCCGACGGCCGAGGCCTTCGCCGCCAGCACCTACCCCTACGGCCAGCGTCTGATCCTGGTGGTGGCGGGGCCGGGCAACGAGGCCACCGCGCGCCTGCTGCAGTTCCTGCGCGGCGAGCACTGCCGCGCGGCGCTCGGCCAGCGGCTGCTGCCGGCGCCCTAGAAGCGGACGCCGCCGCCGATGAACCAGCCGTTCAGGTAGACGTCGGCGTCGAAGTCGCGGGACGTGGCGACGCCGTGGGCGTCCTGGACGATGTAGCGCCAGCCCGCCAGGATCTCGAAGTCGCGGTCGGGCCGCAGCGCCACCGCCGCCTCGGCATCCAGGTAGCGGCCGTTGGCGTCGCGCAGGTCCGCCGACATCACCGCGAAGCTGCCGGTGAAGGCCAGCAGCCCGAGGTCGACCTCGCCCTCCACGTAGGCCTGCGGCACGATCACCGCCGTCGACACCTTCTCGGTGGCGGCCGGCGCGATCGACCGCGCCGCGACGTTCATGCTGTAGAAGCCGGCCTGCAGGCCCGGCGCCAGCCGGAAGGTCGTGTCCGGGATCAGGTCGTAGCTCCAGTTCAGCGCGATCGACACGTACTCCAGGGACGTCGACACCGGCGTGCCCACCGGGATGTTGCCGAAGTCGCCCTGCAGGGCGCCGTTGCCGTCCTGGTCGAGGCCGAAGCCGTGGGCGCGGACGCGATGGCCCTCCCAGTCGCCCTGCAGCCGGACGAACGGCGTGCCTTCGGTCTCGCCGAGCTGCATCCCGCTGTCGATGTCGTTCTGGTTGTTGCCCAGCACGAGGTTGCCGGCGGAGTTCTGCAGGGCCACGTCGCCGCGCGGACGCACGAACATCGCGCCGGCATCGGCGCGGAACACCTGCGGCGCGCAGCCGGCGAGGCTGCAGACGACGAGAGCGAGGAGCGGAGTGCGGATCATGGATGACCTCTAGAACCGGAAGCCACCGCCCACCTGCCACCCGGCGATGGTCAGGTCGGCGTCGAAGTCCTGATTGTCGACGATGCCGGTGCCGGCGATCG
Source organism: uncultured candidatus Brocadiaceae bacterium (assembly GCA_964565715.1). Lineage (GTDB taxonomy): Bacteria > Planctomycetota > UBA1135 > UBA1135 > UBA2386 > CAZMGG01. The sequence continues at coordinate 32,991 of CAZMGG010000028.1, read as the reverse complement.
AGATGTGACGGTAACCGCCGAACAGGAACAAGCCGCCAGTGGGCCGGACCTCGATCCAGCCCTCGGCATCCCAGAACGTGCCGTCGACGTCGTCGACGTCGAGACTCATGTAGCCGCCCTCGCCGACCAGGGCCACCGCGCCCAGGTCCACCGTGGCCCGCAGGAAGGCCATCGGCACCGGCGCCAGCACGTCGATGTCCTCGTTGGACAGGCCCAGCGAGTCGCGCACCTGGATGTCCATGTCGAACACGTCGACCGCGACCCCCGGCGCCACCTTCACCACCCCCAGGTCGATGTCGAAGGCCAGCGCCGCCTTGAAGTTGGTGAAGTCCACCTCGCTCTGCACCGTCGTGCCGGCCGGGATCTGGCCGAACTGGGGGCCGAGCTGGCCCTGCCCTTCCTCCTGGAAGGTGAAGCCCGAGACCGTCAGCACCGGCACGCCGCAGTCGAGTTCGAGCCGGCCGTAGACCGAGCCCTGCGGGTCGCCGAGCCCGAGGCCGCTCTCGATGTCCTGCCGGATCGTGCCGGACCCGCTGGGCGACAGGGCCACGTCCCCGCCGAGGCTCATCGCCGTGTAGCCCAGCTGCCCCTTCACGCCGAACGACGAGCAACCACAGGTGAGACAGGCCAGGGCCAGGGCCGACGGGAGCGTTCGCATGCGGAGGTGGGGCGTTGGAAGGACGGGGGAACGATCCCCAGATCGGTCGCCGAGCGTTGCAGAATTGAGCGATTCGGCCCCTGCCATGGGCGGTTCGGCGCCTTCGCTCAACCCTGGCCCCAGGCGCCGAGCCCCAGCCGCTCCAGTTCGGCCCCCAGGCTGCGCCGGTTCCTGAGGTAGCGGCTGTCACTGCCCCAGGCCCGGGCCATCCGTTCGGCTCAGCCCTTCTGCTCGTCGACCGGGCGGCCCTGGTAGCCGCCGCGCTCGGCGTTGACCCGCGCCGCCCAGGCCCGCATCGCCGCGTCGGCGCCGTCCACCGCCGCCTCGGCGGCGGCCCGGTCGTAGCGCTCGTGGTGCAGCACGCCGGCGAGCGGCATCCGCCCCCGGTCCACCGGTTCCTCCGCGGCATGCCCCATGGTCATGCCGAACAGCACGAAGCAGTGCGCCGGCAGGCCCAGCAGCGCCGCCAGTTCGACCGGCCGGTTGCGGGCGCCGCCGATCATGCAGGCGCCGAGCCCCTCGGCCTCGGCGGCGAGCTGCAGGTTCTGGCCGAGCAACGCCGCATCCACCGTGGTCTGCAGGAACAGCTCCAGGCTGTCCGCCGGCAGCCCTTCGCCGTGCCGCGCACAGGCGATCCCGATCTTGTGCAGGTCGGCGCAGATGGCCAGGAACAGCGGTGCCTGCCGGATGTGCTCCTGGTCGCCGCACAACATCGCGATCTCGCCCCGGCGCGCCGCGTCGGCCACCGCCACCACCGCGTATGCCTGGATCATGCTCGACGTGCTGCACCGCCGCGCCGCGTCCACCAGCCGCTCGAGCTGGCCCTCGGCCAGCGGTTCGGGCCGGTAGGCGCGGACGCTGCGATGCCGCCACATCTGCTCCACCACCGGCCAGGGCTGACCCGACAACGAAGCCCGCGCCGCCCGCAGGTCCTCGGGCCGGTCCAGGTCGCACAGCACCCACGGATTGGCGGTCGGCACCGCGGTCACCAGCCCCGGATCGCCACGCACGACGTCGCGCAGCGTGCCCACGCCCGGCTCGCGCAACTTCTCGATCACCCCCCGCCGGAACGCCGCCGGATGCCCGACCCGCCCGCGGAACAGCGGCAGCGCGATGCCGGTTCCGGGATCACTGCCCAGCGCCGCGTGCAATGCCCACACCGTGTCGGCCTGCACCAGCGCGTGGTCCACCGGGAACAGCACCACCCGCCCGAACGCCGGATCCAGCCCCGCCAGTGCCGCCCGCACGCTGTCGGCCATCTGTCCGCCGGCCGCCACCGTCACCGTGCGCGCCCGCGCCCCCAGGTCCGGCAACGCCGCGGCTCCCTCCGCCCGCACGATCACCACCTCGTCGACGCCGCCGCCCAGGCACTGTTCGACGATCCGCGCAATCGCCGCCCGGCCGCCCAGATCCACCAGGGCCTTGTCCTGGCCCAGCCGCTCGCCGCGACCGGCGGCGGGCACGATCGCCGCGACGCGCTCGCGCCCCGCCGTCATCAGTAGCTGAATCCGTTCTTGCGCACGTGCACCAGCGGCTCCACATCCTGCCTTCCGTCGCCCTCGGTGACCTCGCCGCACAGCACCAGGTGGTCGCTCCAGTCCGCCACCTCGCCGATCAGCCGGCAGCCGAGCCACGCCTGCGCCGCCGTGGGGTATTGCACGCCAGCACTGCTCTGCGCCACGGCGACGCCCTCGAACGCCGGTTCGCCCGGATCGAAGCCGCGCGCGAAGTGCGCCATCACGCTCTTGCCCTTCTCGTCCAGCACCGCCACGCAGAACGCCCTCTCGCGGCGGATCAGGTCGCCGAACGGGCGCCCCTTCTTCACCGCCACGCACAGCGCCGGCGGCTCGAAGCCCACCTGCTGCACCCACGACGCCAGCATGCCGGTGGCCTCCTGGCCCCGCCCGGCGGTGACGATGAACAGGCCGCTCGGGATCCGTCCCAGCGCCCTGCCGATGCCTTCCTTGCCTTCCATGTCAGCCTCGGATCTCCGTGAGGGTCAGCAGCGGGCGCACCTGGAACTCCCGGCGGAACCCATCGGCGTCCGGGTCCTCGCGATCGGCGATGGCCAGCACCACCACCGGCACCGCACCCACCTCGCGCACCGCCTCGATGGCCTTCCGCGCCGAGCCGCCGGTCGTCACCGTGTCCTCGACGATCGCCACCTGCTGGCCCTTGTGCAGTTCGCCCTCGATGCGCGACCCGGTGCCGTGGCCCTTCGGCTCCTTGCGCACCAGGAACGCCTCCAGATCCTGCCCCGTCGTCCACGACAGCGCCGCGATGGCGCTGGCCACCGGATCGGCGCCGATCGTCAGGCCACCCACCGCGGTGATCTGCGGATGGGCCTTCAGCTGCTCCAGCATCAGCATGGCGGTGAGCCACAGTCCCTCGGGGTGCAGCGTGACCTTCTTGCCGTTGATGTAGAAGGTCGACTTCTTGCCCGAAGCCAGGGTGATGTCGAGACCGTCCCGGTAGGCGCGCTCGCGGACCAGGGACAGCAGCCGGGCCTTGCCGGTCTTGGGATCGAAGGTGCGGGTCACCGCGGCATGGATAGCGGTAACGTGGCGCCATGTCCAAGACCGGCACGACGGTGGGCCCCGCCGAGTTCGCATTCCTCGAACGCCACAACCGGCCGGAGGACCCCTTCCTCGCCGGCCTGCGGGCGGCCGCCCGGACCGCGGGCCTGCCGGAGATCCACGTGGCCTGGCAGCAGGTGCTGCTCTTCCAGGTGCTGCTCGGGCTCGCCGGCGCGCGGTCCGTGGTCGAGGTCGGCACGCTGGGCGGCTACTCGGCGATCGGCATGGCCCGGGCGCTGCCCCCGGGCGGCCGGGTGACGACCATCGAGCTGTCGCCGAAGCACGCGGCGTTCGCCCGGGAATGGGTGGCGAAGTCCGACGTGCCGGATCGGGTGGAGGTGATCACCGGTGCCGGCGCCGACGTGCTGCCGACGCTGCCGGCGGGCCGGTTCGACGCGGCGTTCCTGGATGCGGACAAGGACGGCTATGCGGGGTACCTGCGCGAGTGCCGGCGGCTGCTGCGGCCCGGCGGGCTGTTGCTGGCGGACAACGCGCTGGCGTTCGGCCGGCTGCTCGAGGAAGGCGCCGAGCGCGACGACCCGGGCGTGGCCGGCATCCGCCGTTTCCACGCGGTGATGGCCGCCGCCACTTCGGAGTGGGACTTCGCGGTGGTGCCGCTCGGCGATGGGTTCTGGGTCGGCCGGCGACGGTGAGTTGGGATTGGGGAGGCAGGCGAGGCGGAACGGAGGCCCCCCGGCGACCCGACGGGGCCGGACGCCGTCCGTGCGCCAGCCCCCCGCCCGTGCCACAATCCGGCGCTCCGTGCCAGCCCGACCCAGCCCTGACCTGACGGTCGTCCCGACCTTCGCCGAGGCGGAGGAACGGATCCGCGCCGGCGCCGACAGCAGCAGCCTGGTGATCCTGGACGGCCAGGACCCGGCGGCGGCGCTGGCCGCCGCGCGCGCCGGGGTCGCCGAGGGCCGGGGCCCCCTGCCGAGCCGCCCGCACGCCTTCCCCTGGCGCTGCCTCGTGGTCATCCCCACCTACAACGAGCGCGAGAACCTGCGGCCGCTGGTGCGGGACGTGCTCGCGTTCCTCGACACCGACGTGCTGGTGGTCGACGACGGTTCGCCGGACGGCACCGGCCGGATGGCGGACGCGATGGCCGAAGCCGATCCGCGGGTGCGCGTGCTGCACCGGCAGGGCAAGCAGGGGCTCGGCACCGCCTACCTGGCGGGCTTCGCCGACGCCATCGGGCGGGGCTACGAGCGCGTTTTCGAGATGGACGCCGACTTCTCGCACGCGCCGTGGGACCTGCCGCGGTTGTGCGCGGCCTCGCAGGACGCCGCGCTGGTGCTGGGCTCCCGCTACGTCCGGGGCGGCAACACGGTCGGCTGGGACCTGCGCCGGCGCATGCTGTCCCGCGGCGCCAACCTGTACGCGCGGACGTGGCTCACCTCGGGCGTGCGCGACATGACCGGCGGCTTCCGCTGCTACCACACGGCGGCGCTGGCGAAGCTGGACCTGAGCCGGGTGAACGGCAAGGGCTACGCCTTCCAGATCGAGATGGTGTTCCGGATGGGGCGGGCGGGCTTCGCCGTGCGCGAGATCCCGATCCACTTCGTCGACCGGCGGGTCGGCCAGTCGAAGATGGACGCCAGGATCGCCCGGGAGGCCCTGCTGCTGGTGCCGAAGCTGCGCTGGCGGGGCGAGGGATCGGCGGGCGGGTAGGCCGGCTCACAGCGGCGTCAGCGAGCCCGGCACTGCCGCGATGCCGACCGCGCGGATCCGATCTTCCAGGGGGAACACCTCGTCACCGGCATAGACGACGTCGAGCCGCTGCAGTCCCAGGGTGTCCACGGCGGTTCGCATGCTCCGGGTCGGGCGCGGCGCCGAGGAGTGCTTGATCTCGAAGCCAAGGCGGGTCGTGCCGCGCACCACCAGCAGGTCCAGTTCGGCGCCGGTGTGGACGCCCCAGAAGAAGCACTCCTCGGGCTCGGCGCGGAGGGCCTGGACGATCTGCTGGATGGCGAAGCCCTCGAACGACGCGCCCACCTTGGGATGGCCCGACAGGGCCTGTGGGTCGGTGATGCCCAGGAGGAAGTGCAGGAGGCCGCTGTCGGTGAGGTAGGTCTTCGGTGAACGAACCTCGCGCTTGCCCAGGTTCTCGAACCATGGCTGCAGGCGACGCACCATGAAGGTGCCGCAGAGGATGTCCAGGTAGCGGCGGATGGTGTGCTGCGACACACCGAAGGCACGCGCCAGTTCGGCGCCGTTCCAGGTCTCGCCGTGGTAGTGCGCGAGCATCGTCCAGAAACGACGGATGGTGCCGCTCGGGATGCGGATGCCGAGTTCGGGGAGATCGCGCTCGAGGTAGGTGCGGGTGAACGCCTGTCGCCAGCGGTGACTGTCGGCATCGCTGCCGGCGAGGAACGACCTGGGGTAGCCGCCGCGCTGCCAGAGGGTCCGCCAGACAGCGGCGCCGACCTCCTGCAGGTCGAAGGGGGGCAGTTCGTGGAAGGCGATGCGACCGGCCAGTGACTCGCTGGAGCGGGCCACCAGATCCGGGGTAGCGCTGCCGAGCAGCAGGAAGCGGGCGGGCTGCTTGGGACGGTCGGCCAGCACGCGCAGCAGCGGGAACACCGCGGGCAGGTGCTGCACCTCGTCGATCACCACCAGACCCCGCAGCGGTTCCAGGGCGAGCTTCGGGTCGGCGAGCCGGTCGCGATCGGTCGGATCCTCGAGGTCGAAGCTCACCGCGGGGCCGGAGGTGCCGGCGATCAGGGCCTCGGCGAGAGTGGTCTTGCCGACCTGGCGTGCTCCCAGGAGGGCCACGACAGGGAACTGTCGGAGGAGGTCCTGCAGGGCCCCCAGGTGATGCGGTCGAGCGAGCACAAACCGGAGAATACCAGGAAATCGTGAAGGTCGACTTCCGGATTTCCTGGATTTTTAGCTACTCGACGTTCGCCGCGATCCGGTCCTGCTCGATGTCCGCCAGCATCGCCTCGGTGATGTCGCCGGTCGGATACTCGCCCTCGAAGCAGGCCTTGCAGAAGGTGGTGCTGCCCACCCCCGCCTTGCGCACCGCCGCCACCATCTCGTCGATGCCCTGGTAGAGCACGTGGTCGGCGCCGAGTTCCTTGGCCACCTCCTCGTGGGTGCGGCCACGGGCGATGAACTCGCGCTTGGTGGACATGTCGATGCCGTAGGGGCACGGGAACAGCAGGGGCGGCGAGTAGGAGGCCAGGTAGACCTTGGTGGCGCCCATCTGCCGCGCGATCTTGACGATCTGCCGGCTGGTGTTGCCGCGCACGATGGAGTCGTCGACGATCAGCACCTGCTTGCCCTGGAACTCGGCCTGGATCGGGTTGAGCTTGTGGCGCACCGAGTCCCGGCGGGCCTTGTCGTTCGGCATGATGAAGGTGCGGCCGACGTAGCGGTTCTTGACGAAGCCCTCGCGGTAGGGGATGCCGAGGTCCTCGGCCATCGCCTGGGCGGCGGTGCGCGACGATTCGGGCACCGGGATGACGACGTCGGCCTGCAGGCCGGTCTTGCGCCACTCGTCGGCGAGCTGCTTGCCGAGCGAGATGCGCGCCTGGTAGACCGAGGTGCCGTCCAGCGTGCTGTCCGGCCGCGCGAAGTAGACGTGTTCGAAGATGCAGGGGCGGTGGGGCTGCTGGCCGACCTGCATGAAGACCGGCTTCCGGTCCTGGCCGATCCAGAGGGACTCGCCGGCCCTGAGGTCGCGCACGATCTGGTAGCCGGCGACGTCGAGCACCACCGACTCGGAGGCGACGGCGTACCAGGTGCCTTCGGGCGTCTCGCGCTTGCCGAGGATGCAGGGCTTGATGCCGAACGGATCGCGGAAGGCGAACATGCCGGCGCCGGCGACGATGCCGACCACCGAGTAGGCGCCCTTGACGCGGTCGAACACTTCGCGGGTGGCGGTGCGGATGTCGTCCGGCGTGATCTGGGTGTTGGGCCGGTGGATCAGCCGGTCGGCGAACACGTAGAGCACGGCCTCCAGGTCGCAGCTGGAGGCGAGCCGCACGTGGCGGTCGGCGAAGTAGGTGCGCTTCAGCTCGTGGAAGTTGGTGACGTTGCCGTTGTGGGCCATCGCCACGCCCACCGGGAAGTCGAGCCAGAACGGCTGCACGTCGGCGTCATCGCCGAGGCCGACCGTCGGGTAGCGCACGTGGCCGACGCCCAGGTGGCCGCGCAGGCGCTGGAGGTGCTTCTCGTGGAACACCTCGCGGACCAGGCCGAGGCCCTTCTTGGCCTGGAACTTGTCGCGGAAGGTGACGACGCCGGCCGCGTCCTGGCCGCGATGCTGGATCGCGAGAAGCCCGGACAGGACGTCGGGAAGCACGTCCTGGCCCTCGGGCCCGAAGATCGAGATGAAGCCGCACATGTTGCAGAGGGACGCAGCTTACCATCCCCGCCGGAATGGCCAACCTGTGCAACCTGGACGGCGTCGTGGGTCCCGAGGCCGACGCGCGCATCTCCGTTCTGGACAGAAGCTTCCTGTTCGGCGACTCGGTGTACGAGGTGATCCGGACCCTCGATGGGCAGCCGTTCGCCTGGCGCGAGCACCTCGACCGCCTGCGGGCCTCGGCGGCGGGGATCCTGCTCGATCTGGACCTGGACGACCGGACGATCATGACCCGGATCCGCGACACGATGGCGCAGGCGGGCAACGCCGAGAGCTACGTCCGCATCGTGGTCAGCCGCGGCACCGGCCGGGCGCCCAACATCGACCTGGGGCAGGTGGCGGGACCGCCGACCTGGGTGATCCTGGTCCGCGACCTGCCGGCGACGACGTGGCAGCCGGTGCACCTGGCGATCGTCGACCGGCTGCGCAACGACGCTCGGGCCCTGCCGCCGGCGGTGAAGAGCGGCAACTACCTGAACAACGTCCTGGCGCTGGCCGAGGCGAAGCGGCGCGGCGCCACCGACTGCCTGATGCTCAATGCGGCGGGCCACGTCACCGAGGCCAGCACCGCCAACGTGTTCGCGGTGCTGGACGGCGAGCTGGTCACGCCGCCGCTGTCGGCGGGGATCCTGGCGGGCGTGACCCGGGCGCTGCTGCTGCGGCACGCGACGGCCACGGGTCAGCGCTGCGCGGAACGGGACTTCACCGCCGACGAACTGGCCGGGGCCGACGAGATCTTCCTGTCGAGCACGCTGCGCGATGTCAACGCGGTGACCGTGCTGAACGGGCGGCCCGTCGGCGACGGGCGGCCAGGGCCACGCACGCGGGCCCTGGCGGCGAGCTTCGGCGGCTTCGCCCGCAGCTTGCTGCGGGAGGTGCATCAGCCGGAGCTGGCGGCGCTGCTGCGCCCCGCGGAACGCTAGTCGAGGGCGGAGCCCAGCAGATCCTGGATCTTCACCAGGACGTTGCGGTAGCGCTCACGATCCTGCTGGCTCTGCTTGACCGCGGCGATGATGCCGTCGAGCGAGCTCATGTCGGCGGCCGGCGCAGCGCTGCGACCGGGCTTGCGGCCGGGCTTCCGACCCGGCTTGCGGCCGGGCTTGCCGGCGGGACGGCCGGGCTTCGCTTTGGCGGCCTGCGCGGCCTTGGCGGCCTTGGCGGCCTTGCCGGTGCCCCGCGGCGCCGACTTGACGATGCCGAGCAGCGCCTGGGCGCGGCCGTAGACGATGGGATAGACCTTCAGCTTCTTCTTGGCCGCGGCGTCGCGGATCTCGGCGAAGGTGGCGGACTTGTTGCTCTTCAGGTAGTCGGTCACGAAGTCCATGACCGGGGACGACTTCTTGGCTGCCATGAAACAGGCCTCGCTTTCGGATGCAGAATGAAGAAGAGGCCGAAGCCTCCGATAATCGAACGCCGGGAGACTATGAGGTGGGGCTCCAGTCTCAAGCCCGGAAGTGGAAAAAACAGGGCGGGCCAATCAGCGGACATCCCAATGCTCGCCGGGAGCGAGCAGGATGGACGCCTGTCCGGTCATGGCCTGCTGCAGGGCATGGGCGGCCGCCAGGGTCAGCCGCGGCACGCCGGCGAAGGTCTGGCAATGGAAGGCGTCGTCGACGAACACCAGCCTGGCGCCGGCGGCGGCCGCCACCTCGGCGGCCCGGGGATTGCGCGCGGACAGGATGCAGCAGTCGAAGCCGCCCGCCGGGATCTCGTCCGGCTCGGTGTTGACGCCGGCGACCAGGACCCGCCGGCCACCGGGCATGGTCACCACATAGCCGATCGCATAGGGCACGGAACCGTCGGGTTGCTTGCGACCCAGCGCCTGCACCGTCACGCCGCCGTCGCGGCCCAGCGTGCCGCCGGGTTCGACGATGCGCATGTCGGCCATGTGGAACATCGGCAGGTGGAAGACGATGTGGGTGAGGAACTGCCGCTGCGGCTGCGCCGCCAGCATGCGCAGCAGGAGCTGGTCATTGCGGCGGGTCATGTCCAGCGGCTGGGTGAGGATCGCGAAGTCCAGCGCGCCCCACAGGAACATCGCCAGGTCGGGCCCCGCCGGATCCACGGCGAAGCTCTGCGTCGCGCTGCGGACCAGCCAGCCGCCCTGCGGCAGACGCACGACGCGCAGGACGTCGTCCGGCACCTTGACCTCGCACCGCTGCGAGACGCGCGCCGTCTCGCGGAACCAGAAACAGGGCAGGCCGCGTTCGGCCAGGCCGGCGATCTCGCGGGTCATGCGACGATGCAGGCGATGGTTCCATTCGAGGAAGTCGACCCGCGGGAAGGCCGCGCATTGGCGCTCGATCTCCTCCAGCACCGCCAGCCGCTCGAGGCCGCCGGCGGCGCCCGGCGCGCCCTGCCCGGTGAACGGCGCCGGCGGCACCTTGCCCAGCCGTTGCGCCAGCGCATCCCACCAGGCGGCGCCGGGCACCTCCTCGCCGGCCGGCTTCGGCGGCGGCGGGAACTCCGGCATCGCGCCGTGCAATGCCGCCAGATCGGCGACCAGCATCACCGGCGCCAGCCGGCCAGGATCGATGCGCGGGCCGGTGCCGAACGTCCAGCCCACCCGGGTCTGCGGCATCGGGTCGGTGCTCTCGTCGAAGTCGTTGATGACGACCTGCAGATCGAACACCAGTCCGCCCTCGATGCGGCGGCCCACCGGCAGAATCTCCTTCCACGGGATCATCGCCTCATAGCTGGTGATGCCCTGTTCGCGGTCGTGCGACACCACGCAACGGCCGCCCTCGGCGGTCCGCGCCGTCCCGCGCAGACGATCCCAGCGGACCAGGTCGTGGGAGGCCTCGTCGGCCAGCCAGAACTCGGCGTCCTCGGTGCGGCCGGGATCGGGCCCCACGCTCCGCGTGTTGCGGTCCGGATCGAAGGTCAGCACGATCGAATCGGCGGCGGGGATCTCGTGGCTCTGCAGCGTGCCGGCGTCGAGCGCACGGTGCCAGTCGTCGGACACCGAGGCGGCGATGTAGAGCGCTTCCTGGTCCCAGAGCAGGAACACCGCACCGCCGAGGTCGGCGAAGCCGCGCCAGGCATTGTTGGCGGTGCCCGACACCTGCCGCTGGTCGCTGAGGTCGATCGGCGGCAGCCCCGGCCAGTCGAGCAGCGAGCCGTCCACGGCGATCGCGCGTTCGCCGCGGTGGGCCGCCAGCGCGCGTGGCATGGGCATCGGCTGCGGCGGTTGCGCCGGCTGCGTCGCGCCCGGCGGTGTCTGCGGCGGCGGTGGCACGGGCGGCTGGCCCTGCGGCAGGGCCGTGGTGACCAACATCAGCAGGGCGGCGATCACGTGGGAAGGATCCTTCGCAAGGTCAGGTAGTTGATGAGGGCGTGGGCCAGCGTGGCCGAGAACAGGCCGAAGCCCGCTTCGACCATGCCACCGAAGCCGAGCCCCATGGTGAGTGCCACCGGCGCCCAGGCCCAGAAGCCGGGGCCTGTATTCAGCAGGACGAAGAGGGCAACCGACCACAGCAGGCCGAGAGCGTCCAGGACGGCGAGACGGAAGAAAGCCTCCTCCGCCACGGCGCCCAGCAGCGAGAGCCCGAGCACCTGGCCGTCGGTCATGTCGCCGAGCATGCCGCCCATGCGGGATTCCACCGCGCGCACCGCCGGCAGCAGCCGGCTCGCCAGCGAGAGCAGGAACGCGAAGCCCAGCCCCGCGCCGAGCCCGACGGCGGCGCCCGCCAGGACGCCGTGTTCGCCGATGGCCAGCGCCGGCACCCGGCCCAGCGCGTCCCGCAGGGCGAGCCAGCCCAGCGCCGCGAGCAGGAGCAGCGTGTAGAGGCAGCCGCCGATCTGCAGCACGGCGAGGCCGCTGCCGGGGCCCTCGGGTCTGCCATCGTCGCCGCTCACCGGCCCAGCCACCGGCGCCGCGCCGCGGGTGCCAGCACCGCCGCCGGCGTGCCCACGTAGAGGTGCTTCGGCACCGGCCCGAAGTAGCGGCTGTCGTGGCTGTCCATCGAGTTGTCGCCGAGGAGGTAGAGGTGACCCGCGGGCACCTCCACGTCCCGGCTGGCGCGGAACGGCATGCGCGGCTGGAACCAGTGCAGGTCGCGGAACACCTGCAGCCCGGTCACCCGGGCCGGGCCGCCGATGGCGCAGAAGCACAGCCCCGACGGCGGGGCGCCCCTCGCCGCCGGCCCGGCCTCGGCGCCCGCCGGCGGCCGTTCCCGCAGATCCACCGTCAGGCCATCGGCGCGCAGGAACAGGCGGCCGTCCAGGTGGCCGTACTCGAGTTCGATCGCCGCGCCAGGGCGCAGGACCGGAGCCCGGGCCGCCGCCACCGCCGCGACCACGCCGTTGTGGACGACCTCGACGCGTCCGTCGGCGAGCCAGTGGAAGGCGTGCAGGTCCGGCCGCTGCTCGAGGGCCAGCACGAGACCGGCGCAGCCGGGACCGGGCACCACGGTGAGCGTCACGCCGAAGTCGGCCACGGCCTGGCCGGCCTCGCCGCCGTGGTGCTCGCCGGCGGCGAGCCAGCCGGTGTCCACCGGCCGGCGCAGCCCGCACCAGCCCGCGGGCAGCGGCCGGGGCGGCAGTTCGTCGAGACGCTGGCGCCGCGCGGCCGGCGTCAGGGCCTCGAGCGCGCGGTCGATCCCGCCGCTCACCGGCGACAGGAGCAGGGTGCGCGCCTCGAGCGTCGCCTCGCCCAGCACCAGGAACTCCGCCGGCTCCAGCACACCGAGGTCGAACCAGGGCACGCGCAGATCACGGTCGCGGCCGGGGTCCTTCTGCAGCCGCCGCAGGTGATCCGGATCGGGACCGAGCCACAGGTCGCCGTCGTCCAGCCGCAGCCAGGCGCTGCCGGCATCGTCACCGTCGGCCACCACCCGCTTGACGATGTGCCGGTGCGGGTCGTCGGGGCTGCGCACGACCACGAGATCGAACGCGGCCGGCCGCGGCGCCCGGAACGCGCTCCACTTCTCGACCAGCACGACGTCGCCGGTGCGTGGATCGCCGTGCAGGCACGGCTCCATGCTCGCACTCGGGACCACGTAGCGTTCGGCGCCCCAGAGCCGGATGCCCTGGAAGACCAGCAAGGCCACCGCCGCGACGGGGAGGGCATCGCGGATGGCGGTGGGGAGAAATCGGGGAAAACCTGTCAACCCGCCCCCCTCGAAAACCGGGAATCTTGCCCTGTTTTCGCTGTTTCGCCCGAGCGCACACCACCCCCTTGCCCGGACCCCACAAGGGCTTCGGGAAACGACCCCCCGAACGGCTGCGCAGGGGGGTAACAGGCGCCTGCTTGCACCCCCCCCGAGAGGGCTTTATGGATGCCCCCCCTGATCGCCGCCGTCCTCGCTAACCACTGGAAATCAATCACTTATGAAGTCCTCTCACCGCGCAGCGGCACTCGGGCGCATGCTCGATCTGTGCGATGACCTGCAGCGTCTCCGCAACCGCATGAGCGACCCGCAACTGGGTCGCGACGAGCGTTCGCGGCTGCGTCGACAGACGAAACGCAAGGTGGGACAGCTGTCGCGCAACCTGTCGCAGTACCGCTTCCGCGGCCCGCTCGGTCGGATGCTCCGTGAGTACAAGTTCACAGCCGAGGAGTTCGAGGTGTTGTCGGTGCTGTTGCAACGCACCATGCGCGCGGAGGAACCGGCGATGGAGGGACGGCTGATCCTGGGGAGCATCTTCGACACGTCGTTCGGCGTGCTGTCGGGGATGCACCTGCTCCAGGAGGATGCCCGCCTGCGCACCAGCGGTCTAGTGACCGTCGCCGAAGACCAGGCGGAGTGCGTCGACGTGCTGGAGACGCGCTTCCGGTTGTCGGAGGACGCGCTCGACTCGTTCCGGACCGAGGTCGAGGGCGCGCCGCCGCTGGGCGACCCCCTGCTGCGGCGGCGCAGCAAGGACCACTACCTCAGCCACCGCGAACTGCTCGCCGACCTGCGGCTGCTGCACAACCTGTACCAGAAGCGCAGCGAGCAGGTGTTCGCCGGCTCCCGCTGGCAGCGCCTGCAGGGCGCCGACGGCGGCATCGGCCGCTCCCTGTCCCGGCAGATCGATCTCGGCTGGCGCAAGATCCAGGAACGCCTCGGCCGCAGCCCCGACGCCGGCCGCTTCCCCCTGGTCCGCCTGATGCGTGCCCACCGGCTCGAGGAACACGAGGTGATGGTCGTCGTGCACCTGCTGTTCCGGGAGCTGTACGAGGGCAACGCCTACGCCGACACCGTCGAGCTGATGCGCCTGGTCAGCGGCTGCGAGGACGACCTCATGCGCAGCCGGCGCCTGTTCGCCAAGGCCGGCAACCTCGTGCGCGACGAGCTGATCGCCATCGAACCCCTGCTGGAGGGGCGTGAGATGACCGGCGAGGTGCACCTGTCGGACTGGGTGGTCAACGATCTGCTGGGCCTGCACGTGCCCGACGACGCCATCAAGGCCGAGGAACGGCTGGACTGGCACCTCTACCTGCGCAACCTCGAGGACTCCTCGGGGTTCTTCCGCGACCTGCAGAACTGAGCGAGGGGCGCCGACGGCCCGGCGATCCGGGCTTCGGCTCTTGCCGGCCCGGCCCGCCGGCCGATGCTCTCGGCGGCGCCGCACCGGCGCCGCGAGGCCGACGATGCGAATCCTGCTGGCGATGATCCTCTGCGCGGTGCCCACCGCGACCCTGCCGGCACAGGTCGGCGGCCTGCGCCCCGGCGACCCGGCGCCGCGCCTCGCCGTGGCCGAATGGCTGCGCGGCCCGGCGCTGGCCGACTTCACCCGCGAGCGCTGCTACGCGGTGGTGTTCTGGGCCGCGTGGTCGAAGCCCTGCCGCGACGCCCTGACCCAGCTCACCGCCCTGCAGCGCCGGCACCCCGACCAGCTGACGGTGCTGGGCATCACCAGCGTCGACGACGAGAACCCGAAGACCGCGGTGACCGCCCTCCTGACGGAACGCGGCGACGGCATCGGCTTCCCGATCGGCTGGGACGATGCCCAGCAGACCCACGAGGCCTGGCTGCGCGCCGCCGGCCAGGACGACATCCCGTGCGCGTTCCTGGTCGATCGCACCGGCGTGGTGGTCTGGATGGGCCACCCGCTGTGGCTCGAGGTGGCCGCACCGCTGGTGGTCGGCGCCGACGGGCCGCTCCTGCCGGGCACAGTGCGCGATGCCGTCGGCGCGATCGAGACGCGCGTCACGGATGCGTACCTGACCGCGGTGACCAAGCCCGAGCAGTCGGTGAAGGACATGGCCGCCCTGGTGGCGGAACACCCGTTCGTGGCCGACATGGTCGAGAACAACGTCTTCGTCCTGCTGCTGCAGGGCGGCCAGCCGGCGCTGGCGAAGCCGATCGGCGAACGGCTGGTGCGGCGGGCCGAGGCGAAGCGCGACGCCGAGTGGCTCAACGAGCTGGCCTGGTCCATCGTCAACCCGGACGTGACGATCCGCGCCCGCGACCTCGACACCGCCCTGCGCGCCGCCGAGGCGGCAGTGGCGCTGACCGCGGAGAAGGACGGCAACTTCCTCGACACCCTGGCGCGGGTCTGGTTCTGGAAGAAGGAGCTGCCGAAGGCCCTGGCGCTGCAGGAGAAGGCGGTGACGGTGGATCCCGACCGGCAGGACCTCAAGCGGGCGCTGGGCGAGTACCGCGCGGCGCTGGGCCGGAAGAGCCCGTAGGCCCCGATCAGCCGCCGAAGAAGCGTTCGTGCAGGGCGGTCACCGCCTCGGCGAGACGCTCGCCGGCGACGATGGCCGGCAGGGAGTCGAGGCGGGCGCCGAGCGCGAAGTGCTCCACCGGGATGCCGCGGCCGGCCAGTTCCGCCAGCATCGCCGAAGCCACCGGCGTCGAGCGGCCGAGGCCGCAGCCGATGACGCCGAGCAGGCCGAGCCCGGTCCGCACCTGGCAGGACCCCACCGCCTGCAGCTCCGCGTGCAACTGCGGTTCGCCGCCGGTGAGCAGCGTGGCGCCGTGCTCGCCGAGCGCCAGGATCGCCACGTCCTCGCCGTGCCGCTGGCAGACGGCCAGCAGCGCCTGCTGGAAGTCGCCGCCACCACCTGGCCTCGGCGACGCGGTGACCAGCGCCACCGAGCGCCGGTGCGCCACCGCCCGCGGCGCCGGTCCGGAACCCGCCTCGACCCCGAGCCCGGTGATGGAGGTCCCCGGCGCGTCGGGGTCGCGCAGGCTGCGCACGCTGAGTGGGATGCCCTTCTGCAGCGCCGGCAGCATCGTCGCCGGATGCAGCACCTTGCTGCCGAACCACGACAGCTCACAGGCCTCGTCGAAGCCGAGGCTGCGGATCGGCGTGGCCGCCGGCACCAGCTTCGGATCGGCGGTGTGCACGCCGGCGACGTCCTTCCACACCTGGATCTCGGCGGCGCCGGCGGCAGCACCCAGCAGCGCCGCCGAGTAGTCCGAGCCGTTGCGTCCGAGCGTGGTCACGTTGCCGCGTTCGTCCTTGGCGATGAAGCCCGTCACCACCGGCACGCCGGCCACCTTCGCCAGCGCCGCGGGAATGCGGCCGTCGTCGGGCAGCGGCCGGGCCCGCCCGAACGCCGAATCGGTGCGCAGGCCGAGATCCCACGCGTCGCAGGCCACCGCCGGCACGCCCTGCGCGGTCAGCACGGCGGCGAACGTCCGCGCGCACAGCCGTTCGCCGAAGCTGGCCAGATGGTCGCGGGCCCGCGGCGTGACCGCCCCGACCAGGCGCAGCCCGCGCAGCAGGTCGCCCAGCTCGGCCAGCAGGGGATCCAGCAGGTCCGCCGGCAGCTCCAGTTCGGCCAGCAGCCGCCGGTGCAGCGCCATCACCGCGGTGCCCTCGCGGTCCTGGGCGTCGGGCTGGGCCAGGGCCAGCAGCTGATCGGTGACGCCGGCGTGGGCCGAGACCACCACCATCGGCGTCCGGGGCAGGGCCTGGGCCACCACCGCCGCCGAACGGGCGATGCTGTCACGGTCGCCCAGGGCGGCGCCGCCGAACTTCATCACGATCACGGCCCGATCATGCAGGGGCGCAGCCGGCTGTGCGAGGCTACACTCTTCGCCCCATGAGTAGCATCCAGGAGCTGATCCACGACTGGAACAGCAGCGAGGGGACCGTCCGCCCGGCCCGCCCGCTGCAGTTCGACGACGAGACCCTGCGCGACGGCCTGCAGTCGCCGGCGGTGCGCGACCCCGACCTCGCCCAGAAGATCGAGCTGCTGGACCTGATGGACCGCCTGGGGATCCACACCGCCAATCTGGGCCTGCCCGGCGCCGGCGGCCGCCCCCGCGAGGACATCCTGGCGCTCACCCGCCACATCGTCGGCCGCAGGCTGAAGATCGGCGCCAACGTCGCCTGCCGGACCGTGGTGTCCGACATCGAGCCGGTGGTCGAACTGAGCCAGAAGGCCGGCATGCCGATCGAGGTCTGCGCGTTCATCGGCAGCAGCGCGATCCGTCAGTACGCCGAGGACTGGACCCTCGAGCAGATGCTGAAGCACACCCGTGAGGCGCTGTCCTTCGCCCAGAAGAACAACCTGCCGGTGATGTACGTCACCGAGGACACCTCGCGGGCCCGCCCGGACACGCTGAAGGCGCTCTACGGCGCGGCGATGGAACTCGGCGCGCGGCGGCTGTGCGTGTGCGACACCGTCGGCCACAGCACGCCGCAGGGCGCCCGGGCGGTGGTGCGCTTCGTCCGCCAGCTGGCCGACCAGCACGACAAGACGATCGGCGTCGACTGGCACGGCCACCGCGACCGCGGGCTCGGCACCGCCAACTGCCTGGCGGCGGTGGAGGGCGGCGCCGACCGCATCCACGGCACGGCGCTCGGCGTCGGCGAGCGTTCCGGCAACGCGCCGATGGACCTGCTGCTGGTCAACTGCAAGCTGCAGGGCTGGATCGACAACGACCTGACCGCCCTGCCGGCCTACGTGGCGGCGGCGGCCAAGGCGCTGGACGTGGCCATCCCGCACAACTACCCGGTGCTGGGCGAGGACGCCTTCGAGACCGGCACCGGCGTGCACGCCGCCGCCGTGATCAAGGCCTACCGCAAGGGCGACGTGGCGCTCGCCGACGCGGTCTACAGCGGCGTGCCGGCCCACATGGCCGGCCTCGAGCAGAAGATCGCGGTGGGACCGATGAGCGGGAAGTCCAACGCCGCCTGGGCCCTGGAGAAGCTCGGACTCGAGCCCACCGAGGATCGCGTGCAACGCGTCCTTGCCGCGGGCAAGTCGAGCAAGCGCATGCTCACGCCGCAGCAGGTGCGCGAGGCGGCCGGGTCCTGATCCGGGATTCCTCCGCGCCCAGCCCGTCAAGTTGATCCTCCACCCGGCCGATGCAGGGCCCCGGGAGGAACACCAGGGATGGGCAGCGACGACGTGTTGGACATGGCGGTGGTCGAGGAGCTGCTGTCGCTCTCGGACGACGGCGATCCGGAGCTGCTGCTCGACCTGATCGGACTGTTCCTGGCGGACGGGCCGGCCAAGGTGCAGTCGGTGACCGAGGGCCTGGCGGCCGGCGACCTGGAACGGATGGAACGGGCCGCCCACTCGCTGAAGGGCTCCGCCGGCAACCTCGGCGCGCGCCTGCTGCAGGACACCTGCGACAGGATGCAGAACGCCACCCGCGCCCACCAGATGGACGCGGCGCGCGAGCTGACGCCGCTGCTGGCGAGCCAGTTCGAGCAGGCCCGCCAGGCCCTCGAGGGCCTGCGGCAGCGCTACTCGAACTGACCTCAGCGCTTGAGGTCGAACGAGCCGACGTCGCGCTTGCCGTCGTGTTCGATCTCGACGAACAGCCGGGCATCGTCCGGGAACGGATCCGGCGTCTCGACGTGCGTGTGGTAGTGGTCGGGCTGCGCCGGATCCTCGATCTGGGCCAGGGCCTTCACCGCGTCAAGGGCGCCCTCCCGGCCGAGCCAGAAGCGCACCGCCGAGGGCTTGCCGCCGGTCACCCACACGTCCACCGGCACCTCGGCACCCGGCACGACGTCGCCCTGGTCCCGGGCGGCGCGCACCTGCATCCCGCCGATGGTGGCGGTGCCGAGTTCGATCCCGGGGCCGTGGTGGCCCTTGCCACCAGCCGCTGGCTGCTGCGGCTGGCCCGCGGGCGCGGGACCGGCGGGCTCGTCCTTGCCGCAGGCGGCGAGGAACGCGGTGAGGGCGAGGGAGAGCAGGAGCGTGGCTGGCTTCATGATGCGGAGGAAGGACTGTTGGAATCGGCAACCGTAGCGGCATCCGCCGCCACCGGGGAGGTCGGGAACAGCAGATGGAGGCCCGCGGGCACCACCACCAGGTTGAGCAGCGTCGACGACAGCAGTCCGCCGAGCACCACCACCGAGAGCGGCGCCAGCATCTCGCTGCCGGGCTCGCCGGCGGCCCAGACCAGCGGCAGCAGGCCGAACGCCGCGGTCAGCGCGGTCATCAGGATCGGCACCAGCCGCTCGAGGGAGCCCTGCACGATGGCTCCCGCCATCGGCTGGCCGCCCTCGTGCAGGTCGAACACGTGCCGCACCAGCAGGATGCCGTTGCGCACGGCGATGCCGAACAGGGTGATGAAGCCGACCATGCTGGCGATCGACACCACCGGCGCCCGGAACTCGCCGCCGAGCCCACACAGGGCCAGCAGGTTGGTGATCGGTTCGACCCCGGTGGACAGGTAGATCGCGGCGACGCCGCCGATCAGCGCCAGCGGCAGGTTGAGCATGATCAGCAGGGCGCCGCGGAAGGAGCCGCTGGCCAGGTGCAGCAGCACGAACATCGCCACCACCACGCCGGCGCCGAACAGGAAGATCGTGCGGCTGGCGGACTGCTGGGCCTCGAACTGGCCACCGAACGTCACCGTGTAGCCGTGCCGGGCGACGATCGGCTCGACGCGCCCGCGAACCTGTTCGACCAGGTGGCCGAGGTTGTGGCCTTCCGCCACGTTGCAGGAGATGACCGCCTTGCGCCGCGAGTTGTCCCGCGCGATCAGGTTCGACGTGCGCTCGGGGCCGATGTCGGCCACGTCGCGCAGCCGGAGCGAGCCGCCGGCGCCGTTGCGCAGCACCAGCTGCGCCACGTCCGCCGGCGAGGCCCGTTCGTCGGGATGCAGCCGCACCACCAGGGACAGCCGCCGCGGGCCGTCGTTGATCATCGCCACCTCCTCGCCGAGCAGCGCCGCCTGCACCTGTTCGGCCGCCGAGGCCGGCGTCAGTCCGTGCAGGCGCAGGTCCTGGGCCCGGTAGCGCACCGGCAGCGAGGTCACCATCACCTCGCGGTTGGCGGCCACGTCGCGGGTCCCCGGCAGGGCCCGCAGCTCCGCCTCGACCTCCTGGGCGATCTGGCGCAGCACCGCCAGATCCTCGCCCTGCACGTTGATCGCGATCGCCGCCGGCGTGCCGGACAGCACGTGCGACAGCCGATGCTCGATCGGCTGACCGACCATCGTCGTGATGCCCGGGATCCCCGCCAGCACGGCGTCGATGGCGGCGCGGACGTCGCCCTTGCGGTGGCCTTCTGCCACCGCCACCTCGATCTCCGAGTTGCTGACCGGCTCGGCGTGCTCGTCCCGCTCGGCGCGGCCCGTG
The DNA here is from genome assembly GCA_964565715.1 of uncultured candidatus Brocadiaceae bacterium. Taxonomy (GTDB): domain Bacteria; phylum Planctomycetota; class UBA1135; order UBA1135; family UBA2386; genus CAZMGG01. The sequence goes on along the minus strand of CAZMGG010000028.1, from coordinate 12,899 downwards.
CGCCGGACCACCGAACGCACGCCGGGGATCTCCAGCAGCCGGTGCTCGACGCCGCGGGCCAGGCGATCGCTCTCGTCCAGCGACGTGCCCGGCGGCGCCATCAGGAAGACCGTGAAGGTGCCCTCGTTGAACTCCGGCAGGAAGCTGGTGCCGAACGTCGCGCCGAGCCCGAGGCTGGCGCCGGTCAGCAGCACGGCGCCCGCCGCCACCGTCCGCGCGTGCCGCAGCGCCCAGCGCAGCGACGGCTCGTAGGCCCGCTTCAGCCAGCGCACCAGGAAGCCGTCGCCGTGCCCGCCGCCGCCGCGCACGCGGCCCAGCAGGTGCTTGCACAGGGCCGGCGTCACCGTCAACGCCACCAGCAGCGAGGCGAGGATCGACAGGATGTAGGCGATCCCCAGCGGCCGGAAGAAGCGGCCCTCGAGACCCTGCAGGAACAGCAGCGGCACGAACACCGCGACGATGATCACCGTCGCCAGCACCATCGGCCGGCGGATCTCGTTGCTGGCGTCGAACACCACCTGCGTCACCGGGCGACGCTGGTCCGGCGGCAGCGCGGCGTTGCCCCGCAGCCGCCGCAGCACGTTCTCGACGTCGATGATCGCGTCGTCCACCAGCCCGCCGATCGCCACGGCGAGGCCACCCAGCGTCATCACGTTGATGGTCAGCCCCAGCGCCCACAGCACCAGCAGGCCCACCGCCAGGCTCAACGGGATCGCCAGCAGGGTGATGAACGTGGTGCGCACGTCGAGCAGGAACAGCACCAGGATGATGGCGACGATGATCGCCGCGTCGCGCAGCACACCGGTGACGTTGCTCAGGGACAGCCGGATGAAGTCCGACTGCCGGAACACGTGCCGGTTGAGAGCGATGCCCGCCGGCATCGCCCGTTCGGCCACGTCGAGCGCCTCGTCCACCGCGGCGGTGAGCCGCAGCGTGTTCACGCCCGGCGACTTCTGCACGGTCAGCACCACCGACGGCCGGCCGCGGTCGGCGGCGGTGCCGCGGCGCGGCGCCGGGCCGAGCGCCACCTCGGCGACGTCGCCGATGGTGACCGTCGCGCCCGGACCGTCCTGCACCAGCGTCTGCCGGATGTCCTCGACCGAGCGCACCCGGCCGGTCTGCCGGATCGGGATCTCGCGCCCCTCGACGCTGGGCAGGTAGCCCGCGCCGGCGGTGCTGTGGGCCGCGCGGGCCGCCGCCGCCACGTCCGCCACGGTCAGCCCGTGCAGCGCCAGCCGGTCCTGCCGCACGTGCACCTGGTACTCGGGCAGGTCGCCGCCCAGCGCCACCACCTGCGCCACGCCCTGCACCGCCAGCAGCTGGTTGCGCAGGTCGAATTCGGCATACGAACGCACCTCCATCGGCGTGCGGCTGCCGTCCGGCGACGACAGGCTCAGCAGCATGATCTCGCCGGTGATCGAGGTGATCGGCGTGATCTCGGCGTGGGCGCCGGGCGGCAGCACCTCGCGCACGCCCTGCAGCCGCTCGGCGACCAGCTGCCGCGCCCGGTAGATGTCCTCGCCCCAGTCGAACTCGATCCAGGCGATCGACAGGCCGATGGCGCTGGCGCTGCGCACCCGCCGGACGCCGGCCAGGCCGCCCATGGCGGACTCCACCGGGAACGACACGTTCTGCTCGACCTCGTCGGCGGCGAAACCAGGCGCCTCGGTGAGCACCACCACGGTGGGCGCGTTCAGCTCCGGGAACACGTCGACCGCGGTGCGCGGCACCTGGTAGACCGCCAGCCCGACGAGCACGGCGGCCAGCACCAGCACCAGGCCGGAGTGGCGCAGCGACAGGGCGATGAGGGCGCGGAACATCGCTACTTGCCGTCCGCGTGCCAGGTGCCGTCGGCGTGGAAGTGACCGCCCTTCGGCGCCGAGCCCGAACTGGCCAGCATCAGCTCGTAGGCGCCGTCGAGCACCACCTCGTCACCGGCCCGCAACCCGCTGAGCACCTCGACGAAGCGGCCGTCGTCGAGGCCGAGATCCGCCACCAGCCGGATCACGCGGTCGGCGTTCTTCGGGTCGCGGCGGAAGAACACCCGCTCGAGCCCGTCCTGCAGCACCGCCGCCTTCGGGATCGCCAGTTCGGGCCGGGCGCCGGCGGCGGTCTCGACCTCCAGCAGCGCGCTGACGCCCGGCCGCGCCCAGGCCGCCAGTTCGACCGGCCGCACGAACAGGTCGACGGTGCGCTGCTGCGGATCCGCCTCGACGCCCAGCTGCAGCGGGCCGGTCATCGCCGGACCGCCGCCGGCCACCAGCCGCGGCTCCACCACCGCCGCCGGCAGGCCCTCGCGCAGCAGGGCCAGGTCGCTCTGCAGGCCGCGGGCGCGGAAGCGGAGCTGCGTCAGGTCGACGGTGCCCACCACCAGGTCGCCCACCGCCAGCCAGCCGCCGTTGGCCACCGGCAGGCGGTCGACGGTGCCCGCCGCATCGGCCCGCACCTCGATGCGGCCGAGTCGTCGCCAGGCCGGCAGGCCCTCCGCCTCGGCGGTGAGCGCCGTCCCGTCCAGCCCCACCAGCGCCGCCGCGGCCCCCAGCAACAGCTCGAAGCGCTCGCGTGCGGCGGCCAGCGCCGCGCTCTCCGCCGCCATCGCCGCCCGGGTTTCGGCCTCCTTCTCGGCTGCCTCCGCGATCGCCGCCCGGCCCTGGGCCAGCGCCACCCGCGCCGCGGCCAGCTCCGCCGCCACGCCGGCGTGCTCGCGCACGGCCTCCAGCGCCCGCACCCGTTCCGCCATCTCCGCTGCCGCCGCCTCCAGGCTGGCCTCGTGCGCCTCGTGCGCCTTCTGCAGCGCCTGCATCGACTCGATCCGCGCCTGACTGAGCCCGATCGCCGTCTGCTGTTCGGCGAGCTGTCGCTGCTGGTCGCGCCAGTCCGGCGAGTCGACGCGGTAGAGCAGGTCGCCGCGAGCCACGCTCTGCAGCGGCTCCGCCAGCACCTCGACGCGGCCGACCAGCGACGAACGGTAGTCCCGCCGCGCCGCCGGCAGCAGCTCGAACTGGCCCGGCACGCGCAGCGTGGTCGCCACGCGCCGCCGTTCCACCTTCGCGAACGTGACGCCGAGGTTGCGGCGCACGGCCTCGGGCACGTCGATCCGGTTGGTCGGCGGCGGCGGATGGTCGTCGCCGGGCGGCGGCGCCGCCGGCTCCTTCCGGCAACCCGCGCCCAGCACCAACACCAGCACGGTCACGACGGATCCACGACGGAGCGATGCCTTCATCGGTTCTCTCCCAGCAGCAGTCGGAGTTCGTTGGCGGCCAGGCACTCGTGCAGCCGCGCCTCCAGCAGATGCAGTTCGGCCTGCTGTTCGCCGTGGGTCAGCTCGACCCGCGCATACGGTCCCAGCCGCCCGGCGGCGGCCAGCGCCTCGATCGCCTCGCGCTGTTCCCGCAGCAGCGGCGCCAGGTCCGCCTCCAGTTCGCTGCGGTTGGCGGCGGCGGCGGCGAACGCCGCCTGCGCCCGCGCCAGGGCCGCCAGCAGGCCCTCCAACGCCGCCTCGACCCTGGCCCGCGCGACGACGCGCTCGGCATCGGCCACCGCGATCGCCTGCCGGTTCCGGTTCCACAGCGGCAGCGGCAGCGACAGGTCCAGGTAGCCGCGGTTCTCGCCCTGATCGCGCCCGAGCCCCGGCACCAGGGTCAGGTCGGGCCATTGCGCGGCGATCTCGCGGCGCAGCCGCGCCTCCGCCACCGCGTAGTCGGCCTCGAGCACCCGCAGCCGGGGACTGCCGAGGCGCAGACGTTCGGCGGTGGGCGCCTCGGGCAACGCGCAGGGCACGAGGTCCGGCACCAGCGTCACCGGCGCGTCGGCCTGCAGCCCCATCACCTCGAACACGACCCCACGGTCGGTCACCGCCGCCGCCACCGCCGCCCGGTGGTCGGCGGCCACCTCGGCACGCCCCCGCCGGAAGGCGCGCAGCTCGAAGCCGCCCAGCTCGCCGCGTTCCGCCAGCCGCTGCAGCGGCTCCGCCAGACGGTCCAGGCGGGCCAGCGCCGCCGCCAGCACCGCCTCCCGCGCCACCGCCGCCGACCACCGATGCCACGCGGCCCGCAGCTGGGCTCGCACCTGCCATTCGCGCTCGCGCACCGCGGCGTGGGCCGCCGCCTGCTCCGCCGTGGCCGCGTCCGCCTCGCGCCCGAGCCGGCCCGACAGCGGCAACGTCACCCCGAGGCTGCCGACCGCCACCCAGGGCTCGGGCACCGAACCGAGGATCCGTTCGGCGGAGCCGCCGAGCACCGGGTCCTGCCAGCGGCCCGCGTGTTCCGCCCGCGCCGCCGCCACGCCCGCCTGCAACCGCAGCAGCCGCAGCTCCGCGTTCCAGAACAGCGCCGTGATCTCGCCCTCGGCCAGCGCCAGCCCGTCGGCCGGTTCGAACGCCACCACCGGCCGCCGTTCGGCCAGCCCCCGCTCGTGGGCGGCGAGGTCCAGCGGCCAGGGTTCGTAGGTGCGGCAGCCGGCCAGCGCCGCCAACACCGCGAGCCAACCATGCGCCAAGACGCGCGCCTGTCTGTTCATGTGCTTCCTGCTGCCAAGATCCGGACGAGAACCACCACGGACGCCGAGGGCGCCGGGGGCTCGTTCAGAGCAGCAGCAGGACGCTTTGCCGCAGGGCCAGCCGGTCCGGCGGGCGCGGCGGCGGCGCTCGCGGTGCGGTCCGGGCCCCGGCGGACCTCGCCGGCAGCTCAGGCAGGAACCACAGACTGGCCACCAGCACCGGCGGAGGCGGCTGCGGTGCGGGCTGCGGCGCGGTGCCCAGGAAGTCGGGCAACGCCTCGTCCTGGCACCCATCCGGCTCGCCCGCCGGCGCCCGTTCCCGATCCCCGGCATGCCCGCCGTGCTCGTGGTCGCAGCCACCCGGCGCGTGCGCCAGTTCGAGGTGACCCGCCGCTTGGCCGTGCTGGCACACCACCAGCACCCGCTGCACGCCCGTCACCAGCACCAGCAACGCCGCCAGCACTGCCATCCAGGGCAGCGACCGTGGGCGGGGGGCAGCAGGGCGGTGCATGGCAGTCGGGCTCAAGTCCTCATCGGCCGGAAGGGGCAGCCGTCCGGATCCCAGGCGCTACGACGCCTCCTTGGCGGCGACCTTGCGAGCCTTGGGCTTCGCCCCTGCACGGTCGGCCGGAATCGCGGCCCCCTTGGGGGCATGGCTCACGGCACCGTTGGCGCCCACTTCCACCGCGGCCTCCATCGCCGCGCCATCGAGCTTGGGCAACGGCGCCTCGAACGTCGCCGACTGCCCCCGGTACTGGCACCGATGGCACTTGTGGTAGAAGGCGCGCTGCCGGGCGAGGCAGGTGTCCACGCCGATCATGTGGGTGATCAGCGGGGCGGAGTTGCCTTCCACGGTGGGACACAGCCTCAAGCGGGTCATGCGTTGTTCTCCCTTGGCTCCGGCCCGGAGGCCGGCCGCCGGCCGGTAGAAGGGCGCCAGGATAGGGGCCTCCGAAGATCGGTCAACGGCTACGCGCCGGTGACTTCGGCCCACAATTTTCGGCAAAGCGCAACAACCTCGGGCCCCCGGTGGCTGCTCCGGGACAGCTCGAAGCACACCGGCCCCCCGTAGCCCGACCGCCCCAGCGCCCCGATCACCGCCCCGAAGTCCACCTCGCCTTCCCCCGGCACCAGGTGCTCGTGGACCCCGCGCCGCATGTCCTCGAGGTGCACCTGGACCAGCTCGGCGCCGATGCCGGCGATCAGCGTCACCGGGTCGCCTTCGTCCTCGACGAACAGGTGGCCCACATCCAGGCACAGGTCCGGCGCCTCGGCCCCCAGCCTCGCCCGCACTTCCCGGTAGTGCCCCAGCGTTGCCACGGCCATCCCAGGCTCCGGCTCAAGAGCCGGCAACAGGCCTCGATTCCGAACCACTTCGCAAGTCAGCGCCAACCCTTCCAGCAGCCAGTCCGGACTGTCCGGGCCGGGCCGCCGGTCGACCCCGCTCCAGAACGACAGCACCGCCGCCCCCAGGTCGGCGCCCATCGCCGCGATCCGGTCGTACAGCCCGAGCCGCCGGGCCCGTTCCGCCGGGTCCCGGGTCATCAGGGTCGGCTCGTGCTTGCGGGCCGGGTCCAGCACGAACCGCGCCCCGGTCTCCATCACCACCCGCAGCTCCAGCCGGTCCAGCAGGGCCGCGATCCGCGCCACCTCGGCCGCCGTGCAGTGCAGCGGATCCAGGTGGCCCACGTCCGGCGTCAGCGCCACCGCCCGGTAGCCGTGATCGGCCAGCAGCCGCAGACCCTCGTCGAGGCGATGGTTCTGCAACCCGCTGCTGTGGAAGCCGAGCAGCACGCGGACCTAGCCGCCGGCCAGGCGGACCATCTTGGTCAGGCTCTGGAAGTCGCCATACAGCTTCTCCAGGGCCAGGTATTCGCCCGGCTGGGTCCAGTCCTCCATCTGCGCGCTCTCCTGCCAGGTCAGGCACGGCTGCACCTGCTCGAGCCACTGGTCGAGCACCTTCTTGGCGTCCATCGCGTGCTTGCGCGCGGCCACGGTGTCGCCGCCGTTCCGCGCCGTGACGCTCTGGTTGTAGTGCGCCTTGGCCTCGGCGTGCAGTTCGCGCAGCCGTCCCAGCGTCTCGCCGGTGAGCGCCGGTGCCGGCGTCGCCGGCGTCTTGCCGGGCTTCGCTGGGGGCACCGCCATGGGCGCCGGGGCCGGGGCAGCCGCGGGCTTGCTCGCCGGCGCCGGCGCTGCTCCGGCCGGCTGGCCGCCGGCGTTGCTCTTGCTGCCGCCGCTCATCAGCACCACCAGCACCACCACCACCACGCCGATGCCGCCGATCATGGGCAGCATCGCCGAGTTCGAGGAGGTCGAGGATCGGCCGGAAGAACGACCGGAGGACCGGCCGCCGCGCTGGGTTCGTGCCATGGGGCGACCTTCTTACCGCAGACCCGGCCGCGCCGGAATGGCCCCCGCCGCCGCGAGCGGTGGGCAACGCCGCCCTTCCGCCGTCACCGGCCCCTTGCTTCGCCCGACCCCGCCCGTCCACTTGCGCCATCGCCTGATGCACCTCCTCCGCCCGTTCCCGGCCCTCCTGATCGTCGCCGCCGCAATCGCCCAGGAACCGCCGCCGGTCGCCGCGTTCGCCCACGAGAACGTGCTGGGCACGTCCCTCGACCTTCGCCTGCAGGCCGCCGAACCCCTCGCCCGCACCGCCGAGAAGGCCGTCCTCGCCGAGATCGAACGCCTGCGGCACCTCCTCAGCGGCCACGATCCGGACAGCGAACTGCGCGCCCTGAAGCCCGGCGCCGGCCCGACCCCGGCCTCCGCCGACCTGCTGGCGGTGCTGCAGGCCTGCGACCTGCATCGGACCCGCAGCGAGGGCGCCTTCGATCCGGCGGTGGCCGTCTTCACCGACCTCTGGCATCAGGCCGAACGGGCCGGCACGCCACCCACGCAGGCTGCCCTCGCGGCCGCCGTCACCGCGGCCAACGAGCCGCACTGGCGCCTCGATCCGACGAACCGCACCGTCACCTGGCTCGGCAACGGCCGCGTCACGCTCGACGGCCTCGCCAAGGGGTACGTCCTCGACCATGCCGCCGCCGCCGCCCGTTCCGCCGGCGTCACCGCCGCCCTCGTCGACCTCGGCGGCGACCTCTGCACCTACGGCATGCTCGCCAGCGTCGCCGTCGCCGACCCACGGCAGCCCGCCGACAACGCACCACCCCTCTGTCATCTGGCCGTGCACGACGTCGGCGTCGCCACCAGCGGCGGCTACGCCCGCGGCTTCACCGTCGGCGGCCGTCATTTCGGCCACGTGATCGATCCCCGCACCGGCCAGCCGGTCACCGACCTCCTGCAGGCCACCGTGGTGGCGCCCGACGCGATGACCGCCGACGCCCTGGCCACCGCCCTCCTGGTCCTCGGACCAGGCAAGGGCCTCGCGCTCGCCGCCTCCTTCCCCGGCACCGAGTGCCTGCTGGTCGGCAGCGACGGCGCCTGCTACGCCAGCCCCGGCTGGCGCAAGCTCGTCGTCGACGACGCGACGCTCCCCTATCGCGAGCCGCCGCACGCCACCTGGCCCGCCGGCTGCCGGCTCGAGGTCGACTTCGCCCTCGCCACACCCCAGAACCAGGGCCGCCGCGGCGGCTACCGCCGACCCTACGTCGCCGCCTGGATCGAGGACGGCAACGGCCGCGCCGTCCGCACCCTCGCCCTCTGGTACCAGAAGCCCAAGTGGCTGCCCGACCTCCGCCGCTGGAGCCGCGCCTATCAGGGCCGCCGCGACTCCGTCGATGCCGTCTCCCGCGCCACCCGCGCCGCCGGCCGCTATCAGCTCGTCTGGGACGGCGCCGACGACCAGGGCCGCGGCCTGCCGGCGGGCCGCTACACGCTGTTTCTCGAGGTCGTCCGCGAGCACGGCACCTATCAGCTCCAGCAGCAGGCCTTCGAAGTCGGTACGGGTCCCGCGCAATGGGACCTCCCCGCCAACGAAGAGGTGGCCAGCGTCACCCTGCGGCTCGTGCAAGGGGAACGCGCGCGGTGACCGTCGGCCCGGGCAGTCCAGAGGGGCGCGAACGGCCGCAGCGTCGGGCCCTGCCGGCCTTCATCCGCTGGCTCCACACCTATCTGTCGCTGCTCGGCTTCACCGCGTTGCTCTTCTTCGCCATCACCGGCTTCACCCTCAATCACGCCGACTGGTTCGAGGGCAGCCCGGTCACCCGCGAGGCCGACGGCACGCTGCCCGCCGCCGCCCGCCAGAGCCAGCTCGCCGCCGTCGAATGGCTGCGCGCCCACGCCGGCCTGCGCGGCGCGGTGACCGACTGGACCGAGGACGGCGGCGTGGTGACCCTGCTGGCGCGGGCGCCGGCCTACGCCGCCGACGTGACGATCGACCAGGCGACCGGCGCGTTCCACCTCAACGAGAGCCGCAACAACGTCTGGGCGGTGCTCGACGACCTGCACAAGGGCCGCGACTCGGGCGCCGGCTGGTCGGTGCTGATCGATATCAGCGCCGCGGTGATGGCGCTGTCGGCGATGACAGGACTGTGGCTGCTGCTCTACCTGAAGAAGCGGCGGCGCAAGGGGCTTTGGACCGCGACGGTCGGGACGGCGGTGGTGGTGGTGGTGTACGTGCTGCTGGTGCCGTGACGGCCGCGCTCACAACCGGCCGATGGTGACGCGGACCGAGTTGCTGGCGGTGAGCCCGGCGGCGTTCGCGGCGGGATCGATGGCGAAGCCCTGCTGGTAGAAGCTGACGCCGAGCAGCGCGTTGTTCTGCGGCACCGGCGTGGTCCAGGTGGCGGCGTTGTTGGCGCCGGTCAGCGGCACGATCAGGTCGGTGGCGACCCGGGCGTGGCAGCCGGGCATGCCGAACGGGGCCAGGTCGAGGGGGAGCTGGAAGGACCCGGCCTGCTGGTCGGACCAGCCGATGGCGAGGAAGCCGGTGGATTGCGGGAGGTTCGTGAGGTCGACGCTGAGCGTGCGGCCCATCCAGGCCCGGGTCCAATTGTGGGTGAGCGCCAGGCCGGGCGAGCCGAGGGTCCCAGGGCAGCCGGCGGCAAGGGACTCGAAGGCGGCCGGGCTGACGGTGCCATAGTGGTATCCGATGCGTGCGGCTGCACTTGTGGTTCCGACCATGAATACGCCGCGCTCGGCATGGAAGGCACCATGGCGCTCCACATACGCGTTCGGTGAACCACCCAGCGGAGTCACCGCAACCCAGGCATTCCCGCCATCCCACTCCGCCATCTGTGCCGGCGCCCCCTGCACCCTGGTCAGCACTCCTCGCTGGGAGTCGAAGTACATCACACAGGAGTAGTCCACCGTCCCTTGCACGGTCCGGTTGATCCACCCATTGCTCGAATCCCACTCCCACACATCAGGCTGCGGATTGCTGAACTGCTGCCTTGTCCAATCGAACCACGCGCTGCCGAACAGGACCACCTTGTCCCGTCGTGCGTCGTACGCGCACGACAGGTAGATCCGCGAGGCGTTGAAATCCCCCGGTCGCGGCGGCTTGTTGGTCGCCGGAACGAGGTTCCATGTGGTTCCGTTCCACTCGTAGAGATCGTTGGCCGTCCACGGATTCGCGGGCCCTCCGAATGCAAGCACCGTCCCACGGCGCTCGTGACCAACCAGGAAGAGATAGTCGTAGTCCGGAGGGATGCTTGCACGGCTGACCCACGACGTACCGCCCCACTCCCAGGTCGTCAGATTGTCGTGCAGTACCACCCTCTGCCGGGTCTTGTGGTATGCGACGCCCGAGAACAGGACGCTGCGTGGTCCTGGAGACACGACGGGCAACCAACGCCATCCTCCTGTCATGTCGCTCTCATAGGTACTGCCGAAGACACTGGTGAAGACCATGACCCTTCGATGGCTGTCATAGCAGTACGTCCCTTCACCATTGGCGGGAGTATTCGCAATCTGCCATGACGACTGCGCGCCTGCCACGGTCCCCAGCACCGCCGCCAACAGGATGGCATGGCCCGACTTCACCGCACCGAGAAAACGTCTTTGTCCACTGCGCATCGCTCTACCTCTCCAGCCTGATGACCTGACCGAACCCGTCATTGTTCAGGGTGATGGCATGCCGTGCTCCAGGCGCCTGGTTGGCGACGATCTTGAGCCACAGAATTCCGGTCGTGGGATCGGGATACCACTCGGTCTGGTTGGCGCTCATGAGAGTCGCCATGTCTTGTGCCGGAGCATTCTTCATGGACTCCCAACCATCGACGAGACCGGTACTCTCATCGAATCTGGTTGCCCGGTCCACTTTCGTGAATGCAGGGAACGCGGGCGACGCATACCCCTCCAAACCCAGCAAGACCGAGTCCCCGACCTGCATCTCGCCGACCCTGATCTCGGTGGTTGGCATCGCCCGATCCAGCCATGCCGGATCCGACCACAGCAACCGGTATCGGAACACATTGCCCTGGCCTGCCGGGTTCACGGCCAGGGCCATCTGCTTGAAGAACTGCACCAACCACTGATCCGTGTACTCGAACACCTCGGGAACCGGTCCCGTCCACATCTCCCGCGCGTAGCGCAGCTTGAACTCGGGATAGGCGGTGGCAGGAGCCGGCTGCAGCGGACCAGAGATGTCCGTGCAGATGACCCGCATGAATGCAAACCGATTGGGAGTCGAGTAGGCCCGCACAGCCCCTCCCGGGCCCGTCGCCGATGCTGGGACCGCCAGCTCAATCTCATCCGGTTCCGGAGGCGTAGCCGGGTAGTTCCGTGGCCGGAACAACATCATCGGGTGATTGGGCACCACCGTCGGGTGGGAAACGGAGGAGTTCTGGCGACCCAGGCTGTAGTCTGGATTGTTGATGGAGAATGCCCAGAAGTTCGGGTTCCGGGCATCATCAGGATTGGTGTAGGCCCCGCCCGCAGCGCCGAAGTCCTGCCAGGCGATCCACAGCCCGGGCATCGGCCCCAACAACGAAGCGGAACCAGTGAGCCCTTCCACAAGGACACCGGTACGTCTACGTGCCGCTCCCACTCCGAACAGGGCAGAGGACGTCCCGACCCCCGAATCGAAGCCGACCAGGTGGACCCGTTCGAGGCGTGCGGCGCCATCGTAGAGCAGCAGCGCACTCGTCACATCGTTGGGGTTGGTGTAAGGAGCGTGAACCGGGGCACGGAGGCCGTTACCGGAATCACGCACGATCACGCCGTCACGGACCGTGTCGTGTGATGCCAGAGCAAGGTGTCGCGAGCAATCGGCTACCACCGATTGATCGAATATGAGGCTGTTCGCACCATCACCGGTGTAGATGCCGACATTACAGGCGTAGGCAACGAATCGACGGAGGACTTGTTGAGGGTAGGTCTGATAGGGATGCGTGCCAACAATCACCTTCCAGGTGACGTTGGTGTCGATTTCATTCACACGACCAACCGCTGTGGAAACGGAGTCATGCACATCGAGCGCAATCCAGGTGCTGTGGCACGTGTTGTCATCGAACTGGACAAGGGTCTGGCGGAAGGGCATCGGTCGGCTGCCGAAGTACGCGGCGGCCACGCCTTGGTTCGACAGACCCAGATGCAACTTGGGGAGGGCAAACCAGTATCCGACCCCCTCACCACCCGCCGCCACGTTGCCCACGAACGTGTTGTGCGGATTGGTGATCCAGAACGTCGCCGGCGCCCGGTTCTGGAACACGTCCAGCGGCCCGATGTCGCTCGGCAGCACCGCCAGGTTCGCCGGCGGACGCCGCGTCCCCATCACCAGGTTGTTGCGGAACACGTTGAGCTGCTCGCTGCCGTCCTCGATGAACACGCCGTGACCGAGGTGTTCGAAGGCCACGTTGTCCTCGAACAGGATCGCATCCGTCCCGTGCACGGCCACCACCCGATGGTTGCTGTGATGGATGCTGCTCCCCTTCATGAACTGCCCCTTGCCGCCGCCCAGCAGCATGTGCCAGTGGATCGGATACCGGCCCGACTGGCCCACCTGCCCCATGTTCTCCAGCTCGACCCCGGAGAACCGGCCGAACGCCGGATTGGCGAGGGAGGGCATCGACGGGCGGATCATGATGTGCCCACCGTGCAGCCCAGGGCCCGGGATGCGCGGGATCGCGACCACCTTGACGTTGTGGGTCAGCAACCCCACCTCCGCCCGCTGATCGAGGACGCGGGTGCCGGTCGGCGTCCACACGTTCTGCTTCACCCCGCAGTGGGAATGGGCCAGCCCACCGTTCAGGCTGACCGAGGCCGTCCCGTTCGCATTGGCGACGATGCCGGCGATCGGCATCTGTTCGGCGCGGGTGAAATCGCGGTCGGTCGCGGCGATCACGATCTGATCCCCTACCTGCCAGCCCACCGGCATGGACTCCAGCACGATCGTCGACAGGGTGCCAGCCGGCGCAGCCGCCGGCGCCGTCTGCGCCAGCCGCAGCCAGCTCGTGCGCTTCTGCCCGTGCATGTCGACGACCGCCCCGTCCGACACGAGC
>CAZMGG010000027.1:42957-50508 GCA_964565715.1 uncultured candidatus Brocadiaceae bacterium | reverse complement strand
CAGATGCCGTGCCACTACACCTACACGGAGGGCCACTACTACGGCATGTCGTCGGTGATCGGCACGCAGATCAGCCACGCGGTCGGCGCCGCGATGGCGGCGAAGATCAAGGGCGACGACGTGGAGGTGAAGGGCTACCTCGGCTACGGCGCCACCTCGGCCAACGACTTCCACTGCGGCATGAACTTCGCCGGCGTGACCAGGGCGCCGGTGGTGCTGTTCTGCCAGAACAACCAGTGGGCGATCTCGGTGCCGATCAGCAAGCAGAGCGCTTCCGAGACGCTGGCCCAGAAGGGCAAGGCCTACGGCATGCCGTCGGTGCGCGTGGATGGCAACGACGTGCTGGCGGTCTACGTCGCCACCCGCGACGCGATGCGTCGTGCCCGCAAGGGCGAGGGCCCGACCTTCCTGGAAGCGGTGACCTATCGCCGGCTCGGCCATTCCAGCTCCGACGACCCGACGCGCTACCGCGACGAGGCCGAGGTGAAGGAGTGGGAGCGGCGCGACCCGGTGGACCGGTTCCGCCGCTACCTGGTGCGCGCGAAGCTGTGGGACGACGCCCGCGACAAGGACCTGGCCGAGCAGATGGCCCGCGAGGTCAACGAGGCGATCGCGGCCGCCGAGAAGAACGGTCCACCGGCGCCGGGCACGCTGATCACCGACGTGTATGCCGAGCCCACCGGGCAGCTGCGCGAGCAGATGGCCGAGGTGCTGGCGCTGCACGGCGACGGTGCCGGCAACGAGGGCCACTTCCCGCTCTGAGCACGGCCATGGTACACGAGATGATCGTCGGCCTCACCGTCAGCGATGACGCCGTCTACGCCCGCTATCGCGCCGCCATGGCGCCGCTGCTGGCAGAGCACGGCGGCGGCTTCCGCTTCGACTTCACCGTGGCCCAGGTCCTGAGGTCCGAGGCCGACCACCCGATCAACCGCGTGTTCGCGATCTACTTCGCCGACCGGGCGCGGATGGACGCGTTCTTCGCCCACCCCGACTACCTCGCCATGAAGGCGCGCTTCTTCGCACCGTCGGTGCAGGGAACGACCATCATCGCCGCCTACGACCGCTGACCCCCTGCCCCCCATGACCTACGACGTCGTCGTCATCGGCGCCGGCCCGGCCGGCTACGTCTGCGCCATCCGCTGCGCCCAGCTCGGACTCAGGACCGCCGTCGTCGAGAAGGAGAAGCTCGGCGGCGTCTGCCTCAACGTCGGCTGCATCCCGAGCAAGGCGCTGATCGCCGCCGGCAAGCTGGTCGACAAGATCCAGCACGCCGACACCATGGGCATCAAGGCGAAGTTCGAGGGTCTCGACGTCGGCGCCCTGGTGAAGTGGAAGGAGGGCATCGTCGGCAAGCTGACCGGCGGCGTCGGCGGCCTCCTGAAGAGCCACAAGGTCGACGTGTTCATGGGCAACGCCCAGGTCACCGGCAGGAACAAGGTCGAGGTGACGGGCAAGGACGGCAAGAAGACCGTCGAGGGCAAGAACATCGTCGTCGCCGTCGGCTCCACGCCGATCGAGATCCCCGGCTTCGCCTTCGACGGCGAGAACGTGTGGTCGTCGACCCACGCGCTGGCGCCCAAGCAGATCCCCGGCCGCGTGCTGGTGATCGGCGGCGGCTACATCGGCCTCGAGCTGGGCCTCGTCTACCACAAGCTGGGCAGCCAGATCCGCGTGGTCGAGTTCATGGACCGGGTGCTGCCCGGCATGGAGGACGACCTCAGCAAGGAGATGGGGCGCAGCCTGAAGAAGAAGAAGATCGACGTGCACCTGAAGGCCAAGGCCACCGGCTACCAGAAGACCAAGAAGGGCCTCGAGGTGACCGTCGAGGTCGACGGCAAGAAGGAGACCTTCGAGTGCGACGTGGTGCTGTCCCAGGGCGTCAAGGTCGACGATCGCGGCTTCGTGCAGGTCGACCACCGCCGCCAGACCAACGTGCCCGGCATCTACGCGATCGGCGACGTCGCCGGCCAGCCGATGCTGGCGCACAAGGGCAGCCACGAGGGCCTGATCGCCGCCGCCGCCATCGCCGGCGACAAGGGTGCTGCCTACGACCCGGCCTGCATCCCGGCGGTGATCTTCACCGACCCGGAGATCGCCTCGGTGGGCCTGTCGGCGGAGGAGGCGAAGAAGGCGGGCTTCGAGCCGGTCGAGGGCCGCTTCCCGTTCGCCGCGTCGGGCCGCGCCATGTCGCTCAACGAGACCGAGGGCTGGTGCAAGGTGATCGCCGACGCGAAGACCGACAAGGTGCTCGGCGTGCACATGATCGGCCCGGAGGTGACCGAGCTGATCGCCGAGGCGGCGCTGGCGATCGAGATGGGCGCGACCATCGGCGACGTCACCGCGACGATCCACGCCCACCCGACCCTGCCGGAGGCGTTGATGGAGGCCGCCGAGGCCGTGCACAACATGGCGGTGCACATCTTCCAGGCGCCGAAGAAGCACTGAGGTCCGGCCGGGCGCCGTGAACCGCCTGCGGCAGCGCCTGCGCGCCTTCGGCCCGGCGGCGCCGCTGCTGGTGGCCGCGATGGCCGTGCCGCTGCTCGGCACGGCGGTGCTGGCAGCCACCGCGCCGCGCTGGCTGCCCTGGGTCGGCGATGGACCCGGATCGGCGTCCTGCTTCGTCGTCCTGGGCGCGCTGGCCACCGCCGCCTGCCTCCTGCCGACCCACGCCACGTCGCTGCTGGCCGGCTTCCTGTTCGGCGCCGGCAACGGCTCGCTGCTGGCCTGGCTGCTGATCGTGATCGGCGCGGCGCTGGGCCACACCCTGTTCCGCCGCCTGGTCGGCGAGCGGGCCACCCGGGCGCTGGCGGACTCGCCAAGGGCCCTGGTGGTGCACCGCGCCCTGCTCGGCCGCGGCTTCTGGCGCACGGTCTGGCTGGTGGCGCTGCTGCGGCTGTCACCGGTGATGCCGTTCGGCGCCACCAACCTGCTGTGTTCGGCCCTCGGCGTCCGCCTGCCGGCGGTGCTGGTGGCGACCATGCTCGGCATCACGCCGCGCGCGGTCGGCGCGGCGGTGATCGGCGCCGGCCTGTCGGAATTGGACTGGGGGGCCGGCGGCAGCGTCTGGTCGACGAGGCTGGCCATCCTCGCCACCGTGCTGGCGGTCGTGGTCATCGGCCGGGCAGCCCGCCGGGCGCTGCGTCAGGCCACGACTTCGCCGGCGACGGGGGGCCGTCCGCCCGGCGGCAACCCGTGGCGAGACTGACCGGCCACGTCCCGCCGCCGTGCCGCGTCGGCATGCTGGTTGCTGCCTCGTCCGCCCGGTTCCCCCCCGGACCCGCGCGCGATCGATCGAATCCGAGGCCAACGTGAGCACGAAGAGCAGAGGGGATGCAGGCGCCCGTGGTGGGGGTCCGTCCGCATCACCGTCCGCCGGAACGAGCCGGCGCCAGCGCAGACACCGTTCTCTCCGTAACCACCCGTAGATGCCTGCCCTGCACCGCATCGGCAATCCGGTCGGAGCCATCGCCCTCCTGCTGGTGGCTCTCGGCAGCGCTGTACTCGTCGGTTGGTGGGCCGATGTGCCCACCCTGCGCAGCATCCTGCCAGGCACGGTGTCCATGAAGGCCAACACCGCTCTCGGCCTGCTGCTGGCCGGAGCGGCGCTCGCCTGCCGGCACTGGCAGAAGCGCGGCCCGGTGCCCTGGCTGGCCGCAGGGGTGCTGGCGATCGGGCTCCTGCAGGTGATCCAGGCCGTCACCGGCCACGATCTCGGCATCGACCAGTTGCTGGTCAGCGAGATCCTCACACGGGCGCAGGAGGTACACGGCCATCCGGGGAGGATGTCGCCGCTGTCCGCGGCCGCACTCTGCGCCGCCGGAACGGCACTGCTGCTGGGCCATCGGCCGTCCCGACGACGGGCGATCGTGACCCACGTCCTGGCCGCCGCCGTGGCGATGGCGGGCTTCAATGCGGTGGCCGGCTACGTCTCGCAGGTGCCGGCCCTGTACCGCTTCGGCGACGGCAGCATGGCGCTCCACAGCGCCCTGGCCTTCGTGCTCCTGGGCGCCGGCATCCTGCTGTCCGACCTCCAGCATGGCATCGGGCGCCTGGTGGCAGACCGAGGTGCCGGCGGTCGGCAGCTGCGGCGGTTGCTGCCGGCGGTGACCCTGGTGCCCCTGCTGATGCACGCGGTCGCGATGATGGGCTTCCTCAACGGCTGGTACGACAGCTCGATCGCCAACGTGATGCTGACCACCGGCAACGCCTGCGTGCTGGGGGCCGTGGCCATCTGGAGTTCGCTGCGCGCGGCGGAGATGGATGCAACCCGCAACGGCCTGCTGCTGGCGCTCGCCGAGCGGGAGGGGCAATTCCGCTCGACGTTCGAGAACGCCTTCGTCGGCATGGGCCTCGTGGATCCGCAGGGGCGGTGGCGTTTCGTCAACCAGCGCCTGTGCGACATCCTGCGCTCGACGCCGGCCGACATGGTTGGCCGACCCGTCGCCGATCTGCTGCCGATCGACCTGGCCGCGGAGAAGCCGACCGAGGACCACAATCGCCGCGCGTTGCATCTCGAGGTCGGCGGCGAGACGCTGTCACTCGACATCGGCTGCAAGCGGCTCGGCCAGCCCGGGACCTCCCCCGGCCAGCACCTGGTGATGGTCCATGACATCACCGAACTGCGCCGAACCGCCGAGCACCTCCGCGTCCGCGACCGTGCTCTCGCGTCGACGATGACGGGCGTGGTCATCGCCGACGCCCAGCAACCCGACCATCCGATCGTCTACGTCAACGAGGCCTTCACGCGGATCACCGGCTATCCGGCCGAGGAGGCGATGGGCCGCAACTGCCGCTTCCTCCACGAGGGCCTGCCGCCGCAGGCAGCACTGGACGACGTCCGGCGGGCGATCCGCTCCGGCAGTTCCTGCGTGGTCCAGCTCCGTAACCGCCGCCGGGATGGCCGCGAGTTCTGGAACCGCCTCTCGCTCACCCCCGTGCACGACAGCCAGGGACGGATCACGCACTGGCTCGGCGTGCAGGAGGACATCAGTGCCGAGATCGCCGCCGGACTGGAGCGGGAGCGGCTGCTGCGGCAGGCGCTCGACGACCGCGCCAGCGCCGAACGGGCCAGCCGGGCCCGGGACGCCCTGCTGGCGGTCGTGTCCCACGAACTGCGCTCGCCCCTCAACGCCATGCGGCTGTGGGCTTCGCTGCTGAGCCACCGGCCGGACGCGGCGACCGCCGCCCAGGCGGCCCGCCAGATCGAGAGCAACATCGCCGCCCAGTCCCGTCTGATCAGCGACCTGGTGGACGTGTCCCGGATGGAATCGGGACGCCTGGAGCTGGAACGCGCGCCCGTCAGCCTGGGCGCGCTGGTGGCCCATGTGTTCGAGTCGCAGCGCCCGCTGGGCGAGGCCAAGGGCCTGGTGATGCGCCTGGCGATCCCCGAAGGCCGGTTCATGGTGAACGCCGATGCCGACCGCATCCAGCAGGTGCTGCGCAACCTGCTCGACAACGCCATCAAGTTCACGACCCGCGGCAGCATCGAGGTCACCGTGGCCGCCGACGAGGACGACGTCACCGTCGCGATCGCAGACAGCGGCCGCGGCATGACGGCCGAACAGCAGGAGAACGCCTTCCAGGTGTTCTGGCAGGGCAGCAAGGAAGACAGCCGATCCCATGGTGGCCTGGGCCTGGGCCTGTACCTGGTCCGTGAGATCCTGCAGCGCCACGATGGCAGCGTCTCGGCGCACAGCCAGGGCCCTGGCAAGGGCTCGACCTTCCGCTTCCGCCTGCCCCTGGTGCAGGAGACGCAGCCGGAGCCGGCACCGACGCGCCCCGCCGGCACCGGCAGCAACGATGGTCGCGCAGTCGACATCCTGGTGGTCGATGACGAGCCGAGCACGGCCGAGGGGCTGGCCCTGGCCCTGCGCCACCGTGGCTATCCCGTCCGGATGGCGACCAACGCCGACCGTGCCATGGCCCTGATCCGCAACCGGCGCCCGCGGGTGCTGCTCAGCGACATCATGATGCCGGAGAAGACTGGCGTGGACCTCATCACCGAGGTGCGTGCCGCCGAGCAGGAGCCGTCTGCGTCGTCCCCGCCCCTGCATGCCATCGCCATGAGCGGACGCGGCGGTCCTTCCGATCGGCGCCGCCTCCTGCAGGCAGGCTTCAACGACTACCTGCAGAAGCCCATCGACGTGGACGGTCTGGTCATCCGGATCCAGCAGGCCCTCGCGGGAGCCGATGGCGGCCCGCCGCCCGCCTGACGGAACCCTGCCGGCCGTCGGTCCGCGGCAGGGCGACGCAGGACTGCGCGTACGTGAAAATGCCATGCCGGGCAGCCCAGGTCAGGCTGCACGGCATGGCGGTCCCGATTCAAATGCCGGCCCGCTGTCCGGGCGGACCGGCGGCCGCTGTCACGGCTGCCGGCTCGCGTCGGCAGCCCTCTCCAGACTCTTCTCGAAGTCCCGATAACGGCGCTCGGCCTCGTCGCGGGCGATGCCGTAGCGCTCCTGAAGCTTGCCGTAGAGGCGCTCCGTCTCGCCATCGATCTGCGACAGGTCGTCGTCGGTGAGACGACCCCACTGCTTCTTGATGGCGCCCTTGGCCTGATGCCACTGGCCCTTGAGTGTGTCCTTGTTCATGGGTGCATTCCTCTGCTGGGGATTCGACGTGGTTCACGCGCCAGTCGCGCGACGCCCGAGGGGAAGCAACTGGCGCGCCAGCCACGCCACTTCCGTGCGCCGATTCGGCGAGGCGAGGCCCGCCGATCCGCATCGGAAGCCGCGCTTCCGATCGCCGAATCGTCTTCGGCGGCACTCGACGACGCACAGTTTCACAAGCGACCGCACCCTTCGATGCGTTACGCTCACGCTTCTTGCATCGGCGCGATCGCAACGCCGCGCGACAGGATGAGCCACGCGCAACCGACGCAGAAAACCCTGGGACGAGCCATGACCCTCAACCTCCTCATCGTCGAAGACGACGCCAGTTCCCGTGCCGCTCTCGAGAAGCTGTTGGAGCAGGAAGGCCACGAGGTGGAATCCTGCGCCACTCTCGCCGAGGCCGCCGATCGCATCGCGCACGATGCATTCGACTGCATCCTGCTGGACCGCCACATGCCCGACGGCGACGGCATCGAATGGGCCGTCGAGAACGAGTGGTGCAACATCACCGAGGTGGTCGTGATCACCGGCCAGGCCACCGTCGACTCGGCGATCGGCGCGCTGCGCCAGGGTGTCGCCGACTACCTGACCAAGCCGCTCGACTTCGACCGCCTGCGCGCGGCGCTGGCCACCATCGGCAAGACCCGCACGCTCAAGCGCGACCTCGCCGAGGCGCGCGGCGAACTCCGCCGGCGCGGCCGCTTCGGACGCATGGTCGGTCGCTCGACGACCATGCAGTCGGTGTACGACCAGATCAGCCGCGTCGCGCCCACCAGTGCCAGCGTGCTCATCATCGGCGAGAGCGGCACCGGCAAGGAGGTGGTGGCCGAGACCATCCACGAGCTGAGCGCGCGGCGTGGCAACGCCCTGATCCCGGTCAACTGCGGCGCCATCCCGGAGACGCTTATCGAGAGCGAGCTGTTCGGTCACGAGAAGG
>CAZMGG010000027.1:0-42947 GCA_964565715.1 uncultured candidatus Brocadiaceae bacterium | reverse complement strand
GTTCGCGCGCGCCGCCGGCGGCACGCTGTTCCACGACGAGATCACCGAGATGCCGGTCGCGCTGCAGGTCAAGCTGCTGCGGGCCCTCGAGACCCGCAAGGTGATCCCGGTCGGCGGCGCGCGCGCGATCGAGGTCGACGTGCGTGTGCTGGCCGCCACCAACCGCGATCCCTTCCAGGCCATCAAGGACGGCAAGCTCCGCGAGGACCTCTACTACCGCCTGGCGGTGTTCCCCATCGAGGTGCCGCCCCTGCGCAACCGCGAGGGTGACGTCCACCTGCTGGCCCAGCACTTCCTCGACGACCTCAACCGCGAGCACGGCACGGAGAAGGTCTGGGGCGACGGCGTCCTCGATCAGCTCGCCCTGATGCGCTGGACGGGCAACGTCCGCGAGCTCAAGAACGTCGTGCAGCGCGCATTCATCCTGGACGACCGCATCCTGGCCGTGCCGCAGATGTCCGAGACCTGCCTCGCCGATGGTTCGGCAGACGCCCTGCCGGCGCATCTGCCCACCGCCAGCGACACGATCACGCTGCCGGGCAACTGGCGACAGCTGACCATCAAACAGGTTCGCGACGCCCTCATCGCCCGCACCGAGGAACGCTACCTCCGCGCCCTGCTCGCGACCTTCGGCGGCCGCATCGACCGGACGGCATCGGCGGCCGGCATCGGCACCCGCGCCCTCTACGACGCCATGCAGCGCTACGGGCTGCGCAAGGAGGACTTCAAGGGGCGCGGCCGGGAGGAGTCGCCCGCCGACGAGGGCGAGGGTGCCGACGAGCCCGCTGCGGAGTCCGATGTCGCGGTGACCGGCGGCGCCGAGGCCTAGCCCTATCGGCGACGCTCGGCGGCGGAATCGCCGGCACCGCTGGCGCTCCCCGGCAGCAGTTCGCTCATGTCGTGGGCATGCCGCTCCTCGACCAGCAGGATCTCCTCCAGCATGTTGCGGGTGCTGGGGTCGCGATCGCCGAGCCATTGCACGGCCTGCCGGTAGAAGCTGACCGCCGCGCGTTCGGCGACCAGGCTCTCCTCGATCATCTCGGCCAGTGAATGAGCCGGGCGATGCTCGGAGTAGCTGCGCTCGCGCAGCGTGTCCGGGGTGAAATCGGGCATACCGCCCAGTTCGACGATCCGTTGGGCAATGCGCTCGGCGTGCCCCATCTCCTGCTCGGCGTGGGCGCGGAACTCCGCGGCCACGGCGCGGGACAGGATTCCCGAGGCGACGATGGCATCACGCCGATAGCGCAACGTCGCCATCAGTTCCCCGGCGAGCGCCAGATTGAGCACCCGGATGACGGCCTGCGGGTCAGCCGCATAGTCCTGCGTCAGCGCGCCGCTGCCGACATCGGCGCGGGCCTGGCGTCGGATCTCGGCCAGATCGATCGGGCCGGGAACGGACGGATGGGTCACGGGGGGTGACATGGGCGGCTCCGCAGCTCGTCGTTGGACTCAGCGCCTGCGCAGCAGCAGGCCAAGGACGGCGCCGACCCCGGCGGCGATGAGGACCGCCCGCATCGGCTGGTCACGTACCCGATCGCCCACCGCATCCGCCATGGCGGTGGCCCGATCCCCCACCGCGTGCAGCTGGCGCGAGGTGATCTGCTTCACCTGCCGGCCAAGGGTCCGGATGTCGTCGCCGATCACGCCGATCTGGGACCGCAGGTCGCCCGCGGCGTCGTCGATCATGGTGTCGGTGGAATGGTTGCCGTTCTGGTTCTTCTTCATGGTTTGCACCTGTGTGGGGCAAGCACGAGCAACCTGCATGCCATCCGGGTGATTGCGCCAACCCCATCTCCGCGCGCCACTTGCGCGGCTGCACCGGCAGTGCGGCAGCCCGCTGCCCGGCAGTTCGGGCACCGATCCCGCCGTCAGCCCCGGTCGGCCTGGATCCGCTGCAGCAGGCGCGTCAGCTCGTCGGGATCGACCGGCTTGACCAGGTGGTGCTTGCATCCCGCACCCCGCGAGCGGTCCTTGTCGGCCGACTTGCTCCAGCCCGTGAGCGCGATCAGCGTCATGCCGGCGCCCCAGGGTGCAGCGGCGATGCGTTGCGCCACCTCGAGGCCGCTGATGTCCGGAAGGCCGATGTCCAGCAGGACCACGTCGGGTCGGAAGCTCTCCGCCACCCGAAGCGCTTCACCGCCGTCCCCGGCCGTGGCGGTCTCGTAGCCCAGGACCTGCAGCAACATGGCCATGCTCAGGGCCGCATCGGCACTGTCGTCGACCACGAGAACCCGCATGCTCAAGGCGCCCACCGGGCCCGGCATGGCGTCGCTGATTGGCAGATCTGGTTCCGGCATGTACTCCTCGACCGTGACGACGGACGCCATCATCAGCCAGACCAGCGGAAGTCCAAAGGGCAACTTTCGCCCAGGGCTGGCACGCGCGCCGGCGGCGGCACCGTTCTTGCGTCACGCCAGGCCAACCCATGAACCGGACCTGAACGGAGCCATCCCCACCATGAAGAACATCATGAAGAACACTGTCATCGCCTCCCTGCCGCTCCTGCTGCTGATCGGCAGCGCCTGCACGTCGGTGGACGAGGAGCGTCAGCTCCTGCGGGGCACCGTTGCCCGCGCTGGCGAACTGGCCACCGAGATCACGACCTGGCGCACGACCTTCCCCGGGGAGATCCCGGCCACGGTCGTGGATTCCATCGGCGCCTTCCAGAACCGCGCCGAGGCGCTGCATGACACGCTGGAAGGCCTCTCGGCCGAGGCCGCTGCCGGCACCGACCTGACCGGCCTCAAGCAGGCGCTGATGGCCATCGCCGGCTTCGACACCTCCCGCATCGAGGCCGCGGCGCAGACCGATCGGGCTTCGCTGATGGACCAGTTCCGCGGCCTCGGCGCCAACCTGCAAGGGGCGGTGTCCCGTTCGCGCACCAGCTGACACGGGCGCACCGGCCCGACGCGGGGCCGCGGCCCTGATGGTCCTGGCGATCCTGGCCGTCGGATTCACGGTCGCCCTGGCCCGCTCGTTCCTCCTGCCGATCACCTTCGCCTGGCTGGGCACCACCCTGCTGGCCCCGGTGGTCCGCCGGCTGCGTCGGATCGGCCTGCCGCGAGCGGTGGGCGCCGCCCTGGTGCTGGCGCTGCCGGTCGGGGCAGCCGGTTGGGCGGTCTACCAGTTGAGCGGACCGGCCAATCAATGGGCGCAGCGGCTCCCCGAGGACCTGGCGGAGCTGCGCGACAAGATCCAGCGCGGCATCCGTTCCTCGCCGCTGGCCAACGTCGACAAGGCCACCAAGGCCGTCGCCGAACTCGCCGACACCGCCACCGACAGCGACAAGCCCATCGAGGTCTCGGTGGTGGCGGTGCAGCCATCCACGGCCGTTCTCACCTGGCTGCAGGACTTTGGCGTCAGCCTCAGCATCACCCTCGTCCTGATCTTCCTGCTCCTGGCCATCGACGACCCGGTGCTGCCGCGGATCCTGAGCCTGGGCCCTGGTGGCCGGGAGGACCCAGCCGCCAACCGCGCACTCGTGCAGTCCATCGAAGGCCATGTCGCTCGCTACCTCGCCACCATCACGGTGACCAATCTGCTCCTGGGCGTCACCGTGGGGCTGATCACCTGGCTCGGTGGACTGCCGAACCCTGCGCTGTGGGGTGCCATGGCGGCCCTGGTCAACTTCGTGCCCTACCTGGGCGCGGTGGTGGGCGTCGGCATCGTCGCGCTGGTGGGCGTGGCCACCCACACCGAACTGGCCGCCGGCCTCGCCCCGGCCGTGGCGTACGCCGCGGTGAACACGCTGGAAGGCATGCTGATCACGCCCACCATCCTGGGCCGCCAGCTCGACCTCAGTCCGGTCGTCGTGTTCGTCTGGCTGCTGCTGCTCGGCTGGCTGTGGGACATCCCGGGCGCCCTGCTGGCGGTGCCGCTGCTGGCCACCGCCAAGATCGCCAGCGATCACCTCCCCGCACTCGCCCCGCTCCGCCGATTGCTCGGCCGACGCAACGGCACGCCGATCACGCCGTGGTGGGGTCCGCTGCCAGACGCAGCTGCGCCGGTGCGTCCTCCGGAATCCGCACCGCGATCACCGTGACGTTGTCGGTGCCGCCAGCCTCGATGGCGGCATCGACCAACGCCCGGGCGGCCTCAGCGGCGCTGGTCCATCGCAGGAGGATCCCCTCGATCGCGTCGTCGGGAACATGGGTGTTGAGGCCATCGGTGCACAGCAGCAACGTGTCCCCCGCCTCCAGGTCCACGGTCCCGAGGTCGGTGACCAGTTCCTGCACTTCGTCGCCGATCGCGTTCCAGAGGGAATGGGCGAGCATCGAGTCACCGGCTTCGTCTGGTCGCAGCCGCCCCTCCTCGATCAGCTTCTGCCGGATCGTGTGATCGCGCGTCAACTGACGCAGGCGCCCACGCAGCAGATAGCACCGGCTGTCGCCGACGTGAACGAGGTAGAGACGAGGCCACTGCAGGTAGGCAAGGGTGAGCGTGGTCCCCATGCCCCGGAGGGACTCATCCGTCTGGGCCCGAGCCTCCACTGCCTCCTGCGCCCGGCGCACGGCCGCCGCCAGTTCCTCGCGTACACCCGCTTCTGCCTGGCCCCGGGACCGGTAGAAGCAGGGCATCGTGTGGAGCAGGTAATCCATGGTGGCGTCCACGGCGGTGGCGCTGGCCCGCTCCCCGGCCCGATGACCACCCAGCCCATCGGCGACGCAGAAGACCTGCCCCTCGGCGACGCCCACCTGCCGGCCGTTGCCGATCGGCAGGCTGCTCGCCGACACCTGCAGGGTCTTGTCCAACTCGCCGATCAGGAAGTGATCTTCGTTGTCGGGACGGACTGCGCCGCGGTCGGTGAGCCCCGCGGCATCGATCACGCCGAGGCCGGAGGCCGGCATCAGATCCGGCCCATCAGCATCAGGATGACCACCACCACGAGCAGGATCCCGAGCACGCCAGAGGGCCCGTAGCCCCAGTCGCGGCTGTACGGCCACCGCGGCGCCGCACCGAACAGAAGGAGGATCAACACGAGCAGCAGGATGGTTCCGAGCATGACTGCACCTTGTTCACACGAGGATCACGACCAGGATGACGATCAGCACGCCCAGCAGGACGCCGCCCACCACGCCGCCATCGCCGCCCGTGAACGCGGCCAGTTCGGGCGCCGCCGCCTCGCGTGCCGCGTACTCCGCCATGGCGTCCGTCCGTTCGGCATCGATCACGGTCGCGGGAAGGGGGGACGCCGGCGGCTGTGCCGCCTCGGGAGCAGCAGACACTTGCTGCGCGGTCAGCACCGCCGGGGCAAGGATGGTCAGCAGGCAGCACAGCAGCACAAGGCGGCAGGCGCGGATGGGATTCTTCATACGTCGTGGTTCCTCGATTCGATCGGCCTCCAGTTCGACCAGCCGCCGCCGCGCCTCAATCACAGGCTGACGGCGGCCGGGCTTCACGGTCCCGCGCTCAATGCACGGGCTTCGTCGTGTTTCGCAATCGCTGTGCCGGGCCTCAGTTGCGCTGGGTGGCAGGCTGGCGCGAGGCCGAAGACTGCCCCGCGGAACCGCTGGCGGCATTGCCGGTCGCCGACGATGCCTGCCCGCTCTTGCCCTCGCCGCTCTCCTGGCCGGACTGGACACGGAGGTTGTTCTGCACGTGGCGCACGCCCGACAGCCCCTCGATGACGTCCTCGGCCCGGCGCCGCATCCGGCGGTCACCGACGGTGCCCGACAGGGTCACCTCGCCGTTCTTGACCTCGATCTCGATGCTGCTGGCATCGATCATGGCGTCGTCGGTGAGCGCGTCGTTGGCGTCCTCGCGGATGCGCTCGTCGCTCCGACGATAGCCCTTGGGACCCTTGCCGCGGTGGCCTTCGTCCTCGCGATCGCGACTGCGATCCCAGCCCTGGTCCATGCCACGGGTGCCACGGCCCCAGTCCATTCCCGGCCCCTGATTCCAGCCGCCCGGGCCTGCATCCCATTCCTGCTGGGAGGGACGAGCAGCGCCGCCGCCAGACCAGGACGACTGCTCGCGGAAGCCACCGCCCTGGTTGTTGCGAGAGTAGGGCCGCCGGCCCGAGAACTCGCTGGAGTACCTCGAAGGCTCGTTGGGATACTGGGAGCGATAAGGATCAGGACCGCCGCTCCACGAAGAGTCCCGGCCGGCCCACTCGCCACCGCTGCGGCGACCGTCCTGGTCCTCCCAGCGCTGCCGCTCGAAGCGGTCGAAGTCGTCCTCGCGGAAGCCGCGGCCGTGGCCGCCGGCGAAGCCGTCGTCGGGAGAAGACCGCCAGCGTTCGTGATCACTACGATTCCTCATGATTCCTCCAATGAGTCGACCGGGATGTCGACTGTCGATACGGGATGTTGAAGTGCGCCGGCACGGTGCCGACGCAACCGCCCTGGCGGAGCAATCGACATGCCGGGGGGCATGCGCCTCGGCACGCACCGGAGACTCATCGAGACGTCGGCAGCAGATCCTCCCATTCGGACGCGATGCGACTGCCGACGGCGCCCAAGGCGGCGAGGCATGGCCGGCACGAACTTTGATTGCATGCATCGCCCCTCCCGGACCGGGAGCGGCTTCCAGCAGTGGCGACTCCGATATTCTCAGGCCCCCCATGACGACGCTGGCACCCCCTCCCGCAGCCAACCCGCGGCTGCAGCCACTCGGCCGACTGGTGAGCCGGCCGTCGCGCCGATCGACCCATGCCGTGCTGATGCCCGCCCCCGAAGACCGTGAACCCGGCTCGCTGGGCGATGTCAGTACCCTGGTGCCGCTCGACCGCGTGCTGCTGGTGGTGCGGCCGCAGCAGGAACGACGGGTCCGGGCACTGGGCCTGTGGCCACGTGAGAACCTGGTGCTGGAACCCGCCGACCGCGGCTCCGCTTCCTCCCTGCTGCTGGCGCTGCTGACCCTGGCGCGGCGGGATCCGGCAGCCCGGGTGCTGATCCATCCGCCAAGCCTGCGGGTGGACGAGCAGCCGCACCTGGGACAGGCCATGCGGACTGCGCTGCAGGAGGTGGAACGCCACTCCGGCAGCATCGTGCTGGTCGGTTCGGTACCGGGCCCACAAGGGCGCCCCCGTGCCTGCATCGTGCCCGAATCCGGCAGGACCGGTGGCGCGGTCCGGGCCTTCGTCGGCGCCAGCGCGCCCGAGGCGATCTCCGGCGGGTTGCGGCAGGGAGGCTGCCTGTGGCATCACGACATCCTGGCGGGCACGCTGCCCACGCTGCTGGGCGTCCTGGGCGACTGCCTGCCGCGCCACCGGGAGGCCTTGGCCCGCGCCCTCGCCTTCGGCTCGGCGGTGGTCGGCGCCTGCTACCGCGATCTGGTCGCCGCGGACCTCGAGGCCAGCGTGCTCTCACGGAGCGCCCGGGCACTGCGGGTGGTCGCGATCGACGCGCCGGGTCGTCAGCGGGCCCGTGAACAACCTGCGTGAGTGCCGCTAACGATCGCGCGCCGCACACGGTCTGGCTTCCGGCAGCGCGCCTGCAGATCGTGCGCGGCGGCTGCGGCCCGGAACCATGGATGACCCCCGCCTCGGCTACCTCTGGAATCACACCGGCCCTGAGGATCCGTTCGTGGCGCGCCTGGAACGGGCCCTGGCACCGACCCGGGCACGGCTCCGGCGGCTGGGCCCACGGCGCCCGCCGTGGCTGCTGGTCGGACTCCCCTTCGGCGTGGTGGCGGCAGCCGCGGCGGCCTGGTTGCTCGCCCAGAGCATGGCGGAAGCCCCCCGCGTACCCGACCCGGCGCCAGCGGTCGCCATCGAATCGCCCTCGCCGGAGACCGCAGGGGTCCGGTGACTGGCCGGCTAACGACGCTGCCGATGCCCTGGTCTGGTCCGTCGGAGGCAAGCCGATGCCGAAATCCGACAAGCCGTCCCGTCGCCGCCATCGCCGTCGCGTCCGCGGCCGCCGCACTCCGGGCCGCTGGGCCGCGGCCATCCGCATCCTGCAGGAACGTCTGCAGCGCGCCCAGCAGGCCGATGGCCTGCTGCGCACCTCGTCGCACATGGGCGTGAGCGTGCTGCCGTGAGGGCCCTGCCGTCGGCGGCATGGAACATGCACCCGGCCACGCCATGGAACGGGTCCCGCGGTGCATCTACTTCTCCCTGCTCGCGATCGCCGCGGCCGGTTGCTCCAACGCGCTGACCAGGCGGGCGCCGCCGCCTTCCGATGCCCACGTCGCCGCAT
This sequence comes from uncultured candidatus Brocadiaceae bacterium, assembly GCA_964565715.1. Taxonomy (GTDB): domain Bacteria; phylum Planctomycetota; class UBA1135; order UBA1135; family UBA2386; genus CAZMGG01. The sequence goes on along the minus strand of CAZMGG010000027.1, from coordinate 34,806 downwards.
CGGCGCTGATCGCCAGGGTCAATCACGCGCTGATGGCGGCGGGCGTCGCCGACTACGCCCGCATCCGGATCGCCGCCACCCGCGGCGAGGTGACCCTGGAAGGGACCCTGCCCAGCGCCGCCGCGGCCGCCGACGCCGTGGCCATCGCCGGTTCGGTCGACGGCGTGGAGCGCGTCATCGACCTCCTGACCGTGGTCGGAGAACCCCGGTGAGGAAGCGCCGCTACCTGTGGCGGGGACTCGGCATCGGCGCGCTGCTGGCCGGGGCCGGCCTCGTGCTGGCTTGGCCGATCGTCCTGCGCCTCATCCTCGGCGGACTGCTCGAGCCGGAATGGGGCGGCCCGGCGAGCATCCGGGCTGCCAGCTGGGCCCTCGGCGATCGCATCGTGTTGCACGGCGCCGAGGCCAGCGACGACGCCGGCGCCGCCTTGACGGTGGCCCGGATCGAACTCCGCTTCGAGCGGGCGCCCCTGCTGCGCGCCCCAGGCCGACTGCTGGCGGCGGACTTCCTGGATGGCGTGCTCACCTGGCGTGGCCGGTCGCTGGGCACCGTGGCCGCGGTGCGCTACCGGCGGCAGCCCGATGGATCGGGACCGGCGCTCGCCATCGAGGGGCTGGACGGTCGCCTGGCGGTGGCGGCGGTGGCGGACTGGATCGGCCTGATCGACCGTATCACTTCGGCGCCGGGCGTCGCCGGCGACGGCAGCGGGCCGATGCTGCAGGAGATCCGCATCATCGACTCCGCGCTGGCGGTCGAGGTGCCCGCCGACGATGCCCCGCCACAGCGGCTGCCCCTGGCGCCGTTCGACGCCACCCTGCGTCCCATCGGTCCCCACAGCATGGCGGTGGAGTCGATCACGGGTGAGTTGTTCGGCGGCCAGCTTCTCGCCCACGGTGAGGTGGACTGGCACTCTGCGGATCTCCGCTGGCACGCCCAGGTCAACCTGCAACGGCTCGACCTGGCCGCCGTCGGCGGCCAGCTCGACTGGCTGCCCGCGTCGTCGGCCGGCTCGGTCACCTGCTTCCTCGACGTCGGCAGCACCAGCAACGCCCGGCTGGGCGGCGCCGGCTGGCTCGAGGGCAGCGACGTCGCGGTCTGGGAGCAACCGGTGGCGCGCGAGGTCCTGCAGCATCTCGGCGTACGGCCGGAGCGCACCGACACCCTGGAGCAGGTGCGGGCCCGCGTGCTGCTGGACCGCGGCCGCATCTACTTCGAGCAGCTGGTGGCGCTCGGCACGCCGGTCAACCTCTTCGGCAACGGCTCGATGCAGCTCGACGGCACCGACCTGGTGGCGGGACTGGTGCCGCGTTTCCGCGCGCAGAAGCTGAGCGAGATCCCCCTCGACCAGTCAGGACCCCGGGACCTGCTGTTCGACGTGTTGAAGGGTGCGCTGATGGAACTGCGCGTGGAGGGCAGCCTGGACGGAGTCAGCGTCTTCGTGCAACCGGTCCCGGTGGTGACGCAGCCGCTGCGCAGCTTCCTCGGCCTGTTCCGCTGAGCCGGCTCAGGCCAGCAGCAGCAGGGCGGTCACGATCACGACGGCGGCGCCCAGGACGACCAGCGACCGCGGCACCGGCACCATCGCGTCGATCGTCGCCGCCTCGCGAGGCCCCGGCTCGGCCGGCCGCTTCTGCGCCTGGACCAGTTCCGCGTAGAGATACGACCCGACGATCATGCCGGCGATCGCCACCAGGGCATCGAGATTGCCCTGGCCCGCCGCCGCGGCGCCGGTGCCTGGGCAGTAGCCGCTCAGCCCGAAGCCGACCCCGAACAGCAGGCCACCGACGATGTTGGCGCCCGGCCGCAGCGGCTTCGGGTGCAGGCTGACCAGCCCCAGCCGGCGCATGGTGGCGATGCCGACCATGCCCACCAGGATCGCGCTCAGCATGACCTGGAACACGGTGAAGTCGGTCAGCAGCAGCGCCCCTACCAGCACGTCGTACTGGGCCACACCGCCCTTCTGCAGCAGGAAGCCGAAGGCCACCCCGAACAGCAGGCCCTGCAGGCGGAGGGCGCGGCGCGGCGGCCGGCCCGTCACGCCCTTCGCCTTGCCCTTGTCCTTCGCCTTGCCCTTGCTCATCGCGCTGGCTCCCATCACGCGAACATGGGCAGCGCCACCAGGGAGCCGCCGAGGAAGAAGCAGATGACCGCCAGCCACGATCCGGGGGCAAGTTGCAGCGTGCCGCTGATGCCATGCCCGCTGGTGCAGCCGCCGGCGATCCGGGCGCCGGCCGCCATCAGCAGCCCGCCGCCGAAGGCGGTGGCGATGCGCAGCCAGCCGCCATCGGCGGGGAAGCGCTCCTGCCACAACGGCGGCAGCCATTCGCCGGTGAGCTGGCCGCCGCCCCAGGCCGCCAGCAGCGCACCCGGCACGATGCCCAGCATCAGCATCACCTCCCAGTCCACGACCGGCCTGGTCTCCTCGAAGTAGTCCAGCGAACGGGTGTGACGCCGCGCCACCGCCAGCCCCAGGAGGCCGGCGATACGGGCGTAAGCCGTGCTGACGCCCAGCGGCTTGTTGGAGACGTAGAACGTCAGCATGCAGAGCACGCCGATGAGCGCGCCCACCAGGTACGGGGACCAGGTCGCCCCTACGACGGCCTGCGGCCCGCTCCACGCCGAGATCGGCACTTCCATCATCCGTCGCCCTCCTCCGGGTCAGGCCTGGTCACCGGGAAGCCGGCCGCGGTCCATGCCTGCCAGCTGCCCGGCACGTTGCTCACGTCGCGGAAGCCCGCCTGCGCCAGGATGCTGGCGCCGATCGACGCGCGGTAGCCGCTGTCGCAGTAGACCGCCACAGGGTCGCGCTTGCGCAGGGTGCCCAGGCGCCGACGAAGCTCGGGCAGGAAGATGTGCGTGGCGCCGGCGATGTGGCCCTGCCGCCATTCGTCGGGCATGCGCACGTCGACGACCTGCAACTCGCCGGTGCGCCGCCGCAGTTCGTGGACCGGCAACTGGTCGATCCGCGCCAGCCGGCCCCCGCTGTCGTCCCACGCCCGCATGCCGCCGGCCAGGTAGCCGGCGAACGAGGTGAATCCCGTCCGCACGAACAACCGCAACACCTCCCGGAGGTCCTGATCGTCGGCGAGCACGAGCAGCAGCGGACGGCGCGGATCCAGCAGCCAGCCCGCCCAGATGGACAGTTCCGGGCGGGCGCCGATGTTGAGGGCGCCCGGCACGTGCCCGCCGCCGAAGGCCAGCATGTCCCGCGTGTCCACCACGGTGAGGCGGCGGCGACGAAGGATGCGGCGGAAGTCGCGCGCCGGCAGGGCCGGCGCATCGGGCAATCCGCCGGTCACCCCCGGGTCCGCCATGTTGGCCTTCTTCAGGCGACCGTAGAAGGTCGGTTTCGGCGGCAGGTCGCCCAGCGCCAGCTCGGCGAAACCCGCCGCATCGGTGGCGCGCAGCAGCGGGTTGTTGCGGCGCTCGTAGCCGATCGAACTGCTCAGCCGATCGCCGATCTGCGCGCCGCAGGCAGAACCGTGGGCGTGGGTCGGGTGCACCAGCACGTGGTCGTCCAACCGGAGGAAGAACTCGTACAGCGTCCGGTACTGCGCCTGCACCAGTTCGCGGGCGCGTCGCATGCCGAGCAGATCGGTCCGGCCGGCGGCATCGATCAGCAGGGAGCCGCCGGAGAAGATCCCGTACGGCGTGCGATGTCGCTTCTTCTCAGCCGCCAGGAAGGCCAGGTGCTCGGGCGTGTGTCCGGGGGTGTGGCGGGCGGTGAGCACCACGCCGCCGAACTCGAAGGTGTCGCCGTCATGCACCGGATGGTGAGGGAAACCGTAGGCCTCGTCGTTGTCCTCGTGGCTGGCGAAGTTGGTGGCGCCGGTGCGCGCCGCCAGGGCCACCGCCCCGCTGACGAAGTCCTCGTGGACGTGGGTCTGCAACACCGCCGTGATCGCCACCCGCCGCCGCCGGGCGAGCTGCAGGTACACGTCGATGTCCGGCCGCGGATCGATCACCGCCGCCGTGCCGCTGGCGTCGTCGCCGATCAGGTAACTGAGGTCGCCGAGCCCTTCCGTCAACACGCGCTCGAAGACCAGGGCCATCGGCGACTGTTCTCAGCGTTCCGTGGCAACGGCGGTGCGGCGACCGGCCGGCACGAGCTGCCCGGTGGCCGGCGTGGCCGCCGGCAGACGCGGCCTCGGCTTTGCACCCGTCAAAGGCGTCGGGCCCACCCCAGCCTGGTGCTGCAGATCCAGTATCCGATCCAGCATGGCAAGGGCCTCCCGCTCTCGACGCCGGAGTTCCTGATGGTCACGGCACCCAGCCGCCAGGGCGTCGGCGATGTCGGCGCGGGCGATGCGCGTCAGGACGCCCATGAGAAACGACCGCCGCTGGGCCGGCGGAGCAGGGCTGGGGGCGAGGTTCGACAGGATGGCGTCAAGGTCCATGGCAATGGCAGGTCGAGGGCGGTGGGCGACGGTGGTCGGCTGTTGCGCAAATCCCGTTCCGCGCGAAGACCGGGGCAGCGGGCCCCGTCAGTCCGGCAGTGGCGCTTCCGATCCGAGCGCCGGATGCGCATCCCTTCGGCGCGCCTGGGCGGCGGCCTCCGCAACGTCGCACTCGCCGTGCCCGCACCGACACACGCCCATGCTGAACGCCTCGGCCGCCGCGCCATCCTCGGACGCCTCCCGGCAGTGTTCGCTGCAGTAGTTCTCGGGCGCCGCCACCTGGCAGTGGCAATGCCCATGATGACAGCGATGCACGGTCATCGGACGACCTCCGGCTTCGCCCTGGGGCGGATCGCCACCTTCACCGGACCGCGCGGGCGGACTGCCGGCATGCCGGGCGGTCGACCCGTGGGGTCTTCGGGGTCCTGCGGCTTGGTCGGAGCCGGCGTGGTCTTCGGCTCCGGAGTCTCCGGCGGCCCTGGCGGTTCCGGCAGATCCGGAGTCTGTGGCGGCGGCGTCGGATCCACAGCCGCCACATGGTCGAACCAGATGATGAAGGTCATCGCGAGTCTCCTTCTCCTTCGGAGTTCTTCTCGGTCGTCGTGGTGGCCCCGTCGTCCTCCACGCCCAGTGCGCGCAGCGCCCGCTGGATGCTGCCCAGATGGGCAGCGGCGCCGCCGGCCATGCCTTCGCCGCTGGCGACGTCCATCTCACGGGCGTCGTAGCTCATCTCGCGCAGCAGTTCGATCTTCCGCTCACGGCTGAGATCGGGCGCCGCGAGGATCTGCTCCGGACTGGCACCGTGTGCCGATTTCCTTGGGTCGCTCATGACCCGCAAGGTGCAAGGCGCGTGCCCGTGCCCGTCAGAACGGTCAGCCGGCGGCCAACAACCGTTGCACCGTGCGCACCAACGCGATGGGATCCACCGGCTTGGCCAGGTGCTCCTGGTAGCCAGCCTGCAGCGAACGGGTGCGATCCTCGGGCCGGGCGAACGCGCTCAGGACCATCGCCGGTGTTGCTCCACCCCGTTCGGCCGGCAACGCCCGCACCGCGCGCATCATCGCCGTCCCGTCGGTTCCGGGCATGGCCAGATCGCTGATCACGATCGAGGGACGCTCGGCCTGCAGGTGGGCAAGGCCCATCGCCGCGTTTTCGGCCAGCAACACGCGCGCGCCACAGTTGCCCAGGATGCGGCGCAGCAGGTCCCTCGCATCGGCATCGTCGTCCACCACCAGCACCGTGACACCTTGCAGGACGCGGTGGTCAGGTCCCGCACCGCCGGCAGCGGTGGCCGCGTCGGCCGCTGCCTCGCCAGCGGACAGATCCTCCGGACACTTGAGCGGCAGCTCGATGCGGAAGGTCGCCCCTCTGCCGAGACCCGGACTCGCGGCCGACACCGAACCGCCGTGCAGTTCGACGAAGCTCCGCACGATCGACAGGCCAAGGCCCAGGCCGCCCTGGAGGCGGGAAGCCGACGCATCGGCCTGCCGGAACCGCTCGAACACGTGCGGCAGGAACTCGGCGGCGATGCCGATGCCATCGTCGCGAACCGCGAACTCCAGGAGGCCATCACCCCTGGTCAGGGTGGTCAGCACATGGCCGCCGCGGGGGGTGAACTTGATGGCGTTGGACAGCAGGTTCCAGAAGCACTGTTGCAGCCGACCGGGATCGCCCCAGACCGGACCCGCCAGTGGGTCGAGGTCCACCTCCAGCCGGATGCCCTTCGCCTCCGCCGCCGGCTGCACCGAGGCCACCGCCGCCCGGATCACGTCGTGCACGTCGACCTCCTGGACATCCAGGCGCAGCTTGCCGGAGATGATCCGGCTCATGTCCAGCAGATCGTCGATGAGCCTGGCCTGCGCCTTGGCATTGCGATCGATGACCGTCAGCCCCTCCCGGAGATCCTCGTCGCCGCGCTCGCGCATGCGCAGGACCTGGCTCCAGCCGATGATCGCATTGAGCGGCGTGCGGAGTTCGTGGGAGAGCGTGGCCAGGAACTCGTCCTTGGTCAGGCTGATCCGCTCCGCCTCGGCCCGGGCATGGCGCTCCGCCTCCAGCAGCCGCTGCCGCTCCTCGGCCGCCGCCCGGACCCTGGCGTAGAGGCGCGCATTGTCGAAGGCGATGGCCGCCTGGGCGGCCACCCCGCTGATCAGACGCTCCGCCCGATCGCGGAACACGCCGGGCCGGCGGTGGCCGAAGAAGAGCCCGCCGATCACCTCGCCGGTGCGTGAGATCACCGGCACCGCCAGATAGCTGCGTACCGGCAGGTGGCCCGCGGGCATGCCACCCCACTGTCCGTAGCGTTCGTCCTGGAGGACGTCGTCGATCCGGATCGGCCCCTCGCCCTGGAACGTCGGCCCGAACAGGGGCGTGCTGCGCGGGTTGCCGAAGGACTCGAAGGCGGACCGCTCGGCACCCGCCAACGCGAACAGCAGGTAGGCTTCCCCCTTCTCGTCGTGCTGGTTGTAGAAGAAGGCGCCGAAGTCGGCGCCGCTGAGCTCGGTCGCGGCATCGGTCACCGCCTGCACCAGGGTGCGCAGATCGAGGTCGGCGGCGATCGACTTGCCGGTCTCGTTGAGCAGGTTGAGCAGCCGGGACTCGTCGGCCAGGGCCTCGCGGGTCCGCTTCAGCTCGTCCACGTCGGTGCAGGTGCCGAGCCACCGCAGCACGCGGTGGTCGTGGTCCCGGATCGGTCGCACGCGGGCCAAGAACCAACGGAAGCCGCCATCCGCCCCACGCAACGGGAACTCCATCTCGAATGGCTCGCCGGTCCGCAGGCTCTGCAGCCAGAGGTCCTGCACGCGCGGCAGCACATCGGGTGCGTGGACCGCCTGCCAGCCCCAGCCCAGCATCTCCTCCGGCGTGGTTCCCGTGTACTCGTACCAGCCGCGGTTGTACCAGAACGTGTGACCGTCGGCCGTCGCCATCCAGGCCAGGTGCGGAATGGCGTCCACCAGCGCGCGCAGTTCCTCCTCGCTGCGGCGCAGTTCGGCCTCGGCCTCCTTGCGCAGCGTGATGTCGCGGGCAACCTTGGAACTGCCCACCACCTGCCCGTCCGGATCGCGGATCGGCGACACGGTCAACGACACGTCGATCCGGCGACCGTCCTTGGTCAGGCGGACGGTCTCGTAGTGCTCGACTGGTTCGCCGCGACGCTGACGCTCGAGCACCGCCAGTTCCTGCTCCATCAACTCCGGCGGGATCAGCTGGGTCACCGGTCGCCCGATGATCTCTCCGGCGGAGTAGCCGAACAGACGCTCGGCACCGCGGTTCCAGGTCTGCACCAGCCCATCCAGGTCGCGGGTCAGGATCGCGTCGTCCGAGGACTCCACCACGGCAGCCAGCCGTTGCTGCATGATGTCGAACTGCCGTCGCTCGGTGATGTCCTGCAGCACGCCGGCGAGACCGGTCCGTCGACCGGCGGCGTCGACCACGCAGCTGCCGCGGACGGCCACCCAGCGTTCGCCGGAGGGGTCGCCGGTCACCACCCTGCAGTCCAGGGAGTGGTGGGCCTGATCCCCGAGAGCCCGCCGCGCGACCTCGCGCACCCTCGGCAGGTCGTTGGGATGCACCCGAGCACGCACCGCCGCGAGCGGCACCGTCCCGGCAGAGGGGAGCCCGAGGACCGCCGCAGCGCGCTCGCCGAGCGAGACCTGGCCGCTCTTCGCGTCCCAGGACCAGTCACCGAGGTTGCCGGCGGCCATCGCCAGCTGCAGGCGCTGGGCGCTGTCCCGCTCCCGCTGCTCCGCCTGCCGGCGCTGCGACACGTCCTCGATCACGCCCAGGAACCGCTCGGGTGCCCCGGCGGCATTGCGGATCAGGGCCACCGTCGTCCGGCTCCACACCGCGCTGCCGTCGGGACGCAGGTAGCGTTTCTCCACCACGTGGTCCGCCAGTTCGCCGGCCAGCATCCGCCCGACGTAGGCCCGGGTCATGGCCACGTCGTCGGGGTGGGTGATGTCCAGGAAGGTGCGGCCCAGGATCTGCTCGGCCGGATAGCCGAGGATCTGGCAGAAGCGTGGATTGACCTGCAGGAAGACGCCGGCGGGACTCGCCACCGCCATGCCGACCGCGACCTGCTCGAAGATCGCACGCAGCCGGCCCTCGCGTTCCTCCAGCAGCTCCTTGGCGGCCCGCAACTCGTCCTCGGCGCGCCGGCGCGCCTGCATGATGCTCTTGACGTTCTGCAGGGCCGTCTGCTGCAGGTCCCGCCCCTCGGCATCACCCTCGAGGTCGTCACCGGAGCCGTTGCCCGGCTTGCCCGGCGTCATTGCCGCCCCCACAGGGCGGCGGCCGCCAGGCCGGTGCCCTGCACGCGGGCCCGGATCTTGGCGAAGGCCACCTCCCGGCTGGTGGAGGCATCGTCGCAGAACGGCGCAAATCCACAGTCGTCGGTGCTGCCCAGCTGGTCGGGCGGGATGTAGCGGGCCGCCAGGAGCAGCCGGTCACGGATCACCTCCGGCGTCTCCACCGCCGGGTCGATCGGCGAGACGACGCCGACGAAGATCCGCTGGTCGCCGCGGAGGTGATCCCGGATCAGGCTCAGGACCCGCCGCGGATCGGCTTCTCCGGCCAGCGCGATGTAGAAGCTCCCCGCGCGCAGTTGCAGCAGCGGCGGCAACAGGTCGGCATAGTCGACATCGGCGCTGTGGGTGGAATCGCGGTCCCCGCCGGGACAGGTGTGGATGCCGACGCGTTGCCGTTCGGCGGGGGTCAGGCGCCCGAGGCCAAGTTCGATCAGCTCCAGGAAGCCGTGCAGCAGTCGCCCCGTGGGATCCATCTTCAGGGCGAGGCGCCCCTCGGTGAAGTCGATCTGCACGCGATGCGCGCCGAGCGCCAGGCAGGCGCGCACCTCGGCGACGTGTTCCTGCAGCAGGTGCTCGAGGAACTCCTCGCGCGCGTAGCCCGGGATGCCCTCGGCCGGGTACATCAGGCTCAGGGCCGAGGGCGAGATCACGGCCTGCTTGACCGGCCGTTCTGCGTAACGCAACGCCACCGCGAGGTGCTGGTCGCCGCGGCTTCCGTACCGGAACGGCCCCCGCACCAGCCGCAGCATCCGCCGCACGTGTCCAGCCCGGAACGGGATCGCGAAGCCATCCGGTGCCGTGTTGGGCAGGCCATGCACGGGGTAGGTCCAGAAGTTGTGGTACTTGCCCTGCTCGCCGTCGGTGACCACCGGCGAGCCGGTCTCCTCCATGGCGCGGATCGTGTCACGCACGGCCTGCTCATAGAGACCGGCGGCTTCCGGACCGATGCCGTCACCCGCCGCCGCCGCCGCGACGAGATCACGCGGACGTGGAATGCTGCCGATCGGCTCAGTGGGCAGGGGCAGGTCTTCCATCGCCGGCAGACCATACCGGCATCGTCGCGGCGTCTGTAGATGGTGGCGGCAGGCCTGGCGGACGCCGGGCCGCCGTCGGCAGCGGCACTGCCGATTCCGTTGCGCCCGGCACGGCTCAGGCGCTCCCCTCCGCGCCTGGCATCGGCAGACCGGCACGCTGCCATGCCTTCACGCCGCCGTCGAGGACCTCGACGTTCTGGTAACCCTGCTCGAGGTAGCGGGCGGCCAGACCGGCCGCCGTCTGGTCCTGCGGTCAGCCTCAGTAGAAGACCAGCTTCTGGTCCTTGCCGAGCCGCGGCAGGCGCTCCTCCAGTTCGCGGCGCCAGATCGCACCACCGAGCGCGTTCAACCGGCACTTCTGCTCGTCGTCGTACGCGCACACCAGCAGCGTGCCATCGCCCGGCTTCTTCAGCCTCTCGGCGACCTTCTCGGGAGCAACACGTGGAGCCATGGTCATGGTGGCACCGCCAATGCAAGGAGTGCGCCGGACGCGGTCCACGGGCTCAGAAGTCCAGCAGAGCCTGCTGCAGCCGCTTCTGCACCTCCTGCTCGCGGCGGGCGAGGTCGGCCAGCAGCTCCCGCGCCCGCGGCAGGCCGACCGACGCCTCCAGCTGCTCGTACAGCTGCAGCAGTGCCGCGGTCCGCTCCCGGAAGTCGTCGATGATCCCGTCGATGTCGGCGGGCACGGCATCGTCCTCGGTGACGGTCGCCATCGCCGCCGCCGGCACGCCCTGCACCCAGGTCTCGAGCACCTCCCGGTCCAGGCGCCGATAGCGTGCCAGCGACAGCACCTGCTCGGCTTCACGCTCGCGCAGGAAGGTGAGCAGCGCGGCGCGCCGTGGATCCGCACAGTCCACCACCGCCGCGGCCAGCCGACGCAGTCGGGTGAGATGCAGATGCAGGACCCGGTCCAGGATGCCCGCCAGGGTCTCGAAGGGATGCAGTGCCTCGCCCATGCCACGCGATGGAGCAAGCCGCATGCCGATCGTCCACCACCACCCCGCCGTTACCCGCCTACCGTGACCGTGATCGCGTCCGACAGCACCGCGTTCAGCGCATTGGCCGCCAGCGGGTCGGGCACGAACGCCTGCTGGTGGAACGTCACGCCCTGCAGGATCGGCACGAACGGGATCGGCATCACGTAGAGCGCCTGGTCACCGAGGCCCGTCACCAGTTCGATGCAGGCGGTGCTGGTCCGCAGCATGCAGCCCGGCATGCCGTACTGCGTCATCTCGGCCGGCAGCGGACCACCACTGCCCTGACTGACGCTGAAACCGGTGAGCACGAAGGCCGTACCGGACGGCAGGTTGGTCAGGTCGGTCTCCAGGCGCTGCCCGAGCCTGGGCTGGCGCACCGGGACGATGCCCGGCACGCCCTGGCTGCCAGCGCAGCCCGGACCCAGCAGGCGCACCGCGGCAGCCGGGCCGACCCAGCCCACCGAGCGCCGGACCCCGGCGGCGAGGCCGAGCCACGCCTGGCCCGCCGGCAGCGTCGGCGGCGTGCACTGGCCGAACGTGTTGTCGCCGAACGCCACGATACGACCGTCATCCAGCAGCAGCAGCGAGTGATCGAACCCCGCGTGGACCTCCACCACATCGGCGTCCGTCGGCAGCGGCGGGATGCTGGCCTGCCCGAAGGAGTTGTCGCCCCAGGCGACCGCGACCCCGTCGCTGCGCAGCGCCAGATTGTGGTACCACCCGGCGCACATGCCGACGTAGGTGACGCCGGGCGGCAGCGGCGGCACGCGGAGCTGGCCGCCATGATTGTCGCCCCACGCGACGAGCTGGCCGTCGCTGCGCAGGGCCAGGCTGTGGAAGGCGCCGGCGCACACGTCGGTGAAGGCGACGCCGAGCGGCAGGTAGGGCACGTTCCCCTGGCCGACGGTGCTGTCGCCCCAGACCTGCACCGAGCCGTCGCTCCGGCAGGCGACGCTGTGGGCGCCGCCGGCGGAGACATCGGTGTAGTGCAGGCCCAACGGCAGCGGCGGGATGTCGATCTGCTGCACGGCATTCCAGCCCCAGCCGACGATGCTGCCGTCGTCCAGCAGGCCCAGAGTGTGCGCACCGCCCGGGGAGACCTTGCGGTAGCGCCGGCCCGGCGGCGGCGGCGGCGGGTTCGCCTGGCCGTAGTGGCTGTCCCCCCAACCGGTCCACACACCATCGCTGCGTCGCGCCAGCGTGTGCGAGCTTCCCGCCACCAGCTCGACGAAGACGTCGCTGGCCGGCAGCCGCGGGACGCTGAGCTGACCCCAGTAGTTGCTGCCCCAGGCGTGCACCGAACGATCGGCCAGCAGCGCCAGCGTGTGCCGGTAGCCCGCGGCGATGCCGACGATCGCCTGGCCAGGCACCGGCGTGCTGCGCCAGTTGCTCTGCCCCCACTGGTTGTGGCCGAACGCCACCAGCATGCCGTCACTGCGCAGGGCGACGGTGTGGATGTAGCCCGCGGCGATCGCCTGGTAGGTCATCCCCGCCGGCAGCAGCGGCACGTTGCACTGGCCCACGGAGTCGTCGCCGAAGGCGACGATCTGGCCATCGCTGCGGAGCGCTACGGTGTGGAAGCCGCCGGCCGCCACATCGACGTACCACATGCCCGGCGGCAGCGCCGGCACCCGGAGCTGGCCCGAGGCATCGTCACCCCACGCCAGGAGCAGCCCGTTCCGGAACAGCGCGACGCTGTGGGCGAAGCCGGCGGCGACCTTCACCGCCGGCACCCCGCGCGGTTGACGAGGCACCGTGGCCTGGCCCTGGTCGTCGTTGCCCCACGCCGCGAGGCAGCCGTCGCTGCGCACCGCCACCAGGTGGCGGTGGCCCGACGCCACCGCCGTGAAGGTCACCCCGGGTGGCAGCGCCGGCACGGCGCGTTGTCCCCAGGAGCCATCGCCCCACACCTCGATTGCGCCGTCGCTGCGCAACCCGGCGGTGTGGTAGGCCCCGCCCGCCGCCGCGGTCCAGGTGACGCCGGCCGGCAGGGCGGGCACGTCGCATTGCTGATTGTGGTTCCACCCCCACGCCGCCATGGAGCCGTCGGTCCGGATCCCCACGGTGTGGTAGACGCCGGCGGTCACCGCCGCGAACGACTCCCGGTTGCGGTCGGTGTCGAAGACGTGCTGCCCCCAGCCGATCACCCGGCTGCTGTCATGGGCGCCGGGCGCCGCCTGGGCGGGCGCAACGGTCGCACCCAGCAGGGCCGTGACCAGGAGCCGGGGAACCTCGTGGCGCAGATCCGTCATGGCGTGCCATCTGCTCGTGCGCCGCATCGCGGCGGGCTTCTCGATCGACATGGCCGCGGCGCATGCAAGACACAGGCCAGCGGGTCCGCCGGGGCGACAACGCTGGAGTCGCCTGCCGGTGCCGGTTGTGGTGGCGTGACCACCGCCGGTCGGCAGCAGCAGTTCTGGCACCATCCTTGCTGGTGAACCGGCGCACACCGGAGTGCACCCCACGCGCTGCTCGCCATGCCCGCCGAGACCCTCTTCCTCGCCATCGTCCTGGGCCTCGCCCTGGTGTCCTTCTACTTCCAGTGGCTGCGCACCGACGTCACGGCCCTGCTGGTGATGCTGGCGCTGCTGGTGCCCTGGCGCGCCACTACCGACGGGCTCCGCGGCGTGCTGACCCCGACCGAGGCATTCCACGGCTTCGGCAGCCCCGCCCTGCTGATGGTCGCCGCCATGTTCGTCCTGTCCGCCGCCATGGTGCGCACGGGGGCGGCGCAGCTGCTCGGCAGCCGGATCCTGGCGGCGGGCGCCGCCAGCGAACTGCGCTTCCAGCTGACCGTGCTGCTGGTGATCACCCTGTTCAGCGCGGTCATCAACGACACCACCACGGTGCTGGTGTGGATGCCCCTGGTGATGGCGGTGTGCCGTGAACGGGGCTATCCGCCGGGCCGTGTCCTGATTCTGCTGGCCTACGCCTCCCTGCTGGGTGGCCAGTGGACCCTGATCGGCACCCGCAGCAACGTCATCCTGTCCGACTACCTGCGCAGCCGCACCGGCGAGGAACTGGCCTTCTTCTCGTTCACGCCGGTGGCGGCCGCGGTGTGGCTCGTCTGCGCCGCCTGGTTCCTCCTGGTCGGTCGCCACTGCCTGCCCAAGGGCCGACAGGAGAGCTCGCTGGAAGGCCGCTACGAGGTCGCCGAGTTCCTCACCGAGACCATGGCCGCCGCTGGATCCGCGCTGGTGGGCCGCACCCTCGCCGAACTCGACTTCGCCGGCCACCACGACGTCACCGTGCTGCAGGTGATCCGCGGCAAGGAGTTCCTGCCCCCCAGCGCCTGGCTGCGGATCCAGGCCGACGACGTGCTGGTGATCCAGGGCCGGATCACTTCCATCACCGATCTGCTGACGCGACCGGGCCTGAAGGTGCGCGAGGAGCTGAAGATCGACGACAAGACCCTGCGCAGCGCCGATCTGCGCATGGTCGAGGCGATCCTGCCGCCGAACAGCGAGCTCGAACGTCGCAGCCTCCGCCAGCTCGACTTCCACCACCAGTACGGCGTCAGCCCCCTGGCCATCAGCCGCCGCGGCCGCTCGCTCCGGGACCGGCCGCTGGCGGAGCCGCTGCGCGCCGGCGACTCCCTGCTGCTGGTGGGCCACGAGCACGAGATCCAGCGCCTGCGGTCCAACCCCGACCTGCTGCTCCTGGAGAGCCGCCAGCTGCCGGTGGTGGGCCGCACCCGCGCCTTCCTCGTGCTGGGGCTGATGCTGGCGATGGTGCTCTGCTGCGCCACCGGGCTGCTGCCACCCGCTGTGGCGATCCCGTTCGCGGCGATGGCGGCCATCCTGACCGGCTGCGTCGGCATCCGCGCCGCCTACGAGACGATCGACCTCCAGGCCCTGGTCATCGTCGGCGCCATGATCCCGTTCGGCGAGGCGCTGCAGAAGACGGGCAGCGCCCAGCTGCTGGCAGAACACGTCGCCAGTTCGGTCGGCACCGACTCCCCCTGGCTCCTGCTGCTGGCGTTGCTGCTGCTGTCGGTGGTGATGACCCAGCTGATCGAGAACGCCGCCGTGGCCGTGATCCTGTCGCCGATCGCCTACGAACTGGCGGTGTCGTCGGGCGCCGACCCACTGCCGTTCCTGCTCGGCGTGGCCATCTGCGTCTCGACGGCGTTCATGACGCCGATGGCCCACGAGTCGACGATCCTGGTGATGGGCCCCGGCCGTTACCGTTTCCGTGACTACCTGGTGATGGGCACTCCATACGCCGTGCTGACCTGGCTGGTCACCGCCGTGGTGGTGCCGCTGCTGTATCCCCTGCGCGGCTGATGGTCTCAGCGCCGCGGCACCGGCCGGGCCGGGAGATCAGGCCAGGATCGGCCGCACGATCTCGCCGTGCACGTCGGTGAGCCGGATGTCGCGACCGCCGTGGCGGAACGTCTGGCGCACGTGGTCGACGCCGAGCAGGTGCAGCATGGTCGCGTGCAGGTCGTGCACCGTGACCACGTCCTGCACCGCCTTGTAGCCGTGGTCGTCGGTGGCGCCGTGCACGACGCCGCCGCGCACGCCGCCGCCGGCGAGCCAGATCGTGAAGCCGTAGGGGTTGTGGTCGCGGCCGTTCCTGCCCTGGGCGAACGGCGTGCGGCCGAACTCGCCGGCCCACACCACCAGGGTCTCGTCCAGCAGGCCGCGGCCCTTCAGGTCGGTCAGCAGGCCGGCGATCGGCTGGTCGGTGGCCCGGGCGTTGTCGGCGTGGCCCTTCTGCAGGTTCTGGTGCTGGTCCCAGCGGTCGTTGCCGGTGTCCGGCACCGTCAGCTCGACGAAGCGCACGCCGCGCTCGACCAGCCGGCGGGCCAGCAGGCACTGCTCGGCGAAGGTGCGGGTGTGCGGGTACTCGGCATCGAGCCCGTAGAGCCGGCGCGTCAGCTCGCTCTCGCCGCGCAGGTCGAGCAGTTCGGGCACCGCGGCCTGCATGCGGAAGGCCGTCTCGTGGTTCTGGATCGCCGCCTCCAGGGCGTCATCGGCCGGGCGCCCGGCCGCCGCCAGCTCCTCCAGGCGCCGGCGCAGCGCGCGCTTCTGCGCCTGGACCTCGGGCGCCTCCTGCGGGGCGATGTTGGCCAGGCCGCCGCCACCGCGGAACACCGAACCCTGGCAGGTCGCGGGCAGGAAGCCGCTGCCGAAGCAGTCGAGGCCGCCGGGCGGCACCAGGCCGCCGTTCAGCACCACGAAGCCCGGCAGGTCGGCGTTCTCGGTGCCGAGCCCGTAGCCGACCCAGGCGCCCATGCTCGGCCGCCCCTGCAACCCATGGCCGGTGTGCAGGAAGTAGTTGGCGTTGGTGTGCTCCGAGAAGTCGGCGACCATCGAGCGCACCACCGCGAGGTCGTCGACGCAGCGGGCAACATGCGGGAACAGCTCGCTGACCTCGATGCCGCTCTGCCCGTGGCGCTGGAACCGCCACGGCGAGCCGAGGGTGGCGCCGTTGTCGTTGAACTGGGTCGGCTCCATGCGGCCGCCGAACGGCCTGCCGTCCTCTCTCTGCAGCCGCGGCTTCGGGTCGAAGGTGTCCATCGCCGACACGCCGCCGTCCATGTAGAGGAAGATGACGTTGCGCGCCCTTGCCGCGTGGTGGCGGCCGCGACCGTCCGGCACGGGGTCCTGACGCGGATCCTGCGCCATGGCGGCCGCGGCGGTGCGGCCGAACAGGGCGGCGAAGGCGATGCCGCCGAAGCCACAGGCGCCTTGGCGCAACAGTTCGCGCCGCGTCGGCGGCAACGAGGACCGGAGTCGGGCGATGCGGTCGTTCATGGCCGGTACGAGAACTCGACGAGCTGGAACAGCACGTGGGCCAGTCCGGTCCACGCCGCGGGCCCGCCATCCCGCACGAACTCCAGGCAAGCCTGCAGTTCGGCCGCGGTCGGCGGCCGCGCGAACGCCTGCAGGTGCATGTGCTCGATCCGCTGCCGATCGTCGCGCTCCGGCGCGGCCAGCACGGCCTGCGCCCAGGCCTCCGCCATGGCGTGCACGAACGGATCGTTGGCCAGCGCCAGGGCCTGGGCCGGCACGTTGGTCCGGCTGCGGGCGCCGACGGTCGCGAACGGCGGCGGCGCGTCGAACGCCAGCAGGAACGGCGACAGGAAGTTGCGCCGCACCTCGAGGTAGAGCGAGCGGCGGCCGGCCCCGTCCAGCGGCCCCGACGCACCGGGCCGGCCGCGGCCGGACATGAACGGCGTGATGTGGGTCGGCACCGACGGCCCGCCGATCGTGCGGTGCAGCCGACCGGCGATCAGCAGCATCGAGTCGCGCAATGCCTCGGCCTCCAGCCGGCGCACGCTGGCCCGATGCAGCCAGCGGTTGTCGGGGTCGCGATCGTCCATCCCTGCCACCGGTGCGCTGGCCAGCCGGTAGGTGCGCGACAGGACGATGCGGCGGATCAGGCGCTTCACCGACCAGCCGTCGGCGCGGAACGTCGCCGCCAGCCAGTCCAGGAGCTCGGGATGCGTCGGCCGCTCACCGAGGTGGCCCAGATTGTCGACCGTGGCGACGATGCCGCGCCCCAGCAGGTGGTGCCAGACGCGGTTGACCATCACCCGCGCCGGCAACGGGTTGTCGTCGGCCAGCACGGCGGCGGCCAGTTCCAGGCGGCCCGAGCCGTGCGCGATCGGCCTGGGTGACTCCCCGGCCAGCGCCGTCAGGAAGCCGCGGGGAACGGCGGCGCCCGGCTGCCGCGGGTTGCCGCGGATGAGCAACGGCTGGTCGATGCCGGCGCCGTCGGCCATGGCCGGGACGAAGGCCGTCGCCGCCGCCGCCACGGCGGCAGCCTCCAGTTCCGCCAGCGCCGCGTCGAACGCGCCGCGCTCGGCGGCGAGAGCTTCGGGCGCGGGCGCCGCCAACTCCGGCTCCCCGGGCCGCAGCGCTGGCGGTTCCCGCCGATCGGACAGCACCGCGGTGCGCACCGCCAGCCAGCCATCGGTGCCGTAGCCCTCGCTGCGCACCGTGTCGGCCAGGTCGGCCACGGCGAGGTCGCTGCACTCCAGCACGGCGAGCTGGCCGCGCCACATGTCCAGGTCGAACGTCAGCCACTGCGGCACCGCGGTGTCCACGAGCCGCTTCAGGCCGCCGTAGATCGGGTCGCGCACCAGCTGGAATCCCGCCGGAAACACCGTCACGCGCGCCGCGCGCCCCATCGCCAGCACGTGCAGGTAACGCCGCTCGATGCGGAAGTCCGGCGACTGCAGAACGCCCTGCAGGGGCCGGCCCAGCGCCCCGCTGTGGGCCCAGCCACCCCGCAGCCGGTGCCGCGCCGGCTGCGGCCCGTCGGCCACGGTCACCACATCGGTGCACGGCTGCGGCCCGAACGCAGAGCCGACCCGTGTCCATCGCTCGAAGCCGTGTTTCGCGAAGTCCGCGATCGCGAGGTCGTCGGGACGATCCTCCGGCTCCGGCGTGGGCGGGACCGGCGGCAGCCCCACCACCTCGGCCAGCTCCGCCAGCCGGCGCTGCCGTTCCTCGAGGTCCCCCTGCACGGTGCCATCCGACACGCCCGGACCGAGCGGCGCCTGCACGTAGCGCGAGCTGCGGACGATGCCCGCCAGCGCGTGGTAGTCGCGCTGGCTGATCGCGTCGAACTTGTGATCGTGACAGCGCGCGCAGGCCACCGTCAGGCCCAGGAAGGCCTTGCCGAACACGTCGATCTGGTTGTCGACCCGGTCGGCGGTGTGCTGCAGCAGATCCACCGGCGAATGGCCCTGCTCGCCGAACCACCAGCTGGCGGTGCCGATCACCGACTCGTTGGCGCCATCGACGCCCCGGCGCGGTCCGGGCAGCAGGTCGCCGGCGAGGTGCTCACGCACGAACTGGTCGTAGGGCAGATCGTACTGGAACGCGCGCACGACGTAGTCGCGGTAGCGCCAGGCGTTGGGCAGCGCGTAGTCGAACTCGTGCCCGAGCGTCTCCGACCAGCGCATCAGGTCGAGCCAGTGACGCGCCCAGCGCTCGCCGAAGTGCGGCGAGGCCAGCAGGCGGTCCACCGCGCGCTCGTAGCCGGCCTCGTTGGGCGCCCGCTGGAACGCCGCCAGTTCGTCCGGCGTCGGCGGCAGGCCGGTGAGGTCGAAGCTGAGCCGCCGCAGCAGCACCGCCGGCCCCGCCGCCGGCCCCGGCCGCAGCCCGTGGCGCGCGTGCTGCACCGCCACGAAGCGGTCGATCGGGCCCAGAGCCCAGCCGTCGCCGGCATCCGGCACCGGCGGCAGCACGAGGGGCCGCCAGGCCCAGTGGTTCGCCCGCCGGGCGGCGAGGTCGAAGGCGGCGGGGGCGCCGATCGCGGCCGGCATGGGCTCGTCCGGCCACGACGCACCGGCGGCGATCCAGCGCACCAGCACCTCGATCTCGGTCGCCGGCAGCGCCGTCTTCGGCGGCATCTGCAGGTCGGGATCCTGCCGGCGGATCGCGGTCACCAGCCGGCTGCCGGACGGGTCACCGGCCACCAGCGCCGGACCCGAGTCGCCGCCGCGCAGGACGAAGCTGCCGTGATCCAGCCGCAACCCACCCTTCTGCTTGTCCGGTCCGTGGCACTCGACGCAGCGCCGGTGCAGGAGCGGGCGCACCTCGCGCTCGAAGAACTCGGCGTCCGCGGCCGCCTGTGCGGTCCCGTGGCCGGCGGCGAGGCCGGCCACGGCGGCAAGGACGACGGGACGCGCGAGCGGCGGGAACTGCACAGGGTCACCTTACCCCGTCCCGCCGCCCGCCCGGCACGACCTACCTGCCGTACATCACCCAGACGAAGCCGGTCATGTCCTCGCGCACGATCTTCTCGCGCTCCTTCCAGAGCTGCTCGTAGCCCTTGTTGACCGCTTCCTGCTCCTTCGCGTCGGCGTTCTCGCCGAGCTTCTGCATGCGGTCGCTCAGCTTCTGCAGCTTCTCGTCCCACTCCTGCAGGCGCTCCTTGACCGTCGCCTCGTCGAGGCCCTCGGCCGGGTGGCAGATGGTCACCGAGTCGCCCAGCAGCAGGTCGAGCTTGCCGTCGCCGTCGATGTCGTCGGCCCAGACCCGGGTCGCGCCCTGCGGGCCCTGGATCCAGTCCTCGCCCATGCGGATGCCGTCGTGGCCGTGGCCGACGGGCGCGACCACCGTCTGCCGCGCGGCCCAGCGCGCCTGCTCCCGGGTGCCGACGTTGGCGAACAGGAACACCCCGCCCGCCGACGAACCGCTGAGCAGGTCGAGGTCGCCGTCGCCGTCCCAGTCGACGAAGAACGGATCGCTGTGGGCGTCGACCGACAGCGCCTGGCCATCCTCGCCGACCAGCCACGAATGCACCGGCGCGAACTTGCCGCCGCCCTCGCCGCGGAACAGGGCGAACGTGCCGGTGAAGTTGCCGGTGACGATGTCGAGCCTGCCGTCACCGTCGAGGTCCACCGCGGTCGGCCGCGTGCAGATCTTGTCGGTCACGTGATCCTCGTCGGCGGCGACGATCAGCAGCTTGCCGTCGCTCCCCTGCAGCGCCCGCGGCGCCTGGAAGCCGCCCTCGGTGCCGTAGAGCACCTGGAACAGGCCCGCCATGTCGCGGTCGTGCCGCGAATACGAACCGGACAGGATGTCGTTCTTGCCGTCGCCGTCGAGATCCACCAACTGTGGAGTCGAGGACGTGCATCACCAGACGCCGGGGACCTCGGCGGTCTTGCCCTCGGCCTCCAGCCAGCGGCCATCGGCCAGCTTGCCGTCGCCGAGGTTGCGATGGACGCGGATCTTGCCGTCCTTGAACTGGCCGACCAGCAGGTCCTTGCGACCGTCGCCATCGACGTCGGCCCAGCACGGCGCCGCATAGCCGGGTTCCTCGGTGCGGATCGGCTTGCCCTCGGCCTGCAGCCGCACCGGCGCCGCGAACTGCCGCGCGCCGGTGACCTTCGCCGTCGCATCGGCAGCCGCCGGCGGTGTCGTGGACTGGGCGAACAGGGGAACGGATGCCGCGCCGGCGAGCAGGCAGGCGGGCCACAGCAATCGGTTGGTCATGGGGTCCTCGTTGAGCCAGGCGCAGCGGTCGCCGCGCCGAGCGCGGCAGCATAGCGCCGGCGCCGCGGATCGGCCCCACGCGCGGGAGCGCAATCCACCCGGGGGTCCGCTACCTTGCCGGCACCATGCTCTCGACCGTCCGGGCCGTGCACCGTGTCACCGCCATCGCCGCCTCGCTGTTCGCGGCCGCCTGCGGCGGCGAGACATCACCGGCCGCAGCAACGCCCGCGGCGGCACCAGCGGCCCCGCGGCCGGCCCGCCTCGCCGACGGCGCCAACGTGCAGGTGCTGCTCCTCGGTGACGATGGCCACCATCAGCCATTCGATCGCGCCGACCAGGTGCGGGCGCCGCTGCGCGCACGCGGCATCGATCTGCACTGGACCACATCGCTCGACGCGCTCTCGCCGACGGGCCTGACCGGCTTCCACGTCGTCCTGGTCTACGCCAACCACCCGACCATCGGCCGCGCCCAGGAACAGGCCCTGCTGGCCTTCGTGCGGGCCGGCGGCGGCCTGTGCGCGGTCCACAGCGCCTCGGCCTGCTTCGCCAACTCGCCCGCCTGGTTCGACCTGATCGGCGCCCGCTTCCAGCGCCACGGCACCGGCACCTTCGGCACCGAACTGGCCGACCCCGCGCACCCGCTGCTCCGCGGCTTCACCGGCTTCACGAGCTGGGACGAGACCTACGTACACGACCGCCACAACCCGGACCGCACTGTGCTGGAGGTGCGCGTGGACGGCGAACACCGCGAACCCTGGACCTGGGTGCGTCGCGCCGGCGAGGGCCGCGTGTTCTACACCGCCTGGGGCCACGACCAGCGCACCTGGGGCAACCCGGGCTTCCACGACCTGCTGGCCCGCGGCATCCGCTGGGCCGCCGGTGACCCGGACCCGGCGCGGCCGGCGCCGGCGTCGCCGTTCACCATGGTCGAGAGCGATGCGCCGATCCCCGACTACCAGCCCGGTCGCCGCTGGGGGGAGAGCGAGGAGGTGCGCACGATGCAGGCGCCGCTGCCGCCGGCGGCATCCCAGGCCAGGCTGGTGCTGCCGCCGGGCCTGCAGACCGTCCTGTTCGCCGCCGAACCGGAGCTGCGCAAGCCGATCGCGATGACCTGGGACGACCGCGGCCGTCTGTTCGTCGCCGAGACCATCGACTACCCCAACGAAGCGCAGCCGGCGGGCGGCGGCAACGATCGCATCCGGATCTGCACCGACACCGACGGCGACGGCCGCGCCGACCACTTCACGACGTTCGCCGACGGGCTCAGCATCCCCACCGGTCTCTGCTGGTGCGGCGACGGCGTGGTCGTGGCCCAGGCGCCGGACCTGCTCCTGCTGCGCGACACCGACGGCGACGATCGTGCCGACCAGCGCCGTGTGCTGCTGACCGGTTGGGGCACCGGCGACACCCACGCCGGTCCGAGCAACCTGCGCCTCCACTTCGACGGCCGCATCTGGGGCACCGTGGGCTACGCCGGCTTCCATGGCACCGTCGACGGCGAGGAACGGCGCTTCGGGTCGGGGATCTGGGCGATCGCGCCTGACGGCAGCCGCTTCGAACACATCGCGTCGACCTCCAACAACACCTGGGGCCTCGGCTTCGACGAGGCGGGCAACACCTTCGCCTCCACCGCCAACGGCAACCCCAGCGTGCATCTCGCCATCCCCCACCGCCACTACGAGCAGGTCGCCGGCATGGCGCCGGGCGCCCTGCCGACCATCGCCACCAGCCTCGCCATCCAGCCGATCACCGCTGCCGTGCGGCAGGTCGACTTCCACCACCAGTTCACCGCCGGCGCCGGGCACGCGATCTACACCGCGCGGGCGCTGCCGCGGTCCTTCTGGAACCGCACAGCGTTCGTCGCCGAACCCACCGGCCATCTGGTGGCGACCTTCGAACTGGAACCCGACGGCAGCACCTTCCGCGCGCGTCCCGCCGCCAACCTGCTCGCCAGCGACGACCAGTGGACGGCGCCGATCCAGGCCGAGGTGGGACCCGACGGCGCGATCTGGGTGATCGACTGGTACAACTACATCGTCCAGCACAACCCGACGCCGCACGGCTTCCGCACCGGCAAGGGCAACGCCTACGAGACGCCGCTGCGGGACAAGCTGCACGGCCGGATCCTCCGCCTGGTGGCTGGTGCGACGCCGGCAGCGCCCGGCGGCCTGACCGGCGCCGACGCGGCGACGCTGCTGCGCAGGCTGGACGACGACAACCTGTTCTGGCGGCTGTGTGCGCAGCGTCTGCTGGTGGCATCCCGCGATCCGGCGGCGGATCGGCTCCTGCTGGCCCGTGCCCAGGCCGTCCGGCTGGACGCCCTCGGTCTCGATCCGGGTGCGCTGCACGCCCTGTGGGCCCTGCACGGCCGCTTGGCGCTGGCCGACGACGACCCGGCGGTGCCGGCGGCACTGCTCGCCGCCCTGCGGCATCCGGCCGCCGCCGTGCGACGCGCGGCCTTCCTGGTGCTGCCGCGCACCGAGGCCATGAGTGACCTGGTGCTCGATCGCGGCCTGCACGACGACCGTGACGCCGGTGTCCGCCTGCAGGCGTTGCTGGCCCTCGCCGACATGCCCCGTTCGGAACGGGCGGGGCGGACGGTGTTCGGCCTGGCGACGCGGCCAGCGGATCTCGCCGATCCCTGGCTCCCCGACGCGCTGACCATCGCCGCGGCGCACCACGATGTCGGCTTCCTGCAGGCTGCCCTGGCCGCGTCGCCACGCGGCGCCGCGACGCCGGACGGAACGGCCGCCCCGCCCCCCGCCAGCCTGCTGCGCAACGGCGACGCCGAGACGGGCGAGGATGCACGGCCGGCGCACTGGCGCGAGCGGACCTATTCCGGCCGCGGCGCGGCGCATCGCTGGGTCGAGGGCGGCCGCAACGGCGGCCGTTGCCTGCAGATCGGCTCGGAACGCGGCACCGACACCAGCTGGTTCCAGGACGTGCCGGTGGAACCTGGCCGCACGTATCGCCTGCGCGGCTTCATCCGCACCGAGGGGTTGCAGCGGCGCAACGGCGGCATGGGTGCGTTGTTCAACGTGCACGGCCGCGATCGCGAGACCCACACCAGCAACCCGGTGCACGGCGACACCGACTGGACCGAGAGCACGCTGACCTTCGAATCGGGCAAGGACAGTTCGGTGTCGATCAACTGCCTCTACGGCGGCTGGGGTCAGGCCACCGGCACCGCCTGGTTCGACGATCTCGAACTGCTGCCGGTGGACGATGGCATGCCGGGGTCGCTGGGCCGGATCATCGCGCGGGTCACCCGCAGTCTCGCCGCCCGCGCGCCGGACGAGGCGGTGGTCGACCTGCTGCTGGGACTGCGCGGCGCCGACCACGCCCTGGCGAAGGGCTTCCTCGAGGCGCTGACCGAGGGCTGGCCCGCCGGTCGCCGCATCCAGGCCGGCGCCGCCGACGGCGCGGCCCTGGCTGCCCTGCACCGCGGCTTCGACGCCGTCACCCAGACCTCCCTGCTGCTGCTGTGCGACCGGCTCGGCATCGACATGGCCGCCGCCACCGATCCGGCGGCGGTGCTGACCGATCTGGAGGCTCGGGTGCGCGATCCGGCCGGGCCGGTGGCGGAACGCCTGCGCGCCGCCCGCCAGTGGCTGGCCCTGGCCGACACCAAGGCGACGGTGACGACCCTGTGCGGCCTGCTGGACGCCACCGCCGCGCCGACGTTCGCCGAGGGCCTCGTGCAGGTGCTGGCGACTTCCAGCGAGGGCGAGACCGGCGCCGCGTTGCTCGGACGCTGGACCCAGCTGTCACCATCGGTGCGCCGGGCGGTGGTCACCGCGCTCTGCCAGCGGACCGCCTGGACCCGTCCGCTGCTGGCGGCGATCCAGGCGGGCACGCTCCTCCCTGGCGACATCGAACCGCAGCGGTGGACCCTGCTGGAACACCACCCGGACGCCGAGGTCGTCGACCTGGCCCGCCGGCTGAACGGCCGCCAGCGGGAGGAACGGGCGGCCCTGGTCGAACGGCTGCTGCCCGCCGCCGCCCGCACCGGCGATGCCGCGCTCGGCGCGCAGGCATTCGCCACCCACTGCGCCAGCTGTCATCGGCTCGGCGGCGAAGGCGGCCAGCTCGGCCCGCCGCTCGACGGCATCGGCGCCCGGCCGCGCCGCGAGACCCTGCTGGCCATCGTCGATCCCAACCAGAGCGTCGAGGCCAACTACGTGCAGTGGATCGTCGCCACCCACGACGGCCGCGTGTTCACCGGCCGCCTGGACGCCGAGACCCGCACGACCATCGAACTGCTCGACCTGACCGGCGACCGGCAGGTGATCTCCCGGAGCGACGTGAAGGAGATGCGTTCGGCGATGCGCTCGCTGATGCCGGAGACGTTCCATCTGCTCGGCGAGCAGGGCCTCGCCGACCTGCTGGAGTTCCTCGCCCGCCCGCGATAGGAAGGCGGCTGAGATGCGGATCGCCCTCAGCATGCTGCTCTACGGGCCGCGGGTCACCGCCGACCATCACGGCCTGTTCGATCGCCTCCGGAGGGCGGGCTACGACGGCGTCGAGATCCCGACCGTGGCCGGCGAGGACACCGACTTCCCGGCCCTGGGCCGCCGGCTGGACGACGCCGGCCTGGGCCGCACCGCCGTCGGCTTCTGCCCGCCGGACGCCGACCCGATCCATCCGGAGCGGTCGGTCCGCGCACGCGCCATCGACCATCTGCGGCGCCTGATCGATCGCACGGCGGCGATGGGCGCCACGTTCCTGGGCGGGCCGATCCAGGCCGCCTACGCGACGTTCCCGGAACGCGGCGGTCCCGACGACGCGCGGCGCCGGCGCAGCGCCGACGTCCTCCGCCGGGCCGCCGAGCACGCCGCCGCCGCCGGCGTGCGCCTCGGTCTCGAACACCTCAACCGCTTCGAGACCTTCCTCTGCACGACGGCAGCCGAGACCCGCGCCCTGCTGGCGCTGGTCGGCCACCCGGGCTGCGGCGCGGTCTACGACAGCCACCACGCCCACATCGAGGAACGGGACCCCGGCGCGGCCATCGCCGCCCTCGGCCCGACCCTCTGGCACGTGCAGCTGAGCGAGAGCCACCGCGGCGTGCTGGGCAGCGGCCAGGTGCGCTGGACGGAGACGTTCGCCGCCCTGCACCGGGCCGGCTACGACGGCTGGCTGGTGCTCGAGGCGTTCTCGCGCCTCGATGCGGACTTCGGCGCCGCCCTGCGCATCTGGCGCGATCTCTGCGCGGATCCGCAGGACGTGTGGGGCCCCGGACTGCGGTTCATCCGGGCCGGCTGGGCCGCGGCTCAGAGCCGATAGCGCTGCAGCGCCGCCCGCAGCCGCTCGGCGAGGTCGACCGGCGCCTCGGGATCGACGCTGCCGGCGGCCAGCGCCGCCAATGCCTGCTCGGCGCTGCCCACCGCGTCGTCGACGGCGCCGTTCTGGAACTGCGCCTCGGCCAGCACCGCCAGCAGCCAGGGCCCCGGTGCCCGGCCGCGCTGCCGATGGCCGCGGAGCGCGGTGCTGGCATCGCGCAGGCCGCGCACCGGGTCCCGCAGGCCGGGATCGCCGTCGGGCGCCACCGCCAGCCAGGCCCGCTCGATCCAGGCCTGCTGGTAGGGCCCGCCGGGCCGCTGGAAGTGCTCCTGCAGCGCCGCCTGCGCCTGCGGCCACCAGCCGAGCCGGGCGTTGCCGACCGCCTGGTAGTAGGCCGCACGGGGCCGGTCGTCGCCGTCGGCGATCAGTTCCCCGGCAATCGCCAGCATCGTCGGATAGTCGCCCACCTGCATGTGGCAGCGCAGCATCAGCACGCGCGCCGCCGGATGCACCAGGTCGAAACTGCGCACGAACTCCCAGTGCGGGCGCGCCTCGCCGGCGTGCCCCTGCATGGTGAGGTAGCCGGCCAGACGCTGCCGCAGGCGCAGGTGCTGCGGTTGCAGGGCGACCGCCTGCCGCAGCAGGTCGAGACCCTCGGCGGGTCGCTGGCGGCGGTCGAGGAGCAGTTCGCCCAACCCGGCGAAGGCGAAGGCCCGGGACGGCGCCGGCAGCCGCTCGACCGCGCGGCGGAACCACTCCTCGGCCGCCGCCGGATCGCTGCCGGCGAGGAGCCCGCCCAGGAACAGGCAGTCGCTGCCCGACTCTGGATCACAGAGTGGAACGATCCGGGCCTCGATCTCCGCCGTGCGGCCGAGCCGCTGCAGCACCAGCGCCCGCGCCCGCACGGTCGCGTTGGCCAGCGCCGGCGCCGCGTCCAGCAGCGCCAGGGCCTCCTCGGCGCGGCCGTTCTCGGCCAGGGCGCGCGCCGCCAGGATCAGCGCCCGCTCGTCTCCGGGCCAGCGCTGCATGACGGTGCGCGTGCACTCCAGCGCCCGCTCCGGGTCCAGGGTCTCCCAGGCGATTGCCGTCCACAGCCAGGTATCCCGGCTGTCCGGCCAGTTCTGCTGCATCGCCCAGGTCGTGCGCTCCAGCGCCGCGCGGTCGCCGGCCCGGGCCGCCACCAGGGCCTGCAGGCCATAGCACACCGGGTTGGCCTCGGTGCTGGCCAGGTTGACGGCCTGCAGCGTGGTCAGCACGGAGCGGAAGGTGGCCTCGTCCCGGATCAGTTCGGCCCGCATCGCACCATCCAGGGCGACCACCAGCAGGTCGCTGACGTCGGTGCTGCGCGCCAGCACGTCGCGTTCCTCGCGGGTCAGGAACGGGCGCCCGGCCCGGGCCTTGGCCGTCAGCAGCCGCACGCCGGCACAGTCGGGCAGCGCCGGCATCCGCTCGTCGATCAGCCGCAGCGCATCCACCGGATCCTTCTGCGCCAGCACCACCAGGACGGCCAGCACCGTGAACGGATGGTCCGGGTGCAGTTGCAGCAGTTCGCGCAGCCGCTCGGTGGAGGCCTCCGACTCCGGCGAGAAATGGAAGCAGGCCTGGTAGGCCTCGTGCAGCATGGCCATGGCCTGCCGGCTCCGTTCCAGCCGCTGCGCCGCGGCGATGCGCGGCCGTTCCAGCAGGAGGATGCCGCCGAGGACCAGCAGCGTCGGCACGCTGAGCAGCAGGAGCAGGGCCAGGGTCGCCTGCCACGGCTCCCGCCGGCACCAGCGCAGCAGGCGCGCGCGGCGGCCGAGCGGCCTCGCGGTCACCGGCCGGAAGGCCAGGAACGCCTCCAGGTCGGCGGCCAGCGCCGCCGCCGTCGGGTAGCGGCGCGCCGGATCGACATCGATCGCCTTGTGGACGATGGTCTCCAGGTCGCGGGGCACCGGCACCTGGCGGGACAGGCGCGGGATGGCGCCGGCCTCGATCCGCCGCAGCAGTTCGGTCAGGCCCTCGTCGCAGAGCGGCTGGCGCCGCGCCAGCACCTCGTAGAGCGTGACGCCGAGGCCGTACACGTCGGTGACCGGACCGATCGCGGCGTCGTCCCGACGCAGCTGCTCCGGCGCGGCGTAGACCGGCGTGCCGGCAAAGCTGGCGGTCCGGCTGCCGCTCCGATCGAGGTCACGCACGACGCCGAAGTCGGTGAGGCGGGCCTTGCCATCGGTGCCCAGCAGCACGTTGGACGGCTTGATGTCCAGATGCAGGTGGCCAGCATCGTGCACCGCCTGCACCGCCAGGCTGATGGCGACCATGCGACGCACCAGGAACGCCACCAGCCCGCCCTCGTGGTCCAGGGCGCCGGGCGGCAGCCGCAGCCGCCGTTCCACCAGCCGCAGGTCGCCGGGGTCCGGCGTCGGTGGCAGTTCGCGCACCAGTTCCCGCAGGGTGCAGCCGTCGATCCACTCCATCGCGATGGCGAGCATGTCGCCTTCCTCGATGACCTCGTGGATCGCGACGATGTTCGGATGGCGCAGCCCGGCCATGGTGCGGGCCTCGCGCAGCAGGCGCTCGCGGGCCCGGCCCGGCCCCGCCAGCCAGGCCGGCAGGACCTTGAGGGCGACCAGCCGGCCGAGCCGTTCGTTGCGGGCGAGGTGGACCACGCTCATGCCGCCGCGGCCGAGTTCGCCGAGCAGGTGGTGGCCGGGCACCGTCGGCCCCGGCGCGGCCCCTTCGGCGCGGCGGTGGACCGCCGCCAGCAGTTCGGGAAGCACGGGACCCAGCGGTCCGGCGCGATCCGCGGCGGTGATCACGATGGTCCGGCCGGCGCGCAGGTCGGCCAGCATGCGCTCCTCGACCAGGCGGCGCTGCGCGGCCAGGCTGTCGTCGGGCTCGGGGCGGCTTGGCACGGGAGCAGGATCCTAGGCGCCGCTACGCTCTCCGCCATGCACCCCTCGTCGTCCTCCCTGGCGCTGCTCCTCCTGGTGGCCGCGCCGGCCCTGCTGCCCGCCCAGACCGGCAACCAGGCCGAGACCCAGGAACGCCGCCGGCAGATCGCCGACCCCGCGGGCTGGAGCTGCCGCGAGGTGGGCGACGACGTCTGGCTCCGCCAGCGAACGTTCGCCGCGCTGTACGCGGGGCCGCAGAGCCTGACCCTGCTGGACCTGCGGCCGCGGCAGGACCTGGTCCGCCTCGACGTGGCCGACCACGAAGGGCTGCGCCGCACGAGCCTGGTGGCGGAGCGCGCCCAGGCCCTGGCGGCGATCAACGGCGGCTTCTACGACACGAAGACCGGCGCGCCCGTCGGGCTGCTGCGCATCGACGGCGCCCTGCGCAATCCGGCCAACGCCCGGCAGGGCAGCCTCGGCCTCGACGAGAAGGGCCGCGTGCTGCTCATGCCCCGTCCGGCCGGCGACTGGCCCGACACCATCGACGCGCTGGGCGCCGGCCCGATGCTCCTGCGCAAGGGGGAGATCCTCGACCACGGCGAACGGCAGCGCCAGACGCGGCATCCGCGCTCGGCGATCGGCTGCACAGCCGAAGGACGCGTGCTGCTGCTCACCGTCGACGGCCGCACCGAGCAGGCCGCGGGCATGAGCTTCGAGGAACTGGCCGAGGTGCTGCTGGCGCTGGGCTGCCGCGACGCGCTCAACCTGGATGGCGGCGGCAGCTCGACGCTGTGGGTCACCGGCGCCGGCGTCTGCAACTTCCCCTGCGACAACAAGGTCTACGACCATCTCGGCGAGCGCGCCGTCGCCAACTCGGTGCAGGTCTTCGCGCCGGCGGTGGCGGTGATCGACGACGACGCGGCGGAACTGGGCGGCGCCGGCTGGGAACAGCGCACCGACGGCACCGCGATGCACGGCAGCGACTTCGCCTTCGCCGCGGACGGCGCCGATCACGACGCCGTGTTCGCCACGCGACTGCCCCGCGCCGGCCGCTGGCAGGTCCTGGCCCGCTGGCCGGGCACGCGGACGCGCACGCCCGGCCGGCTGCAGGTCGAGCTCGCCGGCGAACGGCGCGAGGTCCGCGCCGGCGGCGACGGCGCCTGGCAGCCGCTCGGCGAGATCGATGTCGACCGGCAACGGCAGGCGCGCATCGTCCTGCGCGGCATCCCCGGGCAGCCGTTCGCGGTCGACGCGATCCGGCTGCGGCAGCGGCCGTGATCCGGAGCTGACTAGCCGCCGATGGTGGCGGTGATCGCCGCGGACATCACCGCGCCCAGCGGGTTCGGCGCCAGCGGGTCCGGCACCAGGGCCTGCTGGTGGAAGACCTGGCCCTGCAGGATCGGCGCCGCCGGGATCGGCATCTGGTAGGCGGCCTGGTCGCCGATCCCCGCCACCACCTCGATCCCGTCGATGCTCACCCGCAGCGAGCAGCCGGGCATGCCGTAGAGGCCGAGGTCGGCGGGCAGCGGTCCGCTCGCCGACACGGTGCTGCTGAGCCCGGTGACCACGAACGCGAGGCCCACCGGCAGGTGCGTCAGGTTGTGGCTGAGGCGCTGCCCCAGGCGCGGGATCGTGTTGACGGTGATGCCGGGCTCGCCCAGGCTGCCGCTGCAGCCGGGGCCGAGGGTCACCACCGCCGCCGCCGGACCGCACCAGCCCACCGAACGGCTGAGCCCGGCGGCGATGCCGATCCAGGCCTGCCCCGCCGGCAGCACCGGCATGGTGCACTGGCCGAACGAGTTGTCGCCGAACGCGACCACCGCGCCGTCGTCGAGCAGCAGCAGCGAGTGGTTGAAGCCAGCCGCCATCTGCACCACCGACCGGCCCGCCGGCAGCATCGGGATCGTGCTCTGGCCGGCGCTGTTGTCGCCCCAGGCCACCACCACGCCATCGCTGCGCATCGCCAGGTTGTGGTACCAGCCGCACGCCATGTCGGTGTAGACGACGCCGGCCGGCAGCGCCGGCACGGCGAGCTGGCCGGCGATGTTGTCGCCCCAGGCGACGATCCGGCCATCGCTGCGGAGCGCCAGGCTGTGGAAGGTGCCCGCCGCGACGCGCCGGTAGGTCATGCCGAGCGGCAGGTAGGGCACGTTCCACTGCCCCATCTGGCCGTCGCCCCAGACGATCACCGCGCCGTCGTTGCGCAGGCCGACGCTGTGCGCGCCGCCGGCGGCCACGTCGATCCAGGTCTCACCGGGCAGCAGCGGCGGCACGACGCTCTGCTGCACCGAGTTCCAGCCCCAGGCGGCGATGCTGCCGTCGGAGACCAGCGCCAGGGTGTGGGCGGCGCCGATCGCCACCTTGCGGTAGGTCCGGCCTGGCGGCGGCGGCACCGCGGTGGCCTGCCCGTAGTGGCTGTCACCCCAGCCGATCCAGGTGCCGTTGCTCTGCTTGGCGAGCTGGTGCGAGCCGCCGGTGGCCAGATCGACGAACACCTCGCCGGGCGTGATCCGCGGCACGCTGAGCTGGCCCCAGTAGTTGCTGCCCCAGGCGTGGACCGAGCCGTCCGACAGGCGCGCCAGGGTGTGGCGGTAGCCGGCGGCGATCTGCACGAACGGCCGGCCCGGGAACGGCGCGCGCGGGTTGCTCTGGCCCCACTGGTTGTGGCCCCAGCCGATCAGCATGCCGTCGCTGCGCAGCGCCACGCTGTGGATGTAGCCCGCCGCGATGGCGGTGTAGGTCATGCCCCCCGGCAGGGCCGGCACCGAGCTCTGCCCCACCGAGTTGTCGCCGAAGCAGACCACGTTGCCGTCGCTGCGCAGCGCCACCGTGTGGAAGCCACCGGCCTGCACGTCGACGTAGCTCATGCCCACAGGCAGGGCCGGCACGGTGGTCTGGCCCTGGGCGTTGTCGCCCCAGCCCATGATCAGGCCGTTCTGGTACAGCGCGACGCAGTGGGCGAAGCCCGCCGCCACCTTGCTGCAGGTGAGGCCCACCGGCAGCATCGGCACGGTGGTCTGGCCGAGGTCGTTGTTGCCCCAGGCGACGATGACGTTGTCGCTGCGCAGCGCCACCAGGTGCCGGTGGCCCGACGCCAGACCGATGTAGGTCGTGCCCGGCGGCAACGCGGGCACCGCCGTCTGGCCCCACGAGCCGTCGCCCCACACGGCGATCGAGCCATCGCTGCGCAGCGCCGCGGTGTGGTAGGCGCCGCCCGCCGCGAACGTGTAGGTGAGCCCCGGCGGCAGCGCCGGCACGTCGCACTGGCCGTAGTGGTTCCAGCCCCAGCCCGACAGCGTCCCGTCGGCCCGCCGCCCGATCGTGTGGTAGACGCCCGCCGACACCCGGTCGAACGGTTCCCGGTTGCGGTCCGAGTCGAAGACGTGCAGACCCCAGCCGACGATACGGCTCTGGTCGTAGGCCCCCTGGGCCGCCTGGGCGGCCAATGGCAACGACGCGGCGACCCACGCAAGGGCCACACCCAGGCTGGTCGTCCAGCGCGCCCGGCGCAACGGACGGCACTCTTCCCGGCGAGACTCGGTCATGTCAGCTACTACCCAGTTGTACATCGCGTGAACCGACACGTTCTCCCGAGGAGGCGGCCGGGCCCCCGGCCGAGGGCGATCGCCCGGAGAGGCGCCCGTTCTAGACGTTCCCGGGCTGAGAAGAAAGCCGCCCCGCCGCCGCCGACCGCGCCCCGACCACCCTCTTCCCAACCACCGGATCATCCCGCACCATGCACGCGACTCGCCCCGCGCCCGCATGGCCCCCACTTTCCGCTCCAACGCAACCTTCCTCGGCGTGGTCCTGGGGTTGGCGGGCACCCTCGCCGCCCAGGCGCCGGCCGAGCAGATCGAACACTGGCCCGATGGCACCGTACGCCTCCGCCAGCAGGTCGACGACCAGGGCCGGCCGCACGGCGTCCGCGAGGAGTTCGCGCAGAACGGCACCCGCATCCTCTACGCGACCTTCCGCACTGGCCTGCGCGACGGCCCCTTCCGCGAGTGGACCGAGGGCGGCGTGCGGATCCGCGACCACTCCTTCAAGGCCGACGTGCTGCACGGCCGCTACGAAGACCTCTACAGCAACGGCCGCTCCCAGGCCGTCGGCGAGTACCGCGACGGCCTCCGTCACGGCCGCTGGGTCGAACAGGACCTGACCGGCGCGCGCCGCCGCACCAGCGACCATCGCGCGGGCGTCCTGCACGGCCAGGTCCGCATCCAGCAGGACGGCAAGCTGCTCTCCCGCCAGCAGTGGCAGGACGGCGAACTGGTCCAGCTCGACGACCTGCGCCCCTTCCCCGTGCCGCGCGCCGAACTGCAGGCCCTGCTCACCCGCGTTCTCGATGCGCCGCTGCCCGACCTCGACCCCGCCGACCCGATCGCCGGGAACCGCTGGCACGCGCTCCGCCGCCTGCAGGCCTACCGCGCGCTGTGCGGCCTGCCCTGGCAGGAGATGACCCTGGTGCCCGAGTGGAACCTGCGCTGCGACGCCGCCAGCGAGGCCTGCCGTCTGCTCGGCGGCCTCACCCACACGCCGACCCAGCCGCCGGGCATGGACGACGCCCGCTTCCGGCTCGCCCGCGAGGGTGCCGGCCGCAGCAATCTCGCCGTCGGCAGCACGCTGGTCCGCTCCGTCGACCAGTACATGGACGACAGCGATCCGAGCAACATCGATCGCATCGGCCACCGCCGCTGGTGCCTGAACCCCGCCATGCGGAAGACCGGCTTCGGCAGCGACGACCGCTACCACGCGATGTGGTCGATGGACGGCAGCGGCGGCGCCCCCAAGGGCCTCGACGCGGTGTTCTATCCGCCGCGCGGCCACGTGCCGGTCGACTTCTTCTCGGCGCGCCGGGCCTTCAGCATCGCACCGCTCAAGGGCTCGGTGCCCAAACAGGACGAACTGCAGATCGCGGTGCGCCCGCTCGACGACGAGTACCTGCCGGCGGGTGAGCCGCTCGCGCTGGACCATGCCGCGGTGATCGGCGGCGGCTACGGCAGCGGGCCGTGCATCGTGTTCCGGCCCGTCGGGATCCGCGTCCAGCCGGGCCAGCGGTATCTGGTCGAGGTGGGTTCCAGCAACGAGAAGGCGCCGCAGTTCCGCTACGTGATCGAGTTCGTGCCGGCGATCGGCGCCGAACGGGAGCGCTGATGCAGCGCGCGCGGGTCTGCGTGTCGGCGCTGCTGCTGGGGGCCTGCGCCGCGGCCCCGCAACCCACCGCCGACCTCGACGCCTGGGACTTCACCGATGCCGCGGCGTGGCGGATCGTCGACGACGCCGGCGCGTGCCTGGACCTGCACCAGGCGAGCTCCTACCGGCCGCCGCATCGCTCGCCCCTGGCGCTGGCGCTCCTGCGCGACGTCGAGGCCGCCGACCTGGTGCTCGAGGTGGAGGCGCGCCAGACCGGCCGCGAATACCCGCACCGCGACCTGGTGCTGGTGTTCGGCTACCGCGACCCGGCGCACTTCTGCTACGCGCACCTCGCCAGCGCCGCCGACGACAACGCGCATCACGTGCAGGTCGTGGACGGCGCGGACCGCCGCCCGGTGACGACCGCCCGCAGCGTCGGCGTGGCCTGGGGCGAGGGCTGGCACCGGTTGCGGCTCGAACGGCGCGGCACGCGGGTGCGGGTGTTCTTCGACGACGGGGCCGAGCCGGTGCTGGAGGGTGACGCGCCGGCATGGCCGGGCCGCGTCGGCGTGGGCTCGTTCGACGACACCGGCCGCTTCCGCGCCCTGCGACTGCGGACCGGCGGCTGAGGGGTTGCTCCGTTCCGCCTGGCCGTCACCAACCGACGATCGCCACCGCCGCATCGGACACCACGGCGCCGGCGGCGTTGCCCGCGGACGGATCCGGCACCAGCGCCTGGTGATGGAACTTGAGACCGACCAGGAGCGGGTCGTGCGGGATCGTCAGCCGGAACGTGGCATTGCCCTGGCTGCCCAGCACCACGGCCACGGCGTCGAGGCTGACGTGCAA
>CAZMGG010000026.1:414-51500 GCA_964565715.1 uncultured candidatus Brocadiaceae bacterium | reverse complement strand
GTGGGGTTTTGGGGCGCAAAGTGTGCGCCGGCGGGCCGCTGGTTCAAGGGGGCTGGAGGGAGCTGGGCGCCCCTGGCGCGCCAGACGGTCGTCCGGCACGATCCCGCCCCATGCAGTCGGGTGCCGCCGAGCGTATGCGGGTCCTGGAGGGGATCCGGGCGCTGCTGACGGTCCGGCGCTGGGCCGAGGCAGCCGCTGCCGCCGGCCGGCTCCTGGCCCAGGATCCCGAGGACACGGACGCGCTGCTGCTGCTGGCATTGGCCGATCTGGGATCTGGTCGTTCGGCAGCGGCGCTCGACCATGCCCGGGCCGCGGTGGCATCCTCGCCGGAGGTGGCGGAGCCCCACCGCGTGCTGGGCGTCATCCATCTGGCGCGCGGCGAACTGGCCGCGGCCGGGCGTTCGGCGGCGGACGCGGTGATGCGCGACCCGGATGATGCCCTGGTGTGGGAGTTGAGCGCCCACGTCGCGTCGGAGCTCCGGGACGGCAGGAAGGCGTTGGCAGCGGCCGAGCGGGCGCTGTCGCTGGCGCCGAGTGCCGAGGGCTGGCGCCTCCTCGCCATCGCCAAGGTGCTTCTCGGTCGTGAGGCGGATGCCTCGGCGGCGCTGACCACGGGGCTCGCCCTCGATCCCGACGATCCCAACCTGCATGCGCAGGCGGGCTGGCTGGAACTGACGGCGGGCCGGGCGGCGGCGGCGACGGAGAGCTTCCGCACCGCCCTGCGGCTCGATCCGGAGCACGAGCAGGGACGGCAGGGGCTGCTGGAGGCCCTGCGGGCCCGGAACTGGCTCTACCGGATCGGCCTGCGGCCGCGTTGGTGGATCCTCCGGGCCCTGGCCCGTGCGGATCAGACCCGGATCATCATCATCGCCTGTGTGGCGTTCGTGATGACTCTTCTGCGGTGGAGCGAGCCAGTGCTCCGCGCATTCCTGGTGGTCGCAGTGCTGGTGCCAGTGGCCGGCAACCTGCTGCTGCTCGCCCATGCGGATGGCCGCCGTGCGCTTGGCCCGGTCCAATGCCGGTTCGCTGCGGGGCTGCTGGTCCTGCTCGTCGTCGGCGGCCTGCTGGCGATGGTGGGCTCGCTTGGGGACCGGCCTGATCTCCTCGCCATCGCGGCATGCGCGCCGCCTCTCTTCCTCGCCGGGGCGATGGTGTCGGCGTGGACCATGGCCTTTCCGCCCAGTCGGGACGTCTGGCATCGCTTGGGCTGGATCGTCGGCGTGGGGCTCACCGCGATTGCGATGGCGTTCTGGTGGACCAGGCGGTGACCTGTCGTGGGGCATTGCTGGCGGACGGTCCGCCACTTGCTTCTCATGGCCGCATGCTCTGAAGCCTCAACAGCCCCCGGCGGATCGCGGTCGTGGTCCTCGGCGTCCTGATCGGCGCCGGCCTGGAGTTCTTCGCCGGCCTGCCCGGCGCATTGGTGGTGGCGATGCTGGTCGGCATGCTGCTGGCGAGCCTGCTGCCGGGATCGGGCGGCTGCCGGGTGCGGCCGCCGCGGCAGGACTGAGGGGCCCGCGGCCCTACGGGAAGTCCAGCCGCAGCACGTTGGTCGCGCTCCGCATCTGCAGCTGCGGCGTCATCGTCAGGCCCTGCTGGTAGACCCGCAGGCCGCTGAGGAAGCCCGGCCCGAACACGCGCAGGTCCACCGTGGCGGTGGCGCGGCCGCCGGCGTCCAGGAAACCGGTCCAGCCCACGGTGAACGGCGGCGAGTTCTGCCCGACGGTGGCCAGGAAGAACGGATCGACGTTCAAGAACAGCGCGCGCGGATCCGGCGCCGGCAGGTTCCAGCCCGGATGCACCGAGCCCGACAGGATCAGGGTGTAGAACTCGTTGGCCGAGCCCGGCGCGTCGACGCTGAACGTGCCGAGCCCGCCGGGGCCGCTCAGCAGGGTGCGCGGCCCGCTCAGCAGCGGCACCCGCGCCGTGTCCTCGGGATTGGTCCACGCCGCCGCGCCGGTGGCGGCGCTGGCGTTGCCGGTGGCGTCGATCACGCGGATGCCGTTGCCGCCCGGCGAGCCCGAATGGCAGACGAAGAAGCCGCCGGCGCCGTCGTCGACGATGCCCTCGGGATTGACGCCGAGCGCCGCCGTCGGCACCCAGGTCGTCACCGCGTTGGTGCTGCGGTCGACGCGGAAGACGCAGTCCACCACGCCGTCGATCACCGCCAGGTCGCCGTTCGGGAACAGGGCGATGCCCTGGGGCAGGCGCAGCAGGCCGCCGTTCACCAGGGTGGTGATGGCGCCGGTGATCGGATCCACGCGGTGCAGGCGGCGGCCGAGGTCGTCGGCCACCAGCAGGTTGCCGTCGGGCTCGGTCATCACGCCGAACGGCCGGTTGAACGGTGCGCCGCTGGCCAGCGTGGTGACCGCGCCGGCGGGCGTGACGCGCAGCAGCGAGCGGCCGCTGTTGGAGGTGACGACGAAGTCGCCGTCCCGCAGCTCGGCCACCCGCAGCGGGCCGCCGAGACCGCCGGCGATGACGCTGGCCGCGCCGGTGGTGGCGTCGATCCGCACCAGGCTGCTGGAGCCGAAGTCGGCGACGATCACGTCGCGGTTCTGGGCCACCGTGATGCCGGCGGGACCGGACAGGGGCGCGCCGGCGTGCAGCGTGGTGACGTTGCCGAGATGGTCGACGCGGAAGACGGCTGAGGGCGACGAGTAGTTGGTGGTGACCAGGTCGCCGCCGCGGACCACCTGGGCCGGCAGCAGGGACGGGATGGCGGCGACGAGGACGACGGCGACGGCGAGGGTGTGGCGCATGGCAGGTCTCCGAGGGGCGCCATGATCCGCCGTTCGCCGCCGAGCGACAAGCGGGTCAGTGGTCGGCGCCGAGCACGTAGGTGCGCAGATCCTCGGCCAGCTCGATCGGGCCGTCGAAGCGCGCGGCGGCCTGGCCGCGCAGGTCGTGACCGTCGCATTCGGGATAGAAATGGGTCAACAGCAGGCGCCGGGCACCGCCCTGCGCGGCGTAGCCGCCGGCCAGCCCCGGCGTCAGGTGCCCTTCGGTGTACTGCCCGTCCGGAAATGCCGCGTCGCACACGAACAGGTCCGCCTCGCGGGCCAGGATCGCCAGTTCGTCGCAGGTGTCGGCGTCGCCGCTGAAGGCCGCCACCGTCTCACCGTCGCCGATGCGGTAGCCGAGGCTCTGGGCGGTGTGGCGGATCGGGATCGCATGCACCGGCAGGCCGGCGATCGTGTGATTGCCCGGCCCGATCTCCTCGACCAGCAGCTCGTAGCCCTTGGGCTGCAACCACGGCCAGGCCTCGGTGAGCTTCGCCAGGAGCCGCGCGAGGCCCGGCGCGCCGAGGAGTCGCAGGGGCGGCCGGCCGGCGAAGGCGGGACCGCGCAGGGCGAACAGCAGCGCCGCGAGGTCGGCGCAGTGGTCGGTGTGGTAGTGGGTGAACAGGACCGCGTCGATCCGGTCGGGCGTCACGCCGGCCTGCGCCAGGCGGCGCAGGGTGCCCGGGCCGAGGTCCACCAGCAGGTGCCGTTCGTGGGCGCGCACCAGGTAGCCGGCGGGGAAGCGGTCGGGTACCGGGACCGCGGTGCCCGAGCCGAGGACGGTCACGTGCATGGCGACGACGCTAGCGGTTTTTTGCGGCATCCGGTTGGCGGATCCGGCGGGGACCCGACGCCAAGGGGTCGGCGTGGCGGCGCCTCGGCCGCCGCCGCCCCTGATCCCCACCGAACAGCGTCATCCATGCGTTCACTCGCCTTCTGTGGCGGCCTGCCGTTGCTGCTGGCCGCCGTCTCCGCCCAGGAACTGATGGTCCCCGCCGGCATGGCGTTCCGTGCCGCGACCGAGACCACCAGCAACAGCACCACCACCGTGATCATGCGGAACAGCGGCTATCACTCCCAGCTGCTCTACGAGGCGTCCCACTTCACGGGTCAGGGCATCGGCGGGCCGATCGTCATCGATCGGCTGCGCTTCCGGGTCGAGGACGGCGAGCCGAACGCCGGCGGCCACACCTGGAGCAACGTCACCGTGCGGCTGTCGGACGCGCCCCTGGGGATGACCGCCGCCAGCATGAGCACGACGTTCGCCAACAACATCGGCGCCAACGTCGGCACGCCGGTGGTGGTGAACGTCACGTCGGCGCCGGCCGCCGGCACGGTACCCAACGACTACGTCATCGACATCCCGCTCGGGACAGGCGCGTTCACCTACGACCCGACGACGATGGGAGCGCTGGTGGTCGAGTTCACGTCGCCCAGCGCGCCTTCGCCCAGCACCGGCACGCCGCCGCTGGCGTGCACCAGCACCGTCGCCACGCACCTCGCCCGCGCCTTGCAGACCACCAGCCAGACGGCGCTGACCGGCGGTCTGGTGGCCGCGGTGCCGGTATGCCGGTTCGGCTTCCAGGGGGCCGGCGGCGCGCCGGTGGTGCCGGCCCGCACCGAGTCGGTCGGCGTGGCGTGCGGCGGCGCCGGCGCCTCGTTCTACCAGCTGTTCGGGCCCGGCGAGCCGTTCGACCTGCAGAACCGCAGCCTGCTGCTGACGCCGGACCAGGTGGCGGCGCCGGGCGGCTACACCGTCACCGCCGGCAACGCGGCGCCCGATCTGGTGCGGATCGGCACGCGGATCAGCACGACTGACGACGCCCTGGTGACGGTGGCGCTGCCGATCACCTTCGCCTTCCCGGGCGGCAGCACCAGCACCATCAAGGTGTGCACCAACGGTTTCGTCTGGCTGTCGTCGACGCCGACCACCACCGATCCCACGCCGTCGGCGCTGGACCTGCTGGGCAACAACAGCTCGAACTACCCGGCGCGGCTGGCGCCGCTGTGGTTCAACCTGCACCCCGGTCGCAACGTGAGTACGCATCCGCAGAGCGGCCTCTACAGCAACATCGACACGTCCGGCGGGCTCGGCAACGTGGTGGTCTACCTGACCTGGCGGGAGACCGGCGTCAACAACTCGGTGTCGGCGGGCGGCCATTGCCTGGACACCTTCCAGGTGGTGCTGCACGAGAGCACCATGCAGGTGGAGTTCCGCTACGGCTCGATCCAGAGCGCGCAGGGCGGCGGCGCCCTGGTCGGCTTCAGCCGCGGCAGCCAGGGCGGCGGCCAGAACGCCAGCAATCCGGGCTCCCGCGACCTGTCGGCGCAGGTGCCGTTCACGGTGGCCGGGCCCGAGGGGGCGCCGGGCTTCACGCTTGCCGCCAGCACGCCGGTGGTGCCGGGCAGCAATCGCGCGATCCACGGCACGCTGGTGTCGCTCACCGCCAGCAGCATCCCTGTGGGCGACGACATCGGCTTCTGGCTCTACGACTTTGCGGCGCTGCAGCCGAGCCTGCCGCATCCGTTCCTTCGGCCGGGCTGCCTGCAATCGGTGCTGCAGCCGACGCTGTGGGCGATCGGCTTCGGCTGGACGCCCGGCGGCTCGACCACGTGCCCGGTGCCGTTCCAGGTGCCGAACGGTTTCGCCGGAGCGACGATCTGCTTCCAGCTGGTGACCTGGAACCTGGTGGCGGGGCCGCTGGGGGCGCACACCACCAACGGCGTGCTGCTGCGACTGGGCCAGCAGTGACCGGCGGGCGGGCTCCCCTTGACGGCGGCTGGGCCCCTGCGAGCATGGGCGGCCCAGGTTCCGCCCATGGGCCAAGAACTGCCGAACGACCGGCCGCCGCCCGGCAAGGTGACGCAGGTGCTGCAGGCGGCCGCGCGGGACGAGCCGGGCGCGGCCGAGGAACTGCTGGCCTTCGTCTACCGCGAGCTGCACGATCTGGCGCGGGCGCAGCTGCGCGGCGAGCGGCACAACCACACGCTGCAGCCCACGGCGCTGGTCAACGAGGCCTGGCTGCGGCTCTGCGGGCAGCACAACCTGGCGGGCGCCACGCCCGCCGAGTTCCTGCGGGCGGCGGCGGTGGCGATGCGGCGGGTGCTGGTGGACCATGCCCGGCGACGCGGCCGACGGAAGCGCGATGCCGGCGGTCCGATCTCGCCGCTGGACGACTACGCCGACGCGCTGGCGGCGCGTTCCGGCGATCTGCTGGCCCTGGACGAGGCCCTGGCGGCGCTGGCGGCGCGCGACCCGCGCAAGGCGCGACTGGTGGAACTGCGCTTCTTCGCCGGACTCGGGATGGCCGAGGCGGCCCAGGCCCTCGACCTGCCGCTGCGCACCGCCGAGCGGGAATGGACCATCGCCCGCGCCTTCCTGCGCAGCCGGTTCGAGGCTGACCAGGGCGATTGAGCCTGCCATGACCGATGCCGACACATCATGGCAGCGGGCCCAGGATGTCTTCGAGCGCCTGCTGCTGCTGCCGCCGGCGGTGCGCGACGAGGCGCTGGCGACGGCCTGTGGCGACGACCCGGCGGTGATGGCGGAGGTGAGGGCGCTGCTGCGCGGACACCGGAGGCTGACCACCGACTTCCTGGAACCGCCGCCGGCGGCGAACGCCGCGCCCGACGGCGCCGACCTGCGTATCGGCGGCCACCGCCTGCTCCGGCTGCTGGGCGAGGGCGGCATGGGCACGGTCTGGCTGGCGGAGGATCCGGCCCTCGGCCGGCAGGTGGCGCTCAAGCTGCTGCACCGCGGCCTGTTCGGCGCCGGCTCGGCCCGGCGCTTCCTGCGCGAGGCAGCCGCCCTGGCCCGGCTGCGCCATCCGGGCATCGCCACGGTGTTCGCGTTCGGCCGGCGCGCCGATGACCCGCTGCAACCGGCCTGGCTGGTGCTGGAACTGGTGGCCGGCGGCGTGCCGATCACCGTCATGGCCGAACGGCGGCAGGCGACGCGGCGCCAGCGCCTGGAATGGCTGGTGGCGGTGGCCGACGCGATCCAGCACGCCCATTCCCGCGGGGTCGTGCATCGCGACCTCAAGCCGGCGAACGTGCTGGTCGGTGACGAGGGCGTGCCGAAGGTGATCGACTTCGGCATCGCCCGGCTGCTGGACGCCGATCCCGCCGGCCGCACCCGTTGGCGCGGCGTGCTCGGCACGCCGGCCTACCTCAGTCCGGAACAGTGCGCCGGCGATCCCGATCTGGTCGACGCGCGCACCGACGTGCACGGGCTCGGCGTGCTGGCCATCGAACTGCTGACCGGTCGGTTGCCCTACGATGTCGCGGACCGGCCGCTGACCGAAGCGCTGCTGACCGTGCGGATGGGGACGCCGGCGCGACCCTTGGCGTTGCAGCCGGACCTCGGCCGCGACCTCGACGCCGTGCTGGGCAAGGCGATCCGCAAGGACCCGGCGGAGCGCCATCCGACGGCGGCGGCGTTCGCCGACGACCTGCGTGCGGTGCTGGCCCACCGGCCGGTCAGCGCGGCGCCGGCCGGGCTCTGGCGCAGCCTGCGGCTGTGGGTCCGCCGTTCGCCGGCCCTGGCCGCGGCGCTGCTCACCGCCGGTCTGGCGGTGATCGCCGGCGGCCTGCTCAGCGCGACGTTCGCCGTGCAGGCCGGCGAGCGGGCGGCGGTGGCCGAACGGGAGCAGCAGGTGGCGCAGCAGCTCGCCGATTCCCTGCGCGACATCATCGCCAGCGGCAACCTGGTGGTGACGGGCCGCGACGTGACCATGCGCGAGGCCCTGGACGCCGCGGCGCGGGCGGTGGCGCCCCGCCTGGCCCAGGCGCCGGCGGTGGCGGTGGAGATGCACCTCGCGCTCGGCGACGCCTACCGGGTGCTGGGCCGCGCCGACGCCGCCGAGCAGCAGTTCCGGCTGGCGGAGGCGGCGCTGCCGGCGATACCCGGCGACCACCGCGGGCTCGAAGTGCGGCTCGGCGTCGCCTGGGGCGCGTTGCTCGCCCAGCAGGACAGGGCGGCGGAGGCCGACGCCCGGATGGCGGCGGCGGTGCGTCTGGCCGAGGCGGCATTCGGCGCCGGATCCCGCACCGCCGGTGTGACGCGGGCCCGCCGCGGCAGCGTGCTGATCGGGCTGCGCCGCTTCCGCGACGGCCGCGAGGAACTCCTGGCCGCACGCGCGCTGCTGGCCGCCGCACCGCCGGACCAGCCGTTCGCCGAGCTGCTGGCCAACCTCGGCAACGCCTGCTTCCAGCTCGGCGACGTCGTCACGGCCGAACGGGAATGGCGCGCCGCGGTGGATCTCTTCGTGACGCTGGGCCTCGGCGATCATCCGCACTGCGTGAAGACCAAGGGCACGCTGGCCAACGTGGTCCGCTTCCGCGAGCCCAGGGCAGCCCTGGCGATGCTGCACGACGTGGTCGCGGCGATGGAGCGGTTCCATCCCCAGGGGCACGGCGACGTGGCGCAGGCCCGCTCGCAGCTGGCGTTCGCCCTGCTGGACGCCGGCGAGGCCACCGCCGAGGCGGAGTTCCGCCGCGTGGTGGAACTGCGGCGCGCGCTGCCGGGCGCCCGCGGCCTGGCCAATGCCCGCATCGACCTCGGCTACTGCCTGCTGGCCCTGGACCAGGCGGCGGCGGCCCGCGCCGAACTGGAGGCCGTCTGGCCGGAATTCGCCGCCGCACCGGCCACGCCCGAAGCGATGGGCTGCGCGGTGCTGCTCGGCACCGCCCGCACGCGCACCGGCGCCGCCGTCGAGGCCGAGCCCATGCTGCGGGCGGCCCTGGCCGGTCGCACCACGCGGTTCGGCGCCGACAACCTGCGCACCCACAGCGCCGCCAGCGCGCTGGCCGAGTGCCTCACCGCGCTCGGCCGCGCCGCCGAGGCCGAGCCGCTGCTGGTGGCGGCCCTGGCCGGGCAGTCGAAGGCGCTCGGCGAGGCCCATCGCGACACCGTGACCACGGCCGGGCGCCTGCAGGCGGCGCGCGCCGCGCTGGCCGCCCGCCGGTGAAGCGCTCTCCGGGCGGTTTCGCCCCAGTCGATGGTCCGGGCGTGGCGGCCAGCGGTACCCTCTGGGCCTCGTGAGCAAGAACCGCCTCGTCCGTCTCGTCCGGTTCCTGCGGCGCGGCGTCTGGGATGCCGAACTGCGCCGCCTGTCGCCGGCCCGCCGCGCCTGGGTCGCCTTCCTGCGCGTCGTCTCGCATGTTGTGCGCAGCTTCTCCCAGAATCTCGTCGGCCTGCAGGCCGCCGGCCTCACCCTGGTGACCCTGCTGGCGATGGTGCCGACCCTGGCCCTGGTCTTCGCCGTGGGCAAGGCGCTGGGCTACGCCCAGCGTCTCGAGTCCTGGCTGGTCGAACTGGGCCAGCAGCTCCCCGCCGAAGCCCAGGGCGCCGTCGAACAGATCCGCGTGATGGTCGCCGGCGTCGATTTCCGCA
Organism: uncultured candidatus Brocadiaceae bacterium; assembly: GCA_964565715.1. Classification (GTDB taxonomy): domain Bacteria; phylum Planctomycetota; class UBA1135; order UBA1135; family UBA2386; genus CAZMGG01. The sequence continues at coordinate 42,323 of CAZMGG010000026.1, read as the reverse complement.
CCATCGGCGTGGTCGGTTCCCTGGTGATGGTGTGGACCGGACTGATGCTCTTCACCCGCGTCGAGCAGGCGCTGAACGGCATCTGGCGCACGCGGCAGACGCGGCCCTGGGTGCGCCGGATCTCGGACTTCATCGCCCTGGTGGTGCTGGTGCCGCCGCTGGCCCTGCTGGCCCTGGTAGGCAGTTCGGTGCTGGGTGGCGTCGCGCTGCTGGCCGACCTGCGGGCCCAGAGCGAATGGCTGGCGTGGCTGTACGAGGCGGGGCTCGGCTTCGTGCCGCACGTGCTGCTCTGGATCGCCTTCGGCGCGCTCTACAAGATCCTGCCGAGCGCGCGGGTGCCGTGGCGTTTCGCGCTGCTCGGCGGCATCGTCGCCGGATCGTCCCTGGTCGTCCTGCACGGGCTCTACCTGCGCCTGCAGGTGGGCGTCGCCCAGGCCAACGCCATCTACGCCACCCTGGCCGCCCTGCCGGTCCTGCTCATCTACCTGCAGCTGGTGTGGACCGTGGTGCTCGGCGGCGCCGAGATCGCCTACGCAGCGCAGCATCATTCCTCGCTGCATCCCGACGAGCGCCTGCCGCCGCCGACCTGGGGCGTGCGCGTGCGCATCGCCTGGCACCTGCTGGATCGGGCCAGCGCGGCGTTCCGCAGCGGCCAGAAGGGCGTGCGACCCGCCGAGCTGTGCGCCGAACTGGACCTGCCGGCGGACTGGGTCGGCGACGTGGCGGACCTGCTGGTGCAGGACGGGCTGTTGATGGTGACCCAGGGTGACGAGGAACTGCTGGCGCCGGGCCGGCCGCCCGAGTCGATCGCCATGCCCGACGTGCTGGCGGTCCTGGAGGGCCGTGGCAGCCGGTTCCTCGGCCGCGTGCGGCTGCCCGACGGACCCGAGGCACGCCTCGCCGCGGCCTCGCAGGCGGCGTCCCGCGAGGTGGCCGAGGTGGCGTTCTGAATCGCGAGGATCTGTCATGACCGACGCACTGCTTGCCCGCATCCAGGATGGTCGCACCGATCTCGTGCTCGAGCACCTGGCCGGGGGTGGGGCCGCCACCGACGTGACCGCGGACGGCGTCTCGCTCCTGCAATGGTGCGCCTACTACGGCGACGTCACCGCGGTCCGCTGGCTGTGTGAGAAGGGGGCGAAGCTCTCATCCCTCGGCAGCGATCTCGGCCTGCACGGGGCGGCGTTCCACGGCCACTGGCGGCTGTGCCAGTTCCTGCTCGAACAGGGCGCCGACCCCGACTGCACCGACGCCTCGACCGGTGAGACACCGCTGCACGCGGCCCTGTGCAAGGCCAACCGCCCGGCGGCCACCCTGGTGGTGGAAGTGCTGCTCGCCGCCGGCGCCGACCCGCACCGGACCACGGCGCCAGACGCGCCGACCGGGGCCTTCATGCGCGACGCCCGCACGCGGGGCGAGACGCCGCTGCACCGCGCGGCGGCGTTCGGCGACGAGGCGGCGATCGGACTGTTGCTCGCCGCCGGCGCCCGACGCGAGGCGGTCGACGCGCACGGCGACACGCCCCTGTCCTGGGCCAGCTGGCACCTGCGGCCGGACGCGGTGCTGCGTCTCCTCTGCCACGGCAGCCACACGATCCATCCGGCCCGGCGTTCGACCTTCGACCATGGCAGCGGCTGGGGCGAGATGGATCGGGCGCTGCTGGGCAGGCCGCGCCGGTGACGACGCGCCAGGTCCACTGCGCCGACGCGCTGGGCTGGCTGCCGGGCAATCCGCTGCCCGCCGGCGCTTCGATCCTCACGTCCCTGCCGGACGTGGCCGAGTTCCGCCACCGTGATCCGGAGCGCTGGGAACCCTGGTTCCTGGCGGCCGCCACCGCCGTGCTGCGGGCGACACCGGCGGGCTCGGCCGCGGTCTTCTACCAGACCGATGTGAAGCGCGACGGGCGCTGGACCGACAAGGCCTTCCTCGTGCAGCAGGCGGCGCGGGAGCTGGCCGTGCCGCTGCTGTGGCACAAGATCGTGTGCCGGGCGCCGGCCGGCCGCGCCACCGGCGGTCGCCCCGGCTACGCGCACATGCTGTGCTTCGCGCCGGATCTGCGTGACGTGGGCGAGCCGCAGGCCGACGTGCTGCCGGAGCCGGGGCCGATGACGTGGAACCGGGCGATCGGGCTCGCGGCAGCGCGGTTCGCGGTTGCGTGGCTCGCCGAGAGGGCGGGCGCCACCTGCATCGTCGATCCGTTCTGCGGCGTCGGCACCGTGCTGGCGGTGGCCAACGGGGCGGGGCTCGCGGCGATCGGCGTCGAGTGCAACCCGGGTCGTGCCGCGCGGGCGCGGGAGCTGCGGCTGTGAACCGCGGCCGGCCTCAGCGCAGGTCCACCACGCGTCGCCAGACCTCGCGGCCGTCGGTGGCGACGTAGGCGGCGCGGCGGCCGTCGGCGGACACCAGCACCGTGCCGATCGTATCGTGCGCCGGGAATCGCGCCTGCGGCGTGCACAGGCTGGTCCGACCGTCGGCGGTGACACGGAACAGCGGGCTGCCGTCGGGCAGGAACGTGACGAAGCGCCGCCGCTCGCCTGCCACCGCCGGCAGCTCCATGCCGTCCACGAAGTGGTGCTCCGCGCGACCCTCGTCGAAGCCGAGCCAGTAGACCCGCTCACCGTCCGCCGACAGCTGCACATCGTGCACCTGCCGATAGGGCCCATGCCGGCTCCCAGGCGTGACCAGCCACTGTTCCTCGCCGACCTCCTCCACGCAGGCCCAGCGTTGGCGGTCATGGATCCGCGCGAAGCCGATCCTGCCGCCCTCGTGCACGCGATCCGGGCCGACGAACAACTGCTCGCGACCATCCACCGTCGCAACGAACGCGCCGGTGCCGCCATCCCTGCCCGGCAGCGTGTAGCGCACCGCTGGCACCACCGGCCACAGTTCGCCGTCCACCCACAGCCGCTCGCCGTCGGCGACGCGCAGCTTGCAGTAGAACCCGTGCACCGTCGGGAACAGGTGGCGGATCGCCGGCCAGGGGCCGTGCACCTCGCCGTCCACCACCAGGCGGTCGCCATCGCCGCCGCGCACCACCACCGCCCAGTGCGCCGAGTCCTCGGAGAAGCGGACCGGCCAGATCACATCGCCCGCCGGCATGCGCGGCCGTTCGCCGCCGAGGGGATCGTCGGTCGTGGTCAGCACCCAGCGGCTGGCGCCGAGCAGACCGGGCTGCACGTAGGCGAGGAGCCGGCCGTCATGGCTCAGCATCGGCGCGAACGAGGAGTCGAAGAAGCCGCCCTCGGTGACGCGGTCGCCGGCGACCAGGCAGGCACTGCCGTTGCGGCGGCCGACCACCACCACCTCGCCGGTGTCGCTGCGCCAGGCGGCGGTGTGGACGCTGTCGAAGCCGCCGAGCGCGGCGCCGCCGGCCGCCACGTAGACGCGCTCGCCGTCCGAGGCCACCGAGTGCCCGGTGCCGTCGGCGGCCACGCGGGCGAAGCCCGACCGGTAGGGCAGCAGCGTGCCGTCGCGCAGGCGCAGCATCGTCTCGACGCCCTCGCTCATCCGCCGCAGGGTCACCCGCAGGCCGCGCAGGTCGCAGGCGTGCAGCCTGTCGTCGGGGCCCAGTTCGAACAGCCGCGCCTCGGCGAAGAGTTCGTCGGTGGTGAAGGTCGGGCGCGCGCGCGCGGCCTGCTGGAACGCCGCCAGCGCCGGCAGGTCGGCGGGCGGGAAGGCCGGGCCGGTGGCGCAGGCCGGGAGCAGCAGGAGCAGGCCGCGGAGCGGCCGCAACGGGCGGCGGGCGGGCATGCGCCGCAGGCTAGCCGATGCCCGCGCGCCATTCTGCAGATCCGGCCTTCGGTTCCTGCCGCGCTGCCGTCCAGCCGGGGTGCAGGGACACGCCCGGGCGCCGGGCCCGGGCTCCCTGCAGTTGCAGTGTTCCCGAGCTGAAGGAGTCATCGATGAAGCAGTTCTTCACCATCATCACCCTGCTGGCCCTCGCCGCGCCCTGCCTCGCGCAGGATGCGTCGAAGGAGCTGGCCGCCACAGAGTTGCTCTTCTACCGTGGTTTCTATCAGGAGGTCGGCCTGAGCGACCCCGAGGGCGCGATCACCCTCTACGAGGAGTTCCTCGCCGACGCGCCGGGCCACAAGATGGCGGCCACGGCGGCCAGGCGGAACTACCGCCTGCTGGTCGAGACGGGCCGCGACGCCACCGAGTTCGGCAAGCGCTACGCCAAGTGGCTGGAGCTGCCGGCGACCGGCGACGAGAAGGCCGGTGCGACGATCGTCGCGCGCGGTGCGTCCGGCCGGATCGGCTCGGACGACGCCGTGCTGACGCCGGACGAGCTGCTGCTGCGCAAGCTGCGCGTGAAGCTCGCCACGGCCATGGAGGAAGGCGATGAGGAGGCGGCGAAGCAGGTCGAAGGCGAGATCCTGCAGACCGTCAGGGTCAGCGTCCTGCGCGCCGGCAAGCGCGACGGCGGGGTCGTCAAGGATCCGGGCGACGAGCCGTTCGTCCCGGTCGTCCTGACCGACCTGCCGGCCACCGAGCGGGCGGCCTTCCGCAAGGTCGTGATCGACCGCTGCATCAAGTGGATCGACGCCCACAAGGCCGACGGCACGGTCGACGCCGACAAGTGCCAGGTCCTGAAGGACTGCGTCGATGCGGTCACGAAGGCGATCGACGCCGACCAGTGGGCCGATGCCCAGAAGGCCTGGGACATGGCGGTCAAGACCGTGAAGACGGTCAAGATCGACTGACCTGGGCCGCGCCGTCCGCCGGCCGAACTCGCCCGGCCGGCGGATGGCGATTTCCTCCGCAGGGTGGCCTGCCGTGACTTCCCTGACGGCCGCTGTAGTCTGCCGTCGATGCGCCGGAAGCGAAGGCTGCAGCAGGCGGTGGTGGGTGGCATCGTCACCGGGCTGGTCAGCCTGTCGGTCGGTGGCTGCTTCGCCTTCGAGGCCGCCACCGAACCCGAGCGGGGGTGGCCAGAGCCCTCGGCGCTCGTGCTCGTGCTGATCGCGGCCGGCGCCGCGGTGATCGCCGGCCTGGTGACGCTGTGGTGGACGCGCGGCGCGAAGCCGTGAGCCGCAGGCGCCCCGTGGCCTACTTTGCGCCGCCGAGCAGCCGGTCGCGGTCCTCGGGCGTGTTGATGCTCTGCAGGAAGCGGAGCGCCGGGTCGAACGCCGCCACGTCCTGCCGCGACAGCAGCCGGCAGCGGACCTTCTCGGCCAGCGTGCGCGGCGTGGCCACGCCGTCCTGCAGCAGCGCCTCGGCCGCCGGCAGGACGTCGAGCCGGTAGACCGCGCACAACGGCTGCAGCACGTCGTCGACCCGCGCCATCACCGCCTGCTGGTCGCCCATCTGCCGGGCCAGCCAGCCCACCGCCTCGGCGGACAGGAACGGATGATCGGTGGCCACCACGAACACAGCGTCCTGCGGCGTCAGGTCGCCCGTCTCCAGCACGTGACGCATGCCGGTGACCATCGCCGCCAGCGGGCCGGCGCCGGGCTGGTGGTCGTGCAGCACGTGGGCTTCCAGCGGCAGCGGCGGCAGCTGCTGGTCGCCGCCGCGGCCGACCACCACCACCGGCCAGGTGCAGTCGAGCAGCAGTTCGGCGGTGTGGCCGAGCAGGGTGCTGTCGCCGAACTCCAGCGACTCCTTGGGCTGACCCATGCGCCGGCTGCGCCCGCCTGCCAGAATGAGCGATCCGAGCAACATGCCGGTATCAAGGCGGCCCGTGCCGCCGCCGCCAAGAGCTTTCGTCCGTTCCGCAAGAGACCCATGACCGCGTCGCCCCAGCCCACGCCCCGTACCGCCGACCTCGTGACGCCGTTCCTGCTGCGCATCGAGTGGAAGGACGGCGTCGTCACCGAACACCCGGCCCGCGACCTGCGGCTTGCCTGCCCGTGCGCGCAGTGCATCGACGAGCACAGCGGCCGCAAGATCCTGCGCGACGAGACCGTGCCGAACGACATCCTGCTGCTGGCCGCCGAGGCGGTGGGCCGCTACGCGCTGAGCTTCGTCTGGTCGGACATGCACCGCACCGGCATCTTCTCCTGGCCGCTGCTGCGGCGGCTGGGCGGCGCGCCGGAGGCGGCGGACGCATGAGCGGTCCCGACTGGCGGGAGTGGGCGGGGCGGCTGGAACGGGTCCTCGACGCGTTGGACTGGGAGCTGCTGGGCGAGGTCTACTGCGATTTCGGCGGCGTCGGGTTCTGGCAGGAACGCCGGCCGGCGGTGGTGCGGCTGGGGCGCGAATGGGCGGCGGCGGCGTTGCGACGGTTGCCAGTGGAAGGGCGCAGCCTGTACGTGGGCGCCGGCGTGGCCGAACTGCCGGCGCTGTTGGCGGAGGCGCTGCTGACGCGGCGGCAGGTCACGGCGGTGAACCTGCGGGCGCGGGAGTGCGACGCGCTCGACGCGGGCCTGCGGGCGGCGGGACTCGGCGACCGGTTGCAGCTGCGTTGCGAGGACGGTGCCACGGTGGCGGCGGCGTCGCCCGGCGTGTTCGACCACCTCGGCTGCGTGAGCCTGTTCTCGGACCCGGAGACGTTCCCGCTGTGCAGCGCGGTGGGCTACGGCCGCATCAGTCCGGTGCAGCTCGACGTCGAGGCGTTCGCCGCCGAGCGCGAACGGGCGCGGGTGCTGGCGGCGGGGCTGTGGCAGGGACTGCGGGTGCCGGGCTGGATCACCACCACCGCCGAGGAGGTGGCGTGGTTCCTCGAGCAGGGGGCTGCGGCGGGCGTCGGCATCGAGGCCGACGACGACCTGGTGGAGTCGGCGGTGGTCGGCGACCCGATCGGCTTCCTGCGCGTGGCGCGGGAGTGAATGTTCGCAACTATCTATGTAATAGATAGTTGCGGCTAACGAAGGTCCATCCGGACGGCGTTGGTGGCCCCCACGAAGGCCGGCGTGGCGTCGAGCAGGACCGCGGCGAAGTGGCTGTTCAGCGGCTGGATGCCGAGCCCCGCGGGCCAGGCGAACGTCGCGCGGCCGATGCCCTGGGCGTCGAGGCTGCCCCAGAACTGCTGGAAGATCGCGCCATTCAGCAAGGCGAGGCCGAGGTTGGTGCAGAGGTCCTGGTTGAGCGGCACGGTGACGCCGGGGGCGAGCGTGGTGCCAGGCGTCGTCCCGGAGCAGCTCCAGGCGATCAGGTACGCGGTACCAGGCGCGGCGCAGGGGGCGACGACGGTCGGCAGCAGCGTGCCGCCGGTGCCGATCGGCACCGACCCGAGGTCGCGCGGGTAGAGCAGCGGGTCGCGGTAGGAGAGGGTCGGCGTGCATCCCGGCGCCTGGGTCAGCAGCACCGCCAGGCGCTGGTTGTTGGTCTCGTCGTTCTCGCGCACGGCGTTGCCGCGATCGACGACGACGAGCACGTAGTGCGGCGTGACCGGCAGGAAGGGGGGCACGTCGGCCTGCCGCTGCTGCGTGTGGCTCTGCTGCGCGGCGAGGCCCGGCACCGTGTAGCCGCCGAGCCAGAGGTCGGCGGCGTCGAGGATGGTGTCCGCCGACAGGAAGTGGTCGACGGCGAACGCCGGCGAGCTGCCCGGGCCGTCGTTGCTCACCGTGGTGGTGATCGGGATCGAGCCGCCGGCCGGCGCGAACCAGGTGAGCGGCGTCACCGCGCTGCAGCGCAGGTCGGGCGCGGTGGGATCGACGACGGTGACGTTCCAGGTGAAGCGGTCGACGAGCCAGCCGTTCGGATCCTGGCGCACGATGGCGGTGCGGTCCTCGACGGTGACCTGCACGGTGTGGGCGCCGAGCGTCAGCGGTGCCGTGTCCAGCGTCCAGGTGGTGGCGGTGGCGCCGGCCACGACCTGGCCGTCGAGGCGCCAGGTGATGCGCGGGTTGTTGGCCGCGGGCACCAGGTTGGTGAAGGCGAAGGGCTGCTGCGCGGTGGGACCGAGGGTGAGCGCCGCGGCGGGGCTCGGCTGGTCGATGGCGCTGACGGTGCCGTGCAGCACGCGGGTGATCTGCTCCTGGCAGACGGCGCAGAGCGGGTTGCCGAGGTCGCGCATCAGGCAGTTGCTGCGCGGCCGCCACATGCCGTAGCGGTAGTAGCGGGCGCCCTCGAAGGCGCCGACGCCGCCGGTGCCGTGCCAGTGGGCCCATTTGGCGCCGCTGGAGCTGGTGGTGACGTTGGGCTCGACGGGCTCGTTGCCGGTGTAGGTGCCGTTGGGGTAGTCGTACTCGTCGGCCAGCCGGCCGAGCGCGTGGCCGACCTCGTGGATCTGCACCTCGGCCATCAGCGAGCCGTTGTAGGACACCGCGAACTGGCCGGCGCAGCCGCCGTAGCGCGCGTCGTTGACGATGACGATGACGCGGCCCTCGGTGGCGGGCGCCAGGGCGGCGTCGGCCAGCGCCAGCGAGGCGTTGGTGAGGTACAGGCAGCGGCCGGTGCCGCCGGTGTTGTAGGAGCTGCCGTAGACCGGGTTGTTGACGATCGGCGGCGTCGCGTCGGGGTGGTTGGCGCCGGGCTGCGTGCTGGGCCGGAACACGGTGTGGGCGTTGAAGAAGCCGCCGAAGGTGCGGTAGGGCTCCTTCTGGAACAGCGCGGTCAGGAACGTCTGCGCGTCCTGGTCGAAGGTCGCCTGCTGGGCGGCCGTGTAGCCGTCGCCGAGGATCACCAGGTCGTAGCGGTTGCTGGTCGGGCCGTTGGCGAGGACCGTGCGCACGGTCGGGGCCTGGGCCGGGGCCGCGGCGAGCAGCAGCACCGTCGCCAGGAGCGCGCGGGCGCTCACCGTGGGCCCTCCCGGCGCAGCCGTTCGAGCTGCACGGCGTCGGCCGAGCCGATGATCTGCGTGCCGTGCAGGATGCGCAGCTCGGCGGTGGCGCCGAGGTCGGGCACGCTGGCGAGAACGCCGATCGACGGCGAACGGACGCTGCAGCCCTCGACCCTGGTCGCGCCGCCGATCCGCGCCGGGTCGAGATCGAACGCCGACAGGTCGAGCGGCCGTTCGTCGAGCACGGCGCCCTTGCCGTCGAGGAGCTGCAGGCGGAACGGCGCGGCGAGGCCCGGCGGGGCCGGCTGGCACGGATCGGGCTTCGCCACCGCCGCGGTGACGCGCAGCTCGCGCACGGTGCCCTCGATCACCAGGACCAGGTGGCCGTCGGGCGTGGCCGGGCCGGGCGTGCGCACGGGGGGCGTCGCCGGCAGGCCGAGGAGCAGCGCGGCGAGGGCAGAGAGCAGGACGGCGCACCAGAGGGACGGAGCGGAGGGCATGGCGGGCGGCCCAGGATTCTAGCCCGTGGCGCCGCCCCGTCCGGAACGTCGATTCGGCCGCTGGCTTCGGCGGCGCCCGTCGCCAGAATCGCGCCGATGCTCCTCGATGGCCAGGTCGTCCTGGCGCCGCTCACCAAGGGCGGCAACCTCCCGTTCCGTCGCCTCTGCGTCGCCCATGGCGCCGCGGTCACCATGTCGGAGATGGCCTACGCCTACCAGGTCGTCCGCAAACGGTCGACCGAACTGGCGTTGCTGCGCAGGCACGCCGACGAGGCCTGCTTCGGCGTGCAGATCGCCGCCAGCAAGCCCGAGGACGCGGTGGCAGCGGGCCGTGAGGCGGTGGCGCGCGGCGCGGCGTTCGTCGACCTCAACTGCGGCTGCCCGATCCACGACACGGTCAAGCGCGGCATGGGCGCCCAGCTCCTGCGGCGGCCGTCCCAACTCGGCAAGATCGTCGAGACGATGGTGCGCGAACTGCCGGTGCCGGTGACGGTGAAGATCCGGCTGGCGTGGAACGAGGGCGACAACGATTCGCTGGCGATCGGCGAGCTGGTGCAGGAGGCCGGCGCCGCGGCCTTGATCGTGCACGGCCGCACCCGCGAGCAGCGTTACAGCAAGGCCGCCGACTGGGACGCGGTGGCGGCGCTGGTGGACGCGCTGCGGATCCCGGTGATCGGCAACGGCGACATCTACACGTGGTACGAGGCGCGGGACCTGTGGCAGAGGGGGCGCTGTGCCGGCGTGATGGTGGGTCGCGGCGCGCTGATCAAGCCGTGGATCTTCCGCGAGATCGCCGAGAACCGGGCCTGGGAGCCCACCGCCGAGGAGCGGGTGGGGGTGTACTTCCAGTTCATGCGGTTCCTGAAGGAGCACTTCCGCGACGACGACAAGGGCCGCAAGCGGACGATGTTCTTCCTCCCCTGGCACCTCGGCTTCTTCTGCCGCTACCGGCCGTTGCCGGAAGACCAGTGGCGCGAGGCGTCGCGCCGGCATCCGCTGCTGCAGACGCGGATGCCCGAGGAGCGGGACCTGCCGGTGCTGGAACGGCTGCTGCGGGATCCGCGCGAGGAGGTGCACGCCGCCATGGCGGCGGCGATGTGGGACGCGCAGGACGCGGCGGACCTGGTGACGCGCTTCCTCGACATCGCCGCGGCGATGCCGCCGGTGACCGGCGACCTCGGCGAGGTCGCCGTCGCCCACGGCTAGGCGCTACTTGCCGGTGCCCGGCTGTTCCGGCTGCTCGGGCGCGCCGGTCTCCGTGCTCGCCGTCGCCGGCTTCGGCAGCGGGCAGTCCGGCCACCAGCGGTGCAGCCAGCCCCAGTGCCAGAGGCCGTAGCCGACCGCGCCGAGCACCAGCAGCACCAGCAGCAGGCGGGCCAGCAGGCTCTTCTTCGGCGCGTAGGGGTCGCGCAGCGAACGGCTGGCGCCGGCGGGCATCTCCGGCAGGTCGGTGAGCGAGCGGCCCAGTGGGATGTTGACCTTGGTCAGGGCGTTCACCGCCCAGCCGTTGGCGTCCAGGATCGGACCGAGGTTGCGCTGGCGCAGCTTGAGCCAGGCGATGACCATCGCCGGGCCGGAGATCGCCAGCATGACGCCGAGCACGATCAGCGGCAGCTTCCAGGCCGCCATGGTGCTGAGCGCGCCGAACACGCCGGCCAGGGCGGCGGTGATGCCGCCGACGGCCACGCCGAGCGCGGCGACCACGCCGACGTCGAACTTGGGCTTGGCGGCGGCCTTGCCCTTCTCGGCGGCCTCACCGGCGGCGGTGGCGCCGGCCTGCAGGCGCGTGTTGGCGTCGGCGTCCGCCGCCGCGGCGCGCTTCGCCACCGACTCCTCGACCCAGCGCACCAGCTTCTTGTAGGGCGACCAGAAGGCCTGCCGGATGCTGATCGGGTTGTCGATGATCTTGACGATCGTCGCGTCCCAGTCGTTGCCGTCGCGGTCGTAGAACAGGCCGTTGCGGCCGACGAACAGGTTGTCGCTGTCGCCGTTGGTGAAGGCGCAGGCCACGGTCATCTTCGCGCCGGCCTCGTTGGTGCAGGCAACGTAGGCCAGATACGTCTTCGACATCGCGGCCAGCCCGGCGTGCCGGCCGGCGTCGTCGACGCGGATGCACAGATCGCAGCTGCGGCCGTCGAGGTAGAGCGTGCCAGCCTGGAAGATCGCCTTCCTGCGGCTGTAGAAGTCGGTGAACGACACGAAGTTGTTGAGCAGGTGGCGCAGATCGCGCTGCAGCCGGGCCAGCTTCTCCACCGCCGAGGTGGCGTCGACCTCCGGCGCCACCGACAGATCGTCGGCGATGGCCTTGTGCAGCACGGCCTGATGCTTGCCCGCGAGGATCGCACGGACCCGGGCGATGCCGAGCCGCTCCACCGCGGCGCCCTGCTTGCCGGCGACCCAGGCGGCATGGGCGACGAAGCGGCCGCAGAGATCGGCCCACTCGGTCTCGGTGAGGCTCTTCTTGTCCTTGCCGAGGAGCGGCGTGACCGTGGCCTGCCAGAAGGCCTGCACGGCGCCGTTCCAGGCCGGGTTGATGCCGTCGAGCGGCAGAGCCCGGCCGGCCTCGGCGCGCGCCAGCGGCAGGGCCCGTACCTCGTCCGGCGTGATCGACAGGTCCTTGGCGGCGATCGCCAGCCAGGCCTGCTCCTCGTTGTTCAGCGCGGTCTGGGCGCGCGGGTCGTAGGCGGCCAGCCGGCAGCGCATGAAGTAGTCGTCGATCTTGGCGCGCACCGCCTCCAGGGCGGCGAACGCGGCCGGCGTGTTCTCGCCGAGCGGCAGCAGCTTCCTGCCCTCGGCCTCGCCCTGCTTCCACCAGTCGGCGAACGCGGCGCAGGCGGCGTGGAAGGCGTCGCACTGGGCCTGGTCGAAGCCGCGCTGGCCGCTCCGGTCGCCGGCGCCGCCCATGCAGGCGACGATCTCTTCGGCCACCTGGCGGGCGCTGGCATCCTCGATGCTGGACGGCGGGACGATGCCGTCGCCATTCAGGGTGGCCGTGGCCAGCATCTCGCTGCTGCGGGTCGAGTCCGCGACCGCGATCGCGCCAGCGTCGCCCATGCCGATGCCGGCGAGGATGCGCTTCGCCGCCGCCAGCAGGTTCTTGCCGTCGGCGTGGCTGGTGTCGATGGCGGCGAGCCGGAGGCCGTCCTTGCCGGTCATCAGGTCGGCCCGGTCCTTCAGCAAGTGGCCGACCCATTCGCAGGCGGCGATGATCTCGGGGGCGCGGACCCGGCCGTCCTGGTCGGTGTCCAGCAGTGCCAGGGTGCGCTCGTCGAACTCGAGGCCCTGGACCGGGCAGCTCAGCGCGACCCACAGTTTCTGATCGAGGTTGCGCAGGTCGATGATGTCGTCGGCGGAGTCCAGGCGGACCTGGTCGACGCCGCCTGTGCGGTAGAAGCTCCAGCGGTGGATGGGGGGAGAGGAGCGAGTGGCCATGGGGGCTCTGGGGCGAGGTCGGCTGACGAGGATCGGCGCTGCCGTGCATCGCACGACGACGGGGCGGGCGAACGGGCGGCGAAACATATGGAAATGGGCTCCTTTCGCCAAGGACTCTTCCCTGGACGGCGCCGATGGGCTGCAATGAGGGCGCGAGGACCGCCATATGTCGGATGCGATGCAACGGACCGTCGAACTGGTGAACCAGGCCCAGGGGGGCGACCGCGCCGCGGTGGAGGAACTGCTGCAACGCTATGCGTCGAGGCTGCGCGCCATCGTCCGCGTGCGATTGAGCAAGGATGCCCGCCGGTTGTGCGACTCGCAGGACGTCATGCAGGACGTGATGCTGCGCGCCGTCGGCCGCATCGGCTCGTTCGAGATGCGCGACGAGAACAGCTTCCTGCACTGGCTCGGCACCATCGCCGCCAATCACGTGCGGGACCTGGTCGACGCCGCCCACGCCGACCGGCGTGATGTCCGCCGGGAGACGCCGCAGCAAGGCGGCGACGACGGCAGCACGCGCATCCTCGAGCCGGCCGGCCACGGCGAGACGCCGAGCCAGGAGGCCGCCAAGGCCGAATTGGCCGACATCATGGACGAGTGCATCCGTTCGCTGCCGGAACACCAGCGCGAGCTGGTGCTCATGCGCGACTTCGCCGGCATGGCGTGGGACGCCATCGGCAGCAAGATCGGCGTCAGCGCCGATGCCGCGCGCATGCAGTACGGCACCGCCAAGGCCGCCCTGGGCCGCCGCCTGCAGGCCCGTGGCATCGGTCCGAGCGCCTGACCTTCAGCGGCCTTTCTCGTCGGCCCTCTCGATCAGGATGTCGGCGGCGAGCGCGCCCCAGCCGGTCTGGTTGACCTCCGCCGGCGGTTCGGCCGAACGGGTGCGACTGCGCTGCAGCACCGCCCGCAGGCCGGGGGGGACGTCGTCGGCGCTGCGGGAGGTCGAGGTGCGCTGGGCGAGGAACTCGGCGAAGTCGATGTGGCCGCGGGTGAAGAGCACGAGGTAGCGCTCGCGCATGGCCCGATCGAGGGGCCAGGCTGCGGCATCGGGTGCGGTCAGGTGGATGCGGATCGGGGCGATCGGCTCGCCGCTCTTGACGGTCTTGTCGGGGCCGTCGATCCGCAGCGGGATGATCTCGCGGTTCTCGGTCAGGCACAGCACGGCGAGATGGGCCTCGCCGCGGTTCTGGTTGCGGATCTCCAGCACCGTCAGCGCCAGGCGGCCGGCGCCGCGGGCCAGCAGACCCCGTTGGGCGGCCTCGGTCGGGATGCGCAGCCGTGGTTCGCCGCCCTCGTCCTGCAGCACGGCCGGCGTGAAGACCACCGCGTTGCCGCCGGGCTCCAGCAGCTGCTCGTCGCGTGGCGCGACGAACGCCAGCTCGGCGTCCTTGAGCTGGCCCTGGGCCTGGGTGCCGAGGCGCCAGAGCCCCTGGAACTGCATCTCCTCCCGGAAGCCGCGGCGCCAGAAGTCGGCCCGCGCGGAATCGTCGCCCGAAGGCTCGGCGGTGCCGGCCCGCGGCCACACCGGGATGCCTTCCATGGTGCGGAGCACCGGCGGCGTGCCCTCGAGCACGTAGTGGGCGCCGGCGCGCTCGCAGGCCAGCACCATCGAGTCCGTGGCCAGCAGGCGGCCCAGCGCGGCGTCGGCGAAGTGCACCCGCAGGCGCGGTGCGTCCGCCGGCATCCCCACCAGGTGTGCCAGCACCACCCGGTCGGCGGCGAGGTCCGGCGGCTCGCCGTCCCACTCGGCGATGCTCTCGCCGTAGTCGGCGGTGAGCACCCTGGCGCTGCCGAGATCCTGACCCGACACGCCGTCCAGGAGGCGCAGGCCCGCGCCTTCCTGCACGCCGTGCAGGGAGCCGCCGCCCACCACGATCTTGCGACCGATGCCCGGCCGCACCTCGAAGCCATCCACCGGCGCCGACGCGGCGCCGCCGAGCGCCACCCGCGACAGGTCGCCCTGGGTCCACGGGGTCTGCAGTTCGCGCAGGGCCTCGATGGCCTGCAGGTTGGCGCGGGTCTGCCGCGCCAGCTGGCGCCAGGTGGCGCCGGCCTTCGCCCGGCGGAGCGCGTCGACCAGGGCGTAGGTGAACGCGCCGCGCACGCGCGGCTCGCGGGACGGGAAGAAGATGCCCTCCCAGGCGCGCTCGAAGTTGCTGCACGCGGCGAGGTGGACCGTGCGCGGCAGGTCGTCGTTCTCGCGGCGGTCGTCGTCGAGGAACGGCACGCCGGCGGGCCAGGCTGGCCAGGCGGCTGTGCCGGTCACCGGGTTCGAGCCGTAGGCCGCCACCCGCGGCGTCCACAGGCCATCGCGGGCCTGTTCGTCGGCGCCGCGCAGGCTGCCGCCGCTGTGGCAGCTGTCGGAGATCACCACCAGGCTCGTGCCGGTGGCGGTGAGCCGCTGCGCCAGCGAGAACAGCGCGTCGTCGCTGAGATCCCATTCGCCATCGCGGCCATCGGCGCGGCTGTCGTGCAGCAGCCAGGTCGAGTCGCGAGCCTTGTCGTCGCCCTGGTTCCGGATCTCGCGGTTGGTCGGATCGGGCACCATCGAGCCGTGGCCGACGAAGTAGAGCACGACCTCGGTGTCCGGCCCGGCGCGGCGCAGCAGATGCTGGTCGAATGCGGCGAGGAAGCCCTGCAGCGTCGCCGCCTCGTTGCGCAGGACCTTGATGTCCTCCTTGCGGTAGCCGAAGCGGCCGCGCAGCACCTCCTCGAAGGCCTGCACGTCGTGCAGGGCGCCGCGCAGGGTGCCGAAGATCGGCGGCGTGGTCGGGTGGTACTCGTTGATCGCCACCAGCAGGGCCAGCCGGGTCGGGCCGCCGCGCGGCTGCAGCTGCGCACCGGCGGGCGCGGTGCAGGCCGCGCCGACGAGGGCGGAGAGGGCGAGGACGATGTGTGACAGCATGGGCGACTCCTCCGGTCGCAGATCCTAGGGGCCATCGCGGCCCATGCCCAGCAGAACGGCGGGGCCGGTGGGACCGAAGGGGATTCGGCGGCCGTCCTTGGCGGGCCTTCGGTCCGACCGGCATGCTCCGTTGTCACGTCCATGGTCATGGAGCACGAATCCAGGGTGGCGGGCGGGCAGGATCCGGTGGAACAGCTGGCAGCGGAGTACTTCACCGCGCGCGAGACCGGCAGCGCGGACCCCGAGGCGTTCGCCCGCCGCCTGCCTTCGGCGGCGGCGCGGGCCGACTTCCGCAGCCTGATCGCCACCGTCGAACTGCTCGATCGGCAGGCGGCGCCGCCGCCGGCGGTCACCGGCCTGCTGGCGCGTCGCTACGAACTGCAGCGGCGGCTGGGCGACGGCGGCTTCGGCGACGTCTGGCAGTGCTTCGACCACTCCCTGCATCGCACCGTCGCGGTCAAGATCCTGCGGGGCGGCGCCGAGCCCAACTGGCGCCGCGATGCCAATCGCGAGGCCCGTCTGCTGGCCGCCGCCGATCATCCCGGCATCGTGCGGATCCACGACGTCGGCGAGGCCGATGGCGTGGCCTTCCTGGTGATGGAACAGGCCAGCGGCCGCACCGTGGGCGAGCTGATCGCGGCGGCGCGGGCGCTGCAGCGGCCGCCCACCGGCACCGACCTGCCGCGGTTGCTGGGCGGCGTCTGGGCGCAGCCGCCGGCCACCTGGCACACCGGCGTGGCCATGATCTTCGCCCGCATCGCCCGGGCGCTGGACGCCGTGCATCGCTGCGGCGTGGTGCATCGCGACCTGAAGCCGGGCAACGTGATGCTGGCGCCCGACGGCAGCCCGAAGGTGCTCGACTTCGGGCTCGCCGGGCACCGCGGCACCGGCCCCAGCAGCACCGGCGGGCTGGCCGGCACGCCGCAGTACCTGGCGCCGGAGCAGCTCCGCAGCTCCGACATGGGCGCCGACGCGCGGGTCGACGTGTACCAGCTCGGCGCGCTGCTCTACGAGGCGATGACGCGACGGTCGGCGTTCGCCGCCGCCGATCGCGAACGGGTGTTCGCGCGGATCCTGGCGGCGGACTTCAGCTGGCCGCGACGGGTGGATCCGGCGGTGCCGCGGGCCCTGGAGGACGTCGTGCTGCGGGCGATGCATCCGGAGCCGGGCCGACGCTACGCCTCGATGGCGGACTTCGCCGCCGACCTGGAGGCGTGCGCGACGGGCCAGCTGCCCGCCGCCGCCGGCGCCCGCATCGGGCCCTGGTCGCCGCTGCGCGTCTACCTGCTGGGCCGGCGCCACGCCCGTTCGATCGTGCTGGCGTCGGTGGCCGCCGTGGCGCTCACCGCTGGACTGCTGCTCGGCGGCGGCGGCGAGACGGTGAAGGTCGATCAGGACGGCTTCCTCTACGCCGTGCTGCGCAAGGGCGATCTGGTGGCGCCGGTGCGGTTTGGCGCCGCCGAGGCCGGCGGCGGCTTCGGCCAGCCGGTGCGGCAGGGCGAGCACGCGGTGGCGGACCTGCGGCCGAGCAGCGCGATGAGCCTCGCCGACGCGCTGCTGTGCTACAGCATCGAACCCACCCGCAATCTGCAGGCGGAGATGGCGTTCGCGACGCTGCTGGCGATGGCGAAGGAACAGGGCCGCGAGGGCGTGCCCGAGGCCGAGTTCGCCCGCGTCTTCGAGTCCTTCGGCGGCCGCGACGGCGCGCCGCCGCGCACCTTCGACAGCATGTTCGGCGGCGCCCAGGTCCGGCTGGCGGCGGTCAGGTCGGAATGAGGCCGCCGGCGTAGCGGCGCACCTCGCCGCTGCGCACCGCCGCCTGCAGTTGCAGCGAGCGATCGACGGCGAGTTCGCCGAAGCCGAGCGGCAGCAGCGGCCCGTCGATGTCGGCGAAGGCCCGCGCCGCCGCCGCCCGGCGGCCGGTCTCGGCGCGGGCCGCGTGCCGCAGGTCCTCGCGCCCGGCCGCCGCCATCAGCAGGCCCAGGTTGTGCGCCGCCGGCAGGTAGCCCGGCGCCAGCGCGCAGGCCTTCTGCCAGAGCTGGCAGGCCTGGTCGCCGCCCGCGCCGCCGCGCCAGCGCAGGGTCGCCAGCGCCAGCGCATTGAGCGCCCGCGGATCGGCGGGCAGCCGCCGGCAGGCCTCGACGGCGGCCGCGGCCACCGCCGGCCCCTCGGCCCATGTCGGCAGCATCGCCACGCTGCGACCGAGCGCGGCGGTGGCGTCGTCGGCGGCCGGCCGGCCGGGGCCACGCGTCTGCAGCAGCTCGCACAGCGCCTGCAGCCGGCGGCCCATGCCGAACTGGCGGATGCGCTCGTGGCCCGCCCGCGCCATCGCCGCCCGCCGCGGCTCGTCGGCCAGGTGCTCGCGCACCAGCTCCTCGAAGTCGTCGTCGCCGTAGAGCACGACCTCCTCGCCCGGCGTCAGGAACTCGCGCACCTCGAGATTCTCGCGCTCGAGGAACAGCAGCGCGCCGCACGCCGGCACCTCGAACGCGCGCAGGTTCATCTCGCCGCGGATGCTGCGGTTCCAGCCGATGCGCGCGCGATTCAGGAAGCGGCCGTAGTCGGCGCCGACGATGCCCGAACGGACGTCGGTGCGGATGCCCAGGCGGTCGAGCCGGCGGACCCGCTCGATCCAGGGCGCCCGTTCGCGCTGCACCGCCGGATTGAGGTTGCCGGCGAACGCGACGTCGATGTCACGGGGCCCGGCGTCGGGCCACAGCCGGTGCGCGGGCTGCTTCCAGGTGTACTGGCAGAACCAGCGCACGTCGCCGAAGCCGAGCCGCTCGAACAGCGGCACGCCGGCGCGGTCGCACAGCAGCACGTCGAAGAACGGCCACAGTCCGGCGAGGTAGGGCAGGGTCAGGTTGTAGTCCGACACCACGCCCACCACCGGCACCTCGGCGCGATGCAGGCCCGCCGGCAGCGGTTCCTGGTCGGGCCAGAACAGCAGCACCAGGTCCGGCGCGAAGCCGGGCGGCAGCCGCGCCCGCAGTTCCTCCCAGCTGCCCTGCGACGGATCGAACGCCACGTCGAACGGGTAGTGGACGCCGTCCACCAGCATCCGGTGCGGCGGCCCGAAGGTGACCAGTTCGATGCCGTGGAAGTGCTCGCGCCCCTCGAAACACTCGAGCGGCAGGTTGCACAGGATCCGCGTCACGGGCGCGCGGCGGCGAGCGGGCGCCGCGGGGCCGGCTCGCCGATGTCGGCGAGGTTGGCGCGGGCGTCGGCGTGGGCCGGGTCGAGGGCCAGCGCCCGCTCGAAGCTGCGGCGGGCGCCGGTCGCATCGCCGCAGCGGTAGAGCACCACGCCGAGGTCGTTGTGCACCTCGGCGCCGGGGCTGCCGGCGGCGATGGCGGCGCGGAAGGCCTGCGCCGAG
The DNA here is from genome assembly GCA_964565715.1 of uncultured candidatus Brocadiaceae bacterium. Classification (GTDB taxonomy): domain Bacteria; phylum Planctomycetota; class UBA1135; order UBA1135; family UBA2386; genus CAZMGG01. The sequence goes on along the minus strand of CAZMGG010000026.1, from coordinate 23,439 downwards.
TCCTGGTGCCGCTCCAGCGCGTAGAGCAGCTTTGCCCGACAGAGATGAAGCACGTCGTCGTCGGCGCCCAGCTCCAGCAGGCGGTCGAACGCGGCCAGGGCGCCTGGGTGGTCGTCGGCCAGGAAGCGCGTGTTGGCGAGGTGCCGCAGCGCCTCGCGGTCGTCCTGCTGCAGGGCGGCCAGCGCCTCGGCCACCGCCGCGGCGCGGCGCCACTCGCCGTGCCGGCGCAGCACCTCGCCGGCCCGCTGCAGGTTGGCGATGGCCTCGGCGGTGAGCCGCGCGGCCGTGGCCAGCTCGGCGGGTGCCGCGGCCGGCGTCGCGTTCCTGGGCGCCACGGGTGCGGCCGTCGAGAGCGGCGTCGGCTGCGGCGTGACCCCGGCGAACGCCAGCAGCGCCGCCTCCAGTTCGCGGCAGTGCGCGTCGCGGTGGAAGCGGGCGGCGGTGGCGAGCCCGTTCCGGCGCAGGTCCTTGCGCACGTCGGGCATCCGGCCGGCGACGACGATCCCTTCCGCCATCGCCGCCGGGTCCTGCGGCGGCACGAACAGGGCGTACTGGCCGCTGCCGTAGCCGCGGAAGCACGGGATGTCGGTGAGCACGCACGGAACGCCGCAGGCCATCGCCTCCACCGCCGGCAGGAAGAAGCCCTCCTCGCTGCCCCGCGAGGAGCCGACGAACAGGTCGAGGCTGCGGTAGAGCTCGCCCATGCGCTGCGGCTGCACCTTCTCGTGCCATTCCACCGGGAACGGCAGGTCGCGTTCCTGCGGCGCCCTTGCGGTGTTGGTGATGCGGACCAGCTGCAGGTCCAGACCGGCGCGGCTGGCGAGCTCGCAGGCCTTCAGTCCGGTGGCGATGTCCTTCCACGGGATCTGGTAGGGGCCGACCAGGCCGACGCGCAGAGGGCGCGGATGGTCGCGCATCGGTCCCGGCCGCATCACGTCGTGGTCGATGGCGTAGGGGACCTCGCGGGCCTCGATGCCGAAGCGCTCGCGCAGCAGCCGGGTGAGATGCGGCGCGATGGTGATCCGGCGCGGCTGCGGCAGGCGGTAGACCGCCTCGATCCGTTCCCGCTGCGCCGCCTGCTCCGGCATGTCGCCCTCGTAGCCCTGGCAGAAGTGCAGCGGCACGCCGCGGTCGACGCGGACGGCCGCCTCCACCGTGGTCCAGAACGTGCCGATCACCACGTCGCCGGGCGGCACCGTCTCGGCGGTGAAGGCCGCCACCCGGCGGAACGGACAGCGCAGCTCCATCCAGGCCGGCGGGCCGGTGCGGCTGAGCACGGTGACCTGATGGCCACGGTCGTGCAGCCAGTTGGCGTCCTCGAGGGCGACCTTGACGCCGCCCCAGATCTCGTCGGTGGCCTCCAGGAGCCAGGTGATGCGCATGCCGGTCCTCTCTCGGGTTGCCCTTCCCATCGGCGTTTCGGCGCCGATGGGTTGAGCGGACCGGCGGGCGCGGGCCCCGGCTAGAGCTGCAGCCAGACCTGGTTGCTGGCCAGCAGCGACACGCCCGGCTCGAAGCCGAAGGCCTGCATCACCAGCCGGCTGCCGGGCGCGAAGGGCGGCACGCCGGTCAGGTTGAGGTACCAGGTGTGCGGCGCGATGCTGAACAGGTAGGCGGGGATCAGGGTGGTCTGGTCGAGCAGGATCGGCGGCTGGCCCGGCACGGACACCAGTCCGTCGTCGAAGCTCACCACCAGCACGTTGAGCATGTTGGGGACGGTGCTGGTGACGGCGAGTTGCAGGACGCCGGGCGGGCCGGCGGGGCCGGCGGTCAGGTTCACCGGCGTGCTCTCGTAGGCGCCGATGTCGGGCAGCAGCGAGCCGTTCCGGTCGGAGTCGACGATGCGCGAGACGCCGTCCAGGTCGGCGCGGGCGAAGATCTGGGGCGTGCCCGCGTCCAGCAGGGGACTGGCTGGCAGCGGGCGGAAGTCGCCGCTGGCCGGATTGGTCAGCATCGGATCGCGGCCGATCGTGTTGCTGGCCGGCAGCCCGCCGGTGAGGCCGGGGCCGACGATGCTGGTCGGGCACTGCCACAGCCAGTTGTTCTGGTAGCGCGCCCGGTTGTTGGCGGCGTTGTTGTTCTCGAACGCGATCTGGCAGCCGACGATCAGGTTGTTGTGGCAGATCGAGGTCGCCGAGTCGCTGATGTATGCCTTCCAGGTGCCGGTGTGGAAGGTGTTGTTGCTGATCTCGTTGTTGCCGCTGTACTCCAGGATCGCGTCGTTGGTGCAGTTCCAGAACAGGTTGTCGTGGATGCGCCAGCCCTGGGTGTTGTCGCCGGTCCACAGGACGATGCCGCGGTTGATGTTGACGAAGCGGCAGCGGTCGATCTCGACGTTGTGGGCCGAGTTGGCCGAGTTGACGCCGGTGCCGCTGTTGATGACCCGCGTCCACCAGCCGGTCTGGTCGGAGTTGGTGATGGTCAGGTTGGTGATGCGGCAGCCGTTGGCGCCGCTGGCGAGGCGGAACATGGCCGCGGCGGAGCCGCCCAGGTCGAACACGACGTTGCCGATGCCGCGGATCACCAGGTTGTCCTGCTGCACGCCGCTGCCCAGCGTGATCGGCAGCGTCTCGCCGTTCACCAGCGGGCCGTAGAGGCCCGGCAGCAGGTGGATGCGGTGGTTGGGCCCGGCCAGGCTGGCGGCGTAGGACAGCGTCCGCATCGGCAGCCCGTAGGTGCCGGGATTGGCGTCGCTGCCCAGCGACGGATCGACCCAGGTCTCCTGCTGGGCGCGGACGGCGGGGACGGCGGCGAGGACCATGAGGGTGGTCGCGAAGGCAAGACAGGGGCGGGAACGCGGCATGGGAACCTCCGGGGGGACGAGTCCGGCAGTATGGCCGAAACCACGCCGGCCGGGGGGTGGCTTCCCGCCGGTGGCTTCCGGTGCGGCCTCCGCGCATGATGCCGCCCCGCCGTGAACCCCCTGATCCGCATCATCCCGCCGTTCCTGGTGCGCTTCTTCGCCAGGCCCTACGTGGCGGGCGATTCGCTCCGGAAGGCGCTGGACGTGGTGGAGGCGCTCTGGCGCGAGCGCGGCCTGCTGTCGACGCTGGACCTGCTGGCGGAGGACATCGAGACCAGGGAGCAGGCCGAACGCAACCTCGCCACCTACCTGCAGATGGTGGACGGCGTGGCGGCGCTCGGTGGTGGGGCCGGCGGCGGGATCGTCGGCCAGGGCGGCGCGCCGACGCTGTCGCTGAAGCCGTCGTCCTACACCACCTCGCCCCTGCAGGCCGGCGGCGACGCCAGCGGCAGCCTCGCGGCGATCGAGCGCATCGCCGCCCATGCGGCGGGCAAGGGGGTCGGCCTCACCATCGACATGGAGAGCCGGCACTGGACGGACTTCACGCTGGACGCGTTGCAGAGGGTCCACGCCGCCGGCCATCGCGACGTCGGCATCGTGCTGCAGACGCGCCTGCACCGCACGGAAGCGGACCTCGCGCGGCTGCCGAAGGGCGTGCGCGTGCGGCTGGTGATCGGCATCTACCGCGAGCCGGCCGAGGTGGCGTTGACCGCCAAGCCGGCCATGAAGGAGCGCATGCTCGAGTACGCGGCGCGCCTGCTGCGGCAGGGGCACTACGTCGAGTTCGCCACCCACGACGAGCTGTGCGTGCGGCGCTTCGTCGAGGACATCGTGCCGGCGTGCGGCACGGGCCCCGACGGCTACGAGGTGCAGATGCTCTACGGCGTGCCGCGGGAGCGGCTGCAGACCGAGCTGCGCGCGCGCGGCGTGAAGGTGCGGCTCTACGTGCCGTTCGCGTTGAGCTGGGACATGGCGATCCAGTACCTTCGCCGGCGGCTCGACGAGTATCCGGCGATGGCCCTGCTCGTCGCCCGTAACTACATATTCAGAAAGTAGTTACGACTAGGTTGCGCATCCTGGTCGGGGCCGGGGAGCGGGGCTCGGCCAGCGGTGCGCGCCGAGAGCGGCTCTAGGTTCCGGCGGCGGACGTTGCTATACTCCTCGCCCCTTATGGATCCACTTGCCACGATCGTCGAGCGTCTCTGCGCCTGGAAGGACGTCACCCGGGACAAGGTCTCCGGCAAGGACAGCTTCTTCGTCCGCGGCCAGGTCTTCGCGTATCTCGGCAAGAAGGGCGTGGTCGTGAAGCTCGCGCCGCCGCAGGTCACCGAGGCCCTGAAGATCATCGGCGCCAAGCGGATGCCCGACGACGGCGACCCGCACGCCCGGGAGTTCGTCGAGATCCCGGTCACCGGCCCCCGCGAGGTGGAGCGCGCCATGATGTGGCTGCGCCGCGCCTGCCGGCTGGGTCGCACCGCCGCCGGCCCGGTCTAGCAGCCCTGGTCCGGTGCCGCCCGGTCAGCCGCGTTCCCAGGGGACGTCGGCGATGCCATGGCGGTGGTTGGCCAGCCGGGCCCAGCTGAAGAACAGATCCGACAACCGGTTGAGGTAGATCCCCAACTCCTCGGGCACGTTCGCGCCCGGGATCCGGAACAGGGTCCAGAACCGGCGTTCGGCCCGCCGCGCCACCGCCCGCGCCACGTGCAGCAGGGCCGCCTGGCGATGCCCACCGGGGAGGACGAACGTACGCAGGGGCGGAAGCGCGGCCTCGGACGCGTCGATCCAACGTTCCACCGCGGCGATGGCCGGGAGGACCCGCGGCAGGCTCTGCCGCCCGCCCTCGGTGGCGAGGTCGGCGCCGACCTCGAACAGGATGTCCTGGATCTGCTTCAGCGCCGCGTCCAGCTCGGCGGCGGGGCCGTCGGCCCGCAGCAGGCCGAGGTGGCAGTTCAGCTCGTCCACGGTGCCGTAGGCCTCGATGCGGACGTCGTCCTTGGGCACGCGCCGGTTGCCGAACAGGCCGGTCTCGCCGTGGTCGCCGGTGCCGGTGTAGAGAGGCATCGTGGCACCATCACCGGGGCGGGGCCCGTCGGCCAGCGGGGAAGAGAAAAACCGGTCGCCGGCCGAAGCCGACGACCGGTCCTCTGTTCCGCGGCGACGGGCCGCCCTTTCCGGGCTGGAGAGGAGGTAGCCCGCCGTGGCCCTGGCCCCCCATCGGTGCGAAGGACGAGGAGCCGCCCAGGTGAGCCGTGCGGAGCAGAGAGCGTGTATCGAGTCGGGCAGATCGAAGGACACCCGGCTGACGGCGCGAGTATCGCTTTGTCACTGCCGCCGAAGCAAGCGCACGGCGATGGATCCGCGCTACCGTCGCGAACGGCGGCAGGGACCCCCTGGGCGGGCCGGCGCCCTGGCGCCATGATCGGCGGTCGCCCATGCATCGCTCCCCGCTCCCGGTTCTCGCCCTTGCCGTCGCCACCGGCTGGCTGTCGGCCCAGACGCCCCTGCAGTTCGACGTGGTCGGCGGTTCCATCCCCGGCCCGGTGTCGTTCGACCTGCATCCGGGCATCCTGCCGTTCGACGCGGCGGTGATCCTGACCGGCATCGATCCGGGCCCCACCTCGATCAGCCTGTTCGACTGGCGCGACACCCGCCAGGTGAACGTCGGCACGGCGATGCTCTCCAACTCGATGTTCGGGTTCTTCGGGCTCGACCTGCACTTCCGGCCGGCGCCGCTGAACGTGCCGGCGCAGCCGGTCCTGCAGGACGCCGCGTTCTACTTCCAGGGGATCACCCTGCCGGGCACCACCACGCTGGTGGATCGCATCTCGCTGCCGCGGGTGGTGCGACTCGGCGTGGCCGGCGCGTTCCGCGACCGGCTGGTCGGTTTCCAGGACGACCGCGCGTTCCCGGTGGTGCTGCCGCACCGCTCGGGCGGCTGGCTCCTGTGCGGCGGCGGCCGGGGTGGCCTGCTGGCGCAGACCGCGCATCGCACCACCGAGATCTACGACCCGCTGACCGACAGCTTCAGCTTCGGGCCGAACCTGACCGTCGAGCGCTCGCTGCACACGGCGACGCGGCTGGCGGACGGTCGCTGGCTGATCGCCGGTGGCGTCGACCGGCTGAACGATCCGCAGGCGGCGTGCGAGATCTACGATCCGGCCGCCAACACCTTCACGGTGTCGGCGCCGATGCTCTCGCCGCGCGCCGGCCACACGGCGACGCTGCTGGCCGACGGGCGCGTACTGGTCACCGGCGGCCTGGTGGCGATGACCGTGACGCCGTCGCCGCTGAACGCGATCTACGACACCACCAACACCACCGAGATCTACCAGCCGGCCACCAACACCTGGGTGGCGGGACCGAACCTGCGGACGCCGCGGGTCGGCCACGCGGCGATCGTGCGGCCGGACAACCGCGTGGCGCTGTGCGGCGGCATCAGCTGGGACGACTTCATCCTGTTCCGCCTGCCGGCGGTGCGCAGCTCCGTCGACCTGTTCAACCCCGCCAACAACACGATCGCCGCCGGGCCCGCCATGGCCAGCGCGCGCTCGATGATCGAGGCGGTGCCGCTCGGCAACCACCGCTGGCTGATGGCCGGCGGCATCAACGCCGTGACCCTGGCCAACCAGGGCACGCCGACCAACACCGCCGAGATCTACGACGCCATGGCCAACACCTGGACCGCGGCGGGCGCGATGTCGACGGCCCGCGGGCTGCACAAGGGCTGGGCGCTGGGCAACGGCCGGTTCCTGATCGCCGGCGGCGCCGACGGCACCCTGCAGGCGCCCAATCCGCACGCCAGCACCGACGTCTACGACGCCGCCAGCAACCAGTGGTCGGTGGGGCCGAGCCTGAACGCGCCGCGCACGGCGTTCGGCATGTTCGAGACGCCGACCGGCCAGGTCCACGTGATGGGCGGCGGCAGCAGCCTCGGCGCCATCAGCAACTCGTCGGAGTGGTACTACCGGTAGACCGCGTTGCCACCGGGCGGTGGCGCGCCGGCGAGACGATGGTTGCGCCCCGGCGCGGCGGGACTAGGGCCGGGGGTAGACTCGAATTGCCCCCGTCCGCATCCTGGAGCCTGTCATGCGCGCCCTTGCCCACGCCTTCGTCCTCAGCCTCGGCCTCGCGGCCGCCGGCGTCGCCGCCCAGAACGCGAACTTCACCCTGCCGACGCCGCCGGTGGTGGCGGGCAACAACAACCTGCCGTTCGCCGGCGGGATCGTCCGCTACCAGCAGTGGTACTCGGCGGCGGAGGTGGTGACCCGGCTGAACGGGCTCACGCCGCCGCTGGCCGGCCCGCTGCGCTTCCTGCAGTGCGACTTCCTGGCGGGCAGCGGCCAGCAGACCGCCACCACGCTGGACCTGGACGTGCGCATGGCGCACGGGCCGAGCCAGGGGCTGAGCGGCTCGTTCGACTTCGACATGCCGACGCCGCTGGTCGTGGTGCCGCGCGCGGTGCGCAACCTGGTCACCGGCCCGACCGGCTCGGTGGTGCTGCCGCTGCCGTTCACCACGCAGTTCACCTGGGACGGCGTGCGGCCGGTGATCCTCGAGGTGCGGGTCTACGGCAACGGCCGCGGCAGCCAGGCCTTCCCGTACGACTTCCAGGCGGCCACCGGTTCGGCGTTCGGCAAGCTGACGCGCGCCTACTTCGTCGGCAACGCCAATGCCCAGTTCGCCACCTCGGTGCAGACGGGCTGGGGGCTGTTCACGCGGTTCGTGGTCCGGCCGGGCGCGATGGTGCCGTTCGGCGCCGGCTGCCCCGGCGAGGGCAGCGCCGTGCCGGTGAACGAGGCGAGCAGCCTGGCGTCGCCGGGCATCGTCTGGGGCCACCAGCTCAGCCAGGCGTCCTCGCAGCGGCTGGCGGTGTGGATCCTCGGCGACAGCCGCACGCAGTGGGGCAACGAGACGCTGCCGTACGAACTGGCGCCGGTGGGCGGCGTGGGCTGCTTCCTGCTCACCAACCCGGTGGCGACGGTGTTCACGATGACCGTCGGCGGCGGCCCCGGCGCCGGCACGGCCAACGTCAGCGTGTCGCTGCCGGCCACCACCGGCTACATCGGCCTGTCGGTCTACTCGCAGTGGCTGGTGGCGGACCCGTTCGCGCCGAACGGCGTGCTGTCGGCGTCCAACGGCGTCTGGACCGTGGTGGCGCCGGTCGGCGGCTGATCACCGATCCTGATCGACGTCCCGGCCGAACGGGTCGGGCTCGCCCTTCTCGAGGCGGGCCAGCACGGCGCTGGCGAAGGCGTTGCGCGGATTGACCTGCACCGCCTGGCGCAGCCAGTCGATCGCGCGCTCGCGCTTCTGCAGCAGATAGGTGGCCATGCCGGCGAACACCCGCGGCCGTTCGTCGGCGGGCATGGCGCCCGCGGCGAACTCGAAGTGCTGCAGCGCGCCGGAGGGATCGTGGCCCAGCAGGCGCGGCGCCAGCAGCTTGCGCATGCCCAGGGCCACGTGCAGCGCCGGGTTGTGCTCGTCGAGCCGGTGCGCCTCGGTCAGCTTCTCCTGGATGCGGGCGTTGAGCTGCAGGGCGGTGGCCAGCCCGGTGATGCGCTGCGACAGGAGGCTGGCCTCGATGCGCAGCAGCTCGGCGGTGCGGGCGCCGAGCGCACGGGCTCGCGCCACCATGGCGAGGCCGTCGCGGATGTCCTCGGCGATCGGCAGGGGCAGCTCGCCGTAGAGCGGCGCACCCACCGACATGCCGCGGCGGAGGTTGCGCAGCAGGATCCGTTCGAGCAGGGCCTCCGCCAGCAGCTCGTGGCGCGCCGCGTCGTCGGGGGCCTGCGCCACCAGCTGCCGCTGTTCGGCGACGAAGTGGTCCAGCGCCTCGGGCCGGCACTGGCAGCGGGCCAGGTGCAGCGCCTGCCGGCGCGCGTCTGGTGCGGTCGGCGGCCGGGCGGCATCGTCGAGGGCGGGCGCGTCGATCCCGCCGGCGCCGGCGTTGCCCAGCAGGATCCAGCCGCTGCCGCCGAGGACCACCAGCAGCAGGCAGCAGAGAACGGTGAGCCACTTCATCGGTCGGGGGCAGGGTCGGGTGCGGACGCGGGCGAGGGCGACGAGGGGTTGGACGCCGCCGGCAGCAGGAGTTCGACAGGATGCACGACCCGCAGGGGCAGGCCCTGGCGGCGGGCGTGGGCGGCGATCTGCAGCATGCAGCCGGGGTTGCCGGTGGCGACGATCTCGGCGCCGCTGGCGGCGAGGCTTTCGATCTTGCGGCGGCCTATTTCGGCGGCGAGGTCCCCCTGCAGCAGGTTGTAGATGCCGGCCGACCCGCAGCAGTCCTCCGGGCGGTCGTGGGCCACCAGTTCGAGGCCCGGGACCTGTCGCAGCAGGTCGCGGGGTTCCTGCCGCACGCCCTGGGCGTGGCAGAGGTGGCAGGGGTCGTCGTAGGCGACCTTCTTGCCGATGGGGGCGGGGCGGGCGGTGAGGCCCTGGCCGCCGAGGAAGCGGCTCACGTCGACGACCTTGCGGCCGAACGCCCGGCCGGCGTCGTCGCCCAGCAGGTGGCCGTACTCGGTGAGGGCGGCGCCGCAGCCCGCACTGTTGACGATGACCACCTCGGCGGAACGGAAGGCCTCGACGTTGGCCCGGGCCAGCGCTCTGGCCTGCCCGGCCTGGCCGTTGTGGATCAGCAGCGCGCCGCAGCAGCGCTGCGCCGCCGGCACCTCGACGGCGAAGTCGTTCTGCAGGAGCAGCTCCAGCGTGGCCCGGTTGACGTGGCCGAAGAGCTGCTCCATCACGCAGCCGGTGAACAGCGCCACCCGGCCGCGTTCCGGGCCGGTGGGGCGGTGCAGGCCGGGGGGCAGCGGCCGGCGCGCGGCGGCCGGCGGCACCCGCGGCAGCAGGTCGGCGGTGGCGGCGGGCAGCAGGCGCAGCCGTTCGGCGAGGCGCCGCAGGCCCAGGCGTTCGGCGAGGCGGCCCAGCGCGAAGGCGAGCCGCAGGCGGCCCTGCCGTGCGACCACATGCCACAGCAGGAAGCGCACCAGGGCGGCCTTCGGCCCGCGCGCCGGCGCCTGCTCGTGGAGATCGGCACGGACGCTCTCCAGGATCTCGCCGTAGCGCACGCCAGACGGACACGCTGTCTCGCACGCCCGGCAGTCGAGGCACTGGTCCAGGTGGGGGCGGACGGCGGCCGGATCGTCGATGCGACCCTCCGCCAGGGCCCGCATCAGGTAGATGCGGCCCCGCGGCGAGTCGGGCTCGAGGCCGAGCACGCGGTAGGTGGGGCAGGCCGGCAGGCACAGCCCGCAGTGCACGCAGTCGAGGGTGCCCTGATACCAGGCAGGCGACGGCTGGGCGGACGGCAGTGTGGTCACACGAGGACTCCGTGCGGGTCGAGGGCGCGCTTCAGCGCCGCCTGGAGGTGGGCGGCGCCGGGATCGACCGGCGTGCCGGTGCCGAGCCGTTCGCCGGTGCCGCGCAGCACGGCGGCGTCGACGCCGAGCGCCGGCAGGGTGGCCAGCAGCGCATCGGCGGCGGCGCGGGGCAGGGCGGTCTCGAAACGGCCGCCGCCCCGCACCAGCAGGGGGGCCGCGGCGGGCAACGCGGCCACCAGGGCCGGCAGCGCGCTGATCGGCACGTTGCCGCCGACCACTTCGTCGTTCGCGGTCATGGCCACGTGCAGCGGCGCCGGTCCGTCGGCTTCCGGCAGCTCGTGCCGCCGCAGCGCCGCGTTGACGGCGCTCGTCCGCCCGGTCATGCGGCCGGAGATGGCGAAGCCGCCGTCGGGCGCGCGCCACAGCTCCACGCGAGCGGGCGGCGTGGGCGCCTGCCGCAGCGCCGCGAACGCGGCCCCGGCGGCTGTGGCATCCAGGCCGGAGCGGCGGAACCACACGGCCGCCCGCGGCCGCGGCCGCAACCGCAGGTGCAGCAGCGTGGCGGCGAACAGGCGGCCGCGGCTGCCGAGCAGCAGCTTGTGCACGTCGAAGCCCGCCACGCTCTTCACCACGCGGGCGCCGCTCTGGAACGGCAGGCCCTCCGCCAGCACCGCCGACATGCCGAGCAGGATCGTGCGCGGGCTCGGGCCGCCGGGAGTCAGCGGGCCGTGGCGATCGAGGGCCAGCACGCCGCCCAGCGAACCGGTGCCGGGCAGGCCCAGCTCGAGCCCGTGCGGTCGCAGGGCCTCCTCCAGCTCGGCCAGGGTCACCGCCGGCTGCACCGAGCAGGTCTGGTCGCCGGGCTGCAGGCGCTCGATGCGGTCGAGCCTGTGCAAGGACACCGTCACGGCGCCGGTGGGCGGCGGTGGCACCAGTTCCTGCTGGCTGCCGCGACCGCGCAGCCGCACCGGGCGGCGCGGGTCGGCCCGCAGCAGCTCGGCGAGTGCGGCGGCATCGGCGACCTCGATCGGCGCGGTCATCGCCGGCCCTCGGCGGCGGGTTGCGGGACCGCTGCGCCGTGCCAGCGCAGCTCGGGCCGGGTGCCGAAGCGCGCCGCCATCGCCGCCACCGCCGGCGGGTGGTCGTCGACCAGCACGAAGCGCCGGCCGAGTTCGAGGCAGGCGGCGCCGGTGGTGCCGCTGCCGGCGAAGCAGTCGAGCACCAGGTCGTCGGGCCGCGACGACGCGGCGACGATGCGGCGCAGCAGTTCCAGCGGCTTCTGGGTCGGGTAGCCGGTGCGCTCGCGGCTGTTGGTGTTGACGATCTGGATCCACCAGGTGTCGGTGGGCAGCTTGCCGCGGGCCGCCTTCTGCGGTGTGACCAGGTGCGGGGCGAGGTACGGCACGCGATCGATGGCGTCGGGGTGGAAGCGATGGCGGCCCGGCGTGCGGGCGTAGAACAGGATCACGTCGTGCTTGCCCGGCCAGCGATCGCGGGGCCGGCCACCCCAGTCGTAGGCCCAGACGATCTCGTTGAGGAACGCGTCGCGCCCGAAGATTCCGTCGAGCAGCACCTTCACGTAGTGCGACTCGCGCGGGTCGGTGTGCAGATACAGGCTGCCGTGCGGCGCCAGCACCCGATGCACCTCCCGCAGCCGCGGCTCGAGGAAGCCCAGGTAGTCGTCGAAGCGGTCGGCGTAGGCCTGGCTGCCGAGCTGCTCGGTGCGATAGCGGAGCCCGGCGAAGCCCTGCCGGTCGCCGGCCGGGTCCGGGATGGTCCGCAGCCGTCGCCGCCGCTGGGTCCGGCCGGTGTTGAAGGGCGGATCGACGTAGCAGAGGTCGATGGCGCCGGCCGGCAGCGCCCGCAGCACCGTCAGGTTGTCGGCGAGGTGCACCTCGCCGCGCACGCCGCTCAACGCCGGTCCTCCGCGTCGAGCACCCGGGCGACCATCTGCGGCCACTTCGCGACCTCGGCGCAGGCGTTGCGTTCGGGCAGGACCTTGCCCGGGTTGCACAGGTTGCGCGGGTTGAACGCCGCCCGCACCCGCGCCATCACGTCGAGGTCGGCGGGCGCGAACATCAGTGGCACGTGCGCCAGCTTCTCGGTGCCGATGCCGTGCTCGCCGGTGATGCTGCCGCCGAGGTCCATGCACACTTGGAGGATCTCGTGGCCCGCCGCCAGCACCCGGGCGGTCTCCTCGGCGTCGCGGCCGTCGTAGCAGATGTTCGGGTGCAGGTTGCCGTCGCCGGCGTGGAACACGTTGGTCAGCATCACGCCGTGGCGCTGGCCGATGGCGGTGATCCGGCGCAGGGCCTCCACCAGCGCGGTGCGCGGCACCACGCCGTCCAGCACGTAGAGATCCGGCCGCAGGCGGCCCATGGCCCCGAACGCGCCCTTGCGACCCTTCCACAGCCGCTTGCGCTCGGCCGGCGAACTGGCCTCCTCGATCTGCAGGGCGCCGTTCCGTGCGAACGCCGCGTGCACTTCGGCGGCCTCCTCCGCGACCACGTCGTCGGCGCCGTCCAGTTCGACCAGCAGCACGGCGGCGGCGTCCGGCGGATAGCCCGCCGCGTAGACCGAGTTCTCGACGGCGCGGATGGTGGCCTGGTCGAGGATCTCCAGGGCCGCCGGCACGAGGCCCGCCGCGACAATGTCGCTGACCGTCTGGCAGGCCGGCTCCATGGCGGCGAACGAGCCCAGCAGGGTGCGGATCGCCGGCTGGTCCCGGCACAGGCGCACGGTGATCTCGGTGGCGATGCCGAAGGTGCCCTCGCTGCCGCAGAAGATCGCCGGCAGGTCCAGGCCGTGCGGCGGCCGGGGCCCGCCGGGGCCGCCGAGCCGGGCCAGGGAGCCATCGGGCAGCACCACCAGGGCGCCGACCACGTGATCGGTGGTCATCCCGTACTTGAAGCAGTGCGGGCCGCCGCTGTTCTCGGCCAGGTTGCCGCCGATCGTGCACACCGCCTGGCTGCTGGGATCGGGCGCGTAGTGCAGGCCGTGCCGCGCCACCGCCGCGGTGAGGTCGAGGTTGACCACGCCCGGCTGCACCGTCGCCGTCAGGTCGTCGGGCGAGACGCGCAGGATGCGGTTCATGCGGGCCAGTTCGATCACCACCGCCGGCCGGTCGGGGGTGGGACCGCCGGACAGGCAGGTGCCCGCACCCCGGGGCAGGAACGGCACCGAGGCCTCGGCCAGCAGCCGGACCACGGCCTGCACCTCGGCGGTGGTCTCGGGCAGGACGACGGCCCGCGGCGGGCCCTTGTGGACGGTGAATCCGTCGCATTCGTAGGCCAGCAGCGCCGCCGCCGAGGTCAGGGCCCGCCGGGGTCCGAGCAGGGCGGTGAGGCGTTCTTCGACAGTTGGCATGGGGGCCGCGGGCCGTCGGAGCATAGCGGCCGACCACGGCGTGGGCACCGGCGCATCGGCGGCCGGCGGACGCGATCAAGCCCGCCCCGGTCCCGGGCCGATATCCGGGAGAACTCGCATGCCCCGGTTCCAGGTCCAGAAGTTCGTGGCGGTCTGCTTCCTCGAAGCGGCGAAGACCGTCATCGATCAGCTCGGCCAGTTCCGCATGGAGCTGTCGCAGAAGGGCATGGAGGGGCCACGGGAGCTGCCGTCGCTCTACGGCGAGATCCGCCGCCTGCGCGACTACCTGCAGCGGTGCCTCGGCGCCTACGCCGACGTGGTCCAGCTCGATGTCGGCCCCGAGGACCAGGGGTTGCTGGTGGCGGTCTGCCGCCGCGCCGTCGAGATCCTGGACCTGCACCTGGAGCCGAGCCGGAAGCTGGCGGGGCAGGAGCGGGAGTGGCTGCAGCAGAAGCGGCAGAGCCTGTCGGACTGGGCCGTGGAGCTGGCGCAGAAGCCGCTGATCGAGCTGCCGCTGCCGCGCCTGAGCCCGGTGCCCACGGCGGGCTTCAAGGCCCTCAACCTGCGGATCACCACCAAGGTGTTCGGCGGCGGCCGCGTCGAAGCCGGGCCGCAGGGCGGCATCACCGGCGTCGATCCGATGTTCGGCGGCTCGCCGCAGGCTTCGGCAAAGGGGGACTCGGCGGCCATGCCGCCGATCGGCCTGCAGACGTCGGGCGGCCAGCCGGTGGAGATGAACGGCGGCTTCAACGCCGCCCTCAGCGGCTCGGGCTTCGGCCAGGGCCCGACCATGTCGGTGCCGCCGGGTGCTGGCATGTCGGCGGCGGAGACGCAGGCCCTGATCGAGAGCAAGCACGTGCGGGATCCGCGTCTGCGGGCGCTGATGTCCCTGGACGTGCGGGCCTACGAGCGGGCCATCGAGGCCCGCGACCACCGCCTGGCGGCGGTGCACCTCTCCTCGATCCTGGAAGGCGCGGTGCTCGACCACGCGATCCCGCGGCGCGCCGAACTCGGCCTGCTCGGGGCGCCGGACAGCTGGAATCCGCAGGAGATCCTGCTGCAGATCCTCGGCGACCAGGTCACGCCGAAGGACCGCAGCCTGGTCTACCACGTGTTCGCCGCCCGCAACCTGATCCGGCCCGGCGCCCAGCTGGTGGCGCCGGCGGTGGTCACGCCGCAGAGCCTGGAGAAGCTCACCGACTTCGTCCGGCGCGCCCTGCACCACATGGGCTACCAGAGTCCGTCGGCAGCCGCGCCGACCCCCCGCGTGCTCGGTCAGGTGACCGGTCCGGGCGAGAGCTGAGCCGACCCCTCCCGTTCAGCGCGCCAGCGGGTCGGCATCGGTCTTCGGGTCGTTGCGCCAGGGCGCCTCGGTGCGCAGCCCGATCGCGACCTGCTCGACCTGGGCGAACACCCGCAGCAGGTTCTCGCCGAGCACCTTGCGCACCGTGGCCTCGCTCTGGTCTGCCGCCAGCAGCGCGTAGGTGATCCGCGGCAGGAAGGTCACGTCGTCCATCCCCTCGGGGACGCACGGCACGCCGTCGAAGTCGGAGCCGAGCCCGACGTGGTCGGGGCCGGCGATGGCGATGGCGCGCAGGATGTGCGCCATCAGCCGCTCGAAGCCCGGGCGCGGCGGCCGCGGGAAGCGCTCCGCGAGGCTGCGCAGGGCGGCCTCCAGCTCGGGGCTGCCCTCGGCGAAGCGCCGCCGCGCCTCCCGCTCCTGGATGGCGCGGGTCTGCGAGCTCGCCGACGCCAGCTTCTGGTACTCGGCATCGAGGAAGCCGCAGTTGTAGTTGATCATCACCACGCCGCCGTTCTTCGCCAGCGCCCGCAGCATGTCGTCGGTGACGTTGCGCGGGTGTTCGCACAGCGAGCGCAGGGAGCTGTGCGAGCAGATCACCGGCGCGCGGCTGACCCGCACGGCGTCGTAGAAGGTCGCGTCGGATACGTGGCTCACGTCGACCATCACGCCCAGCCGGTTCATCTCCAGCACCACCTTGCGGCCGAGCTGGTTGAGCCCGCCCCAGCGCGGCGTCGCCTCGGCGCACGAATCGGCGTACTCGTTGTGGTTGGTGTGGGTCAGCGTCATGTAGCGGACCCCCAGGCGCGCGAACAGCCGCAGCAGGCCGAGGTCGCCCTCGATGGCGTGGCCGCCCTCGATGCCCATCAGCGCGACGTGACGCCCCTGCCGCACGCCCTCGCGCACGTCGGCCACCGACGTGCCGAGCAGCATCCGGTCCGGGTGACGCTCCACCGTGCGCACCAGCCCGTCGATCATGTCCAGCGCCCGGCGGGCGCTGCCGTTGGGCGTGCCGGCCTCCCGCGGCCGCGGCCAGTCGTCGTCGCCCTTCGGCCGCGGCGCGAACAGCGGCCCCTCGTCGCCATGGAACCGCGCCGACACGTAGATCGAGTAGAACGCCGCGTCGAGGCCGCCCTCGGCGATCCGCGGCAGGTCCATGTGGCCGTCGGCGGCGCGGGGCCCCATGTCGAAGTCCTCGTCGAGGATCCGGCTGGTGGTGTCGGTGTGGGTGTCGACGACCGTGGCCTGGTGGTGCAGGCGCCAGGCCCGGGCCCACAGCTCGGCGTCGTGCCCGGGCGGGGCCGGCGGCACCGGCGGGATCGGCGCCGCCGCCGGTTCCTGCCGCTCGGGCGGCGCCTGCGCCGGGCAGAGCAGGCACAGCAGCAGAATCGGGGCCGGCGCGCGCTTGAGCATGGCGCGATCCTCCCCTAAGCCTAGGCCTTTGCCCAGCACGGACCCGTCTTGCGCCTCTTCGCCATCTCCGACCTGCACCTCAGCTTCGGCGTCGACAAGCCGATGCACATCTTCGGCGACCACTGGGCGGGGCACGCCGACAAGATCCGCACGGCCTGGGACGCGATGGTCGGACCCGACGACTGGATGCTGGTGGGCGGCGACACGTCGTGGGGCCTGTCGCTGGACGAGGCGAAGCCCGATCTCGACTGGCTCGGCGAGCGGCCCGGCCGCAAGGTGCTGATCAAGGGCAACCACTGCACCTGGTGGACCTCGCGCAAGAAGGTCGAGAAGGTCCTGCACCCGTCGATCACGCTGCTGCAGAACGACGCCGTGGCGCTGCCGGACGGCGCCATCGTCATCGGCACCCGCCTGTGGGATCCGCCGGACGCGCCCTGGGCCGACGCCAACGCGGCGAAGGTGTGGAAGCGCGAACTGGAGCGGCTGAAGCTGTCGATCGAGGCCGGCCGCAAGCTCGGCGGCTGCGTTCCGGACGGCCGGCCGACCATCGCGCTGATCCACTATCCGCCGCGCTACGCCGACGGTCGCGAGACCGAGGCGGTGCCGATGCTGAAGGAGGCGTGCGTACGGGTGTGCGTCTACGGCCACCTGCACGGCAAGGCGATCGGCATGGGCTTCCGCGGCGAGGCGGATGGCATCCGCTACCACCTGGCGTCGGTGGACGCGATCGACTTCCGGCCGATCCCGATCACGGTCTAGGCCGGCGAGCCGCGGCCCAGCGCCGCCCAGTCCACCGCGGCGCGGCTGAGCCGCGGCAGTTCCGCCGCCAGCACCTCGACGTACTTGTTGACGGTGCCGGTGTTGAACACCACGACCTCGGCGTCGTCGCGCAGCAGCCCGCGCCGGCGGGCGGTGACGAGGCCGCCGAGGCAGGCTGCCGCCTCCGGGCAGAGCGCCACGCCCTCCAGTCCCATCGCCTCGCGCAGCCAGGGCCGCAGATCGGCCTCGGCGGCCGCCAGCGCGGCACCGCCGGACTCACGCACCGCCCGCAGGATCAGGAAGTCGGCGAACGCCTTCGGCACGCGCAGGCCCGACGCGTCGGTGTGCGCGTCGGGCAGGGGGGGCGAGGCCTCGAGGCCCTGCTCGAACGCCTGCACGATCGGCGCGCAGCCCTCGGCCTGGCAGGCGAACAGGCGCGTCGCGGCGCCCGCGTCGAGCCAGCCCAGCTCGCGCAGCTCGGCGAACGCCTTGTGCATGCCGATCAGGCCGGTGCCGCCGCCGGTGGGATAGAAGATCGCGTCGGGCAGCCGCCAGCCGAGCTGTTCGCACAGCTCGAGGCCCATGGTCTTCTTGCCCTCCAGCCGGTATGGCTCCTTCATCGTCGATACGTCGAACCAGCCGAAGCGCTGCACCGCCTCCTTGACGATGGCGCCGCACTGGTGGATCAGGCCGTCCACCAGGAACGCGCGGGCGCCGTACCAGTGCGCCTCCAGCCGGTTCACCTGCGGCGTGTCGTCGGGCATCAGCACCGTGCAGGGCAGGCCGGCGCGCGCGGCATAGGCGGCCAGCGCCGAGCCGGCGTTGCCGGCGGTCGGCGCCGCCAGGTGACGCGCGCCCAGGGCCTTGGCCATGGTCACTGCCAGCGCCATGCCGCGGGCCTTGAACGAACCGGTGGGCAGGGGGCTCTCGTCCTTGATCCACAGCCGCTTCACGCCGCAGCGGGCCGCCAGCCGCGGGCAGTCGAGCAGGGGCGTCATCGCCTCACCGAGGCTCACCGGCAGGACGCCCTCCGGCAGCGGCAGCAGTTCGCGGTAGCGCCACATGGTCTGCGGCCGCCCGCGGAGGTCGTCGCGGCGCACGGCGTTCCGGATCGCCGCCAGGTCGTAGCGGACCAGCAGCGGGCGGCCCTCGTGGACGTTCTGCAGCCGGTCGATCGGCAGGCGGCTGCCATCGGCGGTCGACTCCAGGTGGGTGGCGAACATGGCGGCATTGCACGGCGGCCGCGCGCCGCAGGCAACGGCGATCGCTGGCGTCGGGCCCGCCGATCGCGCATCCTGCCGGCATGTCGTCGCAACCCCGGCGCCCGTGCCGCGCGCTCCTGGTCGTCCTGCTGGCCCTGGCCGCCTGCCAGTCGATCCCGGACCTGCCCGAAGCGGAAGGGCGCGGCCTGGTCGCGTTCGACCCGACGCCGCCGGCGGGCGCCGAGCTGTTCCCGGCGCCCGAATGGCGCGTCGGCGACCGCCAGGTGCTGCTGCGCGGCGGCCACGTGCGGCTGGCGCTGACCCTGCTGCAGGCCGACGAGCAGGGCTACGTGCTGCAGGACGAGGCCTCGAAGATGCGGCTGGTGCGCGGGCGCGACCTGTCCAACCTGCGCGACCTGCCGCCGCCCGAGGCCGGCGACCGGCCGCTGCGGGCGGTGGCGCCCGCCGACGTGCGCTTCCACTGGCCGTTGTGGGTCGGCAAGCGCTGGCGCTGCCACTTCGTCGACAAGACGGTGGACGGCGCCCAGATCCCGCTGGAGGTCGCCTACGAGGTCGAGGGCATCGATCAGGTGCGCACGCCGGCGGGCGCGTTCCGCGCCCTGCGCATCCTGCGCATCGCCCGGGTCGCCGCCGAGGGCCGCTGGCTGGAGAAGACGTCGCTGATCTGGTGGTCGCCGGACAACGGCCTGGAGGTGCGGCAGGTGGTCGACGGCGCCCTGGTCGAACTCGTCGAGTGGACCCGCGGCGGCAGCTGATCCGCCGCGTGGCCGCGCCGGGGTCAGGCGTCGGGGAGCTGCAGGAAGAGGTGCATGGCGATCGCCGCCACCGCCACCAGCAGCACCAGGATGGCGGTGCGCACCACCTTGCGGCTGCGCTCGACGTCCCACCAGTTGCGCGGCCGGATCGCCTGCAGAAGGAAGGTCACCACCGCCGCCAGGTTGACGCCTACCACGTTGGCCATCAGCAGCACCAGGGCCCGTTCCGCATCGGTGCCGCGGCCGGCGGCGAGGCACATGCCGAACACCACCAGCGGCGGCATCAGCGCGACGGCCACCATCACGCCCACCAGGGAGCTGCGCACCCGGGTGGTGAACGACAGCGTGCCGGCGACGCCGGCGGCCAGGGCCAGGGGCAGGTCCAGCAGGTGCGGCGCGGTGCGTGAACGGATCTCCTCGGACCAGATGGTGCCGTCGGCGCCGGTGGCGACGCCGAAGCACAGGCCGACGGCCAGCGCGATCCCGAGCGAGAGCGTCAGGCCGACCAGGTTGGTCTTGATCGCGCGGATGGCGAGGGCGCGGTCGGCCAGGGTCGCGGCGAGGCTCAGCGCGATGTTGGGGCCGAGCAGCGGGGCGATCACCATGCCGCCGATCACCACCGCCGGCGAACTGCGCACCAGGCCGATCGCCACCACCACCGTCGACAGCACGACGGTGGCGACGTAGCTGCCGTCGATCTTGGCCGCCCGGGAGACGTCGGCCAGCAGTTCCTCGCGGCTCACCCGCCCGGTGGGCGCCTTCTTGCTGTCGGCGGCCGGCTCCGGCTCCGGCGCGGGTGCCGGCAGCGACACCTCCACCGGCAGCACGACCACGCGGGCCTCCAGCCCGCAGCAGAGCTGCTGCATGCGGTCGAGGACCGGCTGTTCGTGGCCGAGTTCGAACAGCATCTCGTGGCGGATGGCGCCATCGGCGCAGGCCTGCTCGGCGGTCCAGATCGGCTTCGCCTCGGCGATGGCCTCGCGCACGGCAGAGTCGGCCTCGCGCGACGTGTAGATCTGGACCAGGCGCTGGCTCATGGCACGGCGGCGACAGCCTAGCCGGCGGGGCCCTTCGGCCGAAGCGGCCGGTACGTGCAACCGCCGCCGGCGCCCGGGTGGGCACGCGGCGGCGGTCGCAGCCGACTGCGGTGCCTACTTGATCTCGAGGAAGCTCGCGCCCTCGTTCATCAGGCTGGACATCTGGCCGTCGGTCGGGGCCACCTCGGCGTGCTTGAAGCCGGTGCCCTTGCCATCCCAGGCGTCCTTGAACCAGAACGCGTAGGCGTCGGTCACGAAGAAGTCGCCGATGCCCGCGCCGAAGTGCAGGATCGGGAACACCGGGACGAACCAGAGCACGCCGTTCAGCCAGGGGCTGTTGACGTACATCTTGTGATCCCAGTCGTCGACCGACCGCTTCAGCTGGTGGGGACCGGCGCTGCACGAGGTCAGCGAGAAGGCCGTGACGGCCGCGACGGCGAGGGTGAGGAGCGTCTTGCGCATGATGGTTCCTTCTGAGAGCTGGGCGGCGGACGGCGCACGCCATCCGTCGCGACCGCCGAAGCCTATGCCGGGGCGGGTCTTGGTGCAAACGACAGTTTCGGGCGGCCCACGGGGCGGCCAGGCGGTTCAGCCGCCCGTCGACCGGACCGCCAGCCGTGCCGGCACGAGCCGGGCCACGTGGCAGACCGAGCCCCGCAGATCGGTCTCGATCACGAACGTGCGGCCGCCGCGGTCCCGTGCCAGCAGGCGCCAACCCTCCTCGCGTTCGGCGCCGGACACGACTTCCGCGCGCAGCACGTCGCTGCGGGCGGGCCCCAGCGCCGCCTGCAGCACCGGGGCCGGCACGTCGGACAGCGGCACCGAGTGGGTGCGTTCGAGCACGGCGCCGTCGGCGGTCACCAGGACGCTGCGGAAGTGCTGCGCGGGCCCATCTTCGTAGGTCTTCTCGACGCGGTAGCCCACGCCGCGCGCGCTCCATTCGCGACCGGTGAAGCCCGTGACGCCGCCGGGGGCGATGGCGTCGGCGGTGATCCGGGCCGGGCCGGGCACGCCACCGGGGCCGAGCGGCACCGTCGTCGCCACCACGCGGCCGTCCTCCAGGCACAATCGCACCGCTTGGTCCTCGGGCGCCTCGGCGGCGAGTGCCGCGAGGTCCGGCGGCAGCGGTGCGGGCGCCTGGCAGGCGGCGGGCAGCAGCCACGCAAGAGCCAGGAACGCCGTCGCGCGCATCGTCGGATTCTGCGCCGTGCCCCGCATGCGGGCAAGGTTGCGTTCCCGCTTGAGGCGGCGGCGCCGGCCCCCGACACTCCTTCCCTCCACCATGATCGATCAGACCTTCCGGAAGCTCGTCGACGACCTCGCCGCCAAGACGCCCACGCCCGGCGGCGGCTCGGCCGCCGCCATGTCCGCCTGCCTCGGCACCGCCCTGTTCCTGATGGTGGTGCGGTTCTCGCGCGGCAAGAAGGCCAACCTGGAGCGCGATGCCGAGCTGGCGGCGGCGGAGACGGCGCTGCAGGACCACGTGCAGCGGCTGCTGCCGATGGCCGAGCGCGACTGCCGTGCGTTCGACCTGGTGTCGGCGGCCTACACCATGCCGAAGGACACCGACGAGCAGAAGGAGCTGCGCAACCGTGCGATCCAGGAGGGCATGCTCGGCGCCATGGTGGTGCCCGAAGAGACCCTCTGCATGGTGCGCGACGTCTGCCAGGCGATGGCCCATGTCGTCGACTGCGTCGGCAAGAACATCGTCAGCGATCTGGCCTCGGGCGCGGCCCTGCTGCGTGCCGCCGCCGAGGGGGCGTTCCTGAACGTGAAGATCAACGCCGCCTACCTCGACAACCGCACGCTGGCCACCGGCACCACGGATCGCGCGCGTGCCGTGCTGCAGGAGATCCGCGACCATGCCCAGGCGATCGCCGACCGGGTGGAGCGGGTCCTCGGATGAGCCGACGCGCACCGTTGGTGCTGGCCGTGCTCGACGGGTTCGGCGAGGCGCCCGCCGGCCCGGGCAACGCGGTCACCCTGGCCGAGCCGCGCGTGCTGCAGGACTTGCGACAGCGCTACCCCTTGACCTTCCTGCAGGCCAGCGGCGAGGAGGTCGGCCTGCCGTGCGGCCTGATGGGCAACTCCGAGGTCGGCCACCTCAACCTCGGCGCCGGCCGGGTGGTCTACCAGGAGATCTCGCGCATCGACAAGGCGATCCGCGACGGCGCCTTCGCCCGCAACCAGGCCCTGCTCGGCGCGGTGCGGCACGCCCGCGAGCACGGCCGCCCGCTGCACCTGTTCGGGCTGTGCAGCGACGGCGGCGTGCACAGTTCCGACCAGCATCTGCGGGCGATCCTGCAGATCTGCCGCGACGAGGGGCTGCGCGGCGATGCGGTGCTGCTGCACGCGTTCCTCGACGGCCGCGACACCGCGCCGCGTTCGGCGCCGGAGCACATCGCGCGGATCGAGGGCTGGATGACCGGGCTCGGCACCGGCCGCATCGCCAGCGTCATCGGCCGCTACTTCGCGATGGACCGCGACCAGCGCTGGGATCGCGTGCAGCGGGCCTACGACGCGCTGACCCTGGGCCAGGGCCAGGCGGCGGAGACGGCCCAGGCGGCGATCGCCGCGGCGCATGCCCGCGGGGAGAACGACGAGTTCGTGCAGCCGACGGTGATCGGCGCCCGTGAGCAGGGGCGGGTGCGCACCGGCGACGCGGTGTTCTTTTTCAACTTCCGCGCCGACCGCGCCCGGCAGCTCACCGATGCCTTCACCGCCAAGGGCTTCGCCGGCTTCGCGCGGGCCACCCTGCCGGTGGTGCACTTCGCCACCATGACGCGCTACCGCGAGGACATCCCCTGTCCGGCCGCGTTCGAACCGCAGAACCTGAAGGGCATCTTCCCGGAGGCGGTGAGCCGGCAGGGGCTGTCGCAGCTGCGCATCGCCGAGACCGAGAAGTACGCCCACGTCACCTTCTTCTTCAGCGGCGGCCGCGAGGAACCCTGGCCGGGCGAGCAGCGCATCCTCGTGCCCAGCCCCAAGGTCGCGACCTACGACCTGCAGCCGGAGATGAGCGCGCCCGAGGTCACCGACCGCCTGGT
>CAZMGG010000026.1:0-404 GCA_964565715.1 uncultured candidatus Brocadiaceae bacterium | reverse complement strand
CACACCGGCGTGCTGTCCGCGGCGATCAAGGCGGTCGAAGCGGTCGACGTCGCCTTGGGCCGCATCGTGGCGGCGATCGAACAGGTCGGCGGCGTGCTGCTGGTGACAGCCGACCACGGCAACCTGGAACAGATGAGCGATCCCGCCACCGGCCAGCCGCACACCGCGCACACCAACGGGCCGGTGCCCTTGCTGCTGTTCGGCCGCGCGGCACGACTGCGCGAGGGCGGTGCGCTGCGCGACGTCGCGCCCACCCTGCTCGAACTGTTGGCGCTGCCGCAGCCGGCCGAAATGAGCGGGCGCTCGCTGCTGTTGCCAGCCTGATGCGCCTTCTCCGCGCACTCGTCCTGCTGCTGGCGCTGGCGGCGGCACCGGCCTGGGCGGCGGACGCGGAGCAGGCCGAG
>CAZMGG010000025.1:0-54075 GCA_964565715.1 uncultured candidatus Brocadiaceae bacterium | reverse complement strand
GGCCTCGACCCGGCCCGCCAGTCCCTGCCGATCCGCCGCCGCTGCTGCTACCTGCCCGGCGAGACCTCGGTCTACCAGACCATGACCGGCCGGCAGTTCCTCGACTTCGCGCTCGGCTTCCACGGCCGGCACGACCAGCGGCTGCAGGCGCGGCTGCAGGAGCAGTTCGAGCTGCCGCTCCGCCAGCGCGTGCGCGGCTACAGCGCCGGGATGAAGCAGAAGCTGGCGCTGATGGCGTCGCTGGTCCCCGATGTCGAGCTCTACCTGCTGGACGAGCCCGATCGGGCGCTGGACGCCAGCGTCCGCTTCCAGCTCCGCGAGGTGCTGCGCGAGCTGCGGGCCCGCGGCAAGACCATCGTGCTCAGCTCGCATCACCTGGCCGAGGTGGAGTCGCTGGCCGACCGCCTGGAGTTCGTGGTGCAGGGCCGCAACGTGGCGCCGGCGCGGGTGGCGGCGGCCCGCGCCCGCCTGCGGCAGCGCCTGCGGCTGCGGCTCGCCGGCCACGCGCCGCCGCCGGCCGGCGCCCGCCTGCTCGGTCGCGAGCCCGACGGCACCCTGGTCCTCGAGGTCGACGGCCACCCGCTGGATTGGCTGCGCACGGTAGAGCCGGCCCAGGTGCTGGCCGCCGAGATCGGCGCCGTCCGCCTGGAGGACCTCTACCAGGCGCTCACCCACGCGGAGGCCACCGCATGATCGCCGCCAAGACCTGGCGGGAGCTGCGCGGCATGGCGCTGGTCTACTTCCTGATCCTGGAGCTGCTGCTCTATCCGGCGATCCGGCTGTTCCCGGCCCTCTACGAGGACATGCAGCGGCGGCCGTCGGCGCTGATGAAGCAGCTGCCGCAGTTCATGAACCGCTGGTTCGACGGCATCACCGACCCGGACCAGAACCTCGCCTACCTGAACTACATCGCCCTGCAGCAGTTCTTCAAGGGCATCAACATCGCCGGCATCGCCGCTGCGGTGCTGTTCACCACCGGCCTGATCGCGCGGGAGCGGGAGACGCTGACCCTGGAGTTCCTGATGGCGCGGCCGGTGGCGCGCTGGCGCATCCTGGCCGGCAAGGCCACCATCGCCGCGCTGTGCATCGCCGTGCCGATCTTCCTGTCGTCGTGGAGCGCGATCTGGATCAGCCACGGCATCGGCGAGACCCTGCCGTTCGACCGCCTGACCATGGCGTCGGTGCACGCCGCCGCGTTCGTGGTGATGCTGGCGATGCTGACGCTGCTGTTCTCGGTGCTGTGCCGGACCCAGGTGCACGTCGCGTTCTGGAGCGGCGGCATCATCGTCACGCAGGTGGCCCTCTACTTCGTGCAGGAGATCCGCCTGGTGAGCCTGTTCCGGCTGGCGGACTTCGACGTCTACGGCCCGATCCTGGCCGGCAACGTCACCTGGAGCCAGATGCTGCTCGGCACCGGCCTGATGCCGGTGGGCACGGTCTGGCCGCTCGGCTGCGCCCTGCTGCTCTACGGCATCGCCGACTGGCGCTTCCGTCGCATGGATCTCTGATGATCGCGCTCTGGGTGCTGCTGACGCTGCTGCGCGAGGTGCTGCGCGCGGTGGGCACGCCGGTGCGGCTGCTGCTCTACCTGCCGCGCCGGCGCTACTGGCGGGCGCAGGCCGCGGCGGCGCTGCGCGACGTGGCCATGGCCGAAGGCACCCCGGCGGGCGACGACCTCGGCGCCTTCCTGGCCCGGGCGCCGCGCGCCCGGCCGGACCGGCCGCACGTCTTCGTCTCGGCCGGCGAGGCGTCGGGCGAGGCCCACGCCGCCCGCCTGGTCGGCGCCCTGCAGGACCGCGGCATCCGCTGGTCGGCGTTCGGCGGCGAGGTCCTGCAGCAGGCCGGCGCCGACCTGCGGTTCCCCCTCAGCGAGCACGCCGTGATGGGCATCATGTCGGTGCTGCGCCGCCTGCCGGACATCCTGCGCGCCCACGCCGCGTTCCTGCGCCTCCTGCGCGACGACCCGCCGGACCTGGTGGTGCTGGTGGACTACCCGGGCCTGCACCTGGTGATGGCCAAGGCCTGCAAGCGCGCCCGCGTACCCGTCCTGCACTACGTGGCGCCGCAGTACTGGGCCTGGGGGCCGTGGCGCATGCGACGCTACCGCCGCGCGGTCGACGCGACGCTGACCATCCTGCCGTTCGAGACGGCGTTCTTCCGCCGCTTCGCCGTGCCGGCCCGCTACGTCGGCCACCCGCTGCTGGACGAACTGCAGCAGCAGCCGCCCGCCCCGGACGCCGTGGCCGCCGTGCGCGAACGTCCCACCCTGTGCCTGCTGCCCGGCAGCCGCCGGCGCGAGATCCTGGCCAACCTGCCCGGCATGCTGCGGGTCGCCGAACGCCTGCGCGGACTGGCACCCGACCTGCGCATCGTGCTGCCGCATCGCGACGCCCGTCGCACCGACACCATCCGCACGGTGCTGGCGCAGCACCCGCAGACCCCGGTCGAGCACGTGACCGGTCCGCTCGGCCCCTGGCTGGCCGGCGCCCGGCTGGTGCTGGCCAAGTCGGGCACCGGCTCGCTGGAGGCCTGCCTGCACGGCCAGCCCACGGTGGTCGTCTACCGGCTGCGCGGCCTGCTGGCGACGCTCGGCTACCACAACATCCTGTCGGTGCCATTCGTCGCCGCCGCCAACCTGGTGGCCGGCCGCGCGGTGGTGCCGGAGTTCTGCTTCCACGATCCCGCCGGCTGGGAGCGCGTCGCCGCCGCCTGCGAACGGCTGTGGCGGCCCGGTCCCGACCGCGAACGCTGCCAGCAGGACCTGCAGGAGGTCCGCGCCCGGCTCGGCGCCCCGGGCGCCAGCCGCCGCGTCGCCGATCTGGTGCGGACCTTCCTCGCCGGCACGGCCGGAGGCGACCGATGAACCTGCCGTCGGCCCCAGGCCTCACCGACCTGCGCGCCTTCCTCGACCTGCTCCGCCGGCACGGCGAACTGGCCGAGATCGACGCCACCGTCGACCCCGACCTGGAGGCGGCCGAGATCCACCGCCGGGTGATCGCCGCCGGCGGCCCGGCGCTGCTGTTCCACAACGTCCAGGGCAGCCCCTGGCCGGTGGTGACCAACCTGTTCGGCACCGCCCGCCGCGTCGCCCTGGCGTTCGGCCCGCGCCCGGAGCAGATCGTCGCCCGCCTGGCGGCGCTGCCGCACACGCTGCTGCCGCCGAGCCTCGGCCGGCTCTGGCAGCACCGCGACCTGCTCACCGCCATGCTGCGCGTGGGCCGCCGCCGCGTCCGCCGGGCGCCGGTCCTGCAGTGCGCCGACACGCCGCCCGGGCTGGGCCGCCTGCCGCTGCTGCGCACCTGGAGCGAGGACGGCGGGCCGTTCATCACGCTGCCGCTGGTGCAGACCGAGCACCCCGAGGGGCTCGGCCCCAACCTCGGCATGTACCGCGTGCAGCGCTTCGACGACGAACGCATGGGCCTGCACATGCAGATCCACCGCGGCGGCGGCGCCCATCTCGCCGTGCACCGTCGCCTCGGCACGCCGATGCCGGTGAACGTCGCCATCGGCGGCCCGCCCGCCCTGATCCTGTCGGCCATCGCACCGCTTCCCGAGAACGTGCCCGAGGTGCTGCTGGGCTCGCTCATGCTCGGCCGC
Source organism: uncultured candidatus Brocadiaceae bacterium (assembly GCA_964565715.1). GTDB lineage: Bacteria > Planctomycetota > UBA1135 > UBA1135 > UBA2386 > CAZMGG01. Next base: position 50,478 of record CAZMGG010000025.1, on the reverse strand, counting down.
CGGCTGCGCCTCGCCCGCAACCCGGCGGGCCCGCTGCCGGTGTTCGCCGACGCCGAGTTCACCGTGGTCGGCGAGGTGCGGCCCGGCGAGATGCACCCCGAGGGCCCGTTCGGCGACCACTACGGCTACTACTCGCTGCGCCACGACTACCCGCTGCTGCGGGTGCGCGCCCTGCTGCGCCGCCGCCAGCCGATCCTCTGCGCCACCGTGGTCGGCAAGCCGCGCCAGGAAGACTTCTTCCTCGGCGACTACCTGCAGGCGCTGCTGAAGCCGCTGCTGCGGGTCGCGATGCCGGCGGTGTGCGACCTGTGGGCCTACGGCGAGACCGGCTACCACTCGCTGGCCGCCGCCGTCGTCGAGGAACGCTACCGTCGCGAGGCGATGGTGTCGGCGTTCCGCGTGCTCGGCGAGGGCCAGCTGTCGCTGACCAAGTTCCTGCTGCTGACCGACCGGCCGGTGGACCTGACCGACTTCCCGGCCACGCTGCAGCACGTGCTGGCCCGGGCCCGGTTCGAGACCGACCTCTACGTGTTCGGCAACCTGTCGATGGACACGCTCGACTACGCCGGCCCCAGCGTCAACGAGGGCAGCAAGGGCGTGCTGCTGGGCCTCGGCGAGCCGGTGCGCACCCTGCCGCGGGAGTTCCGCGGCGAGCTGCCGGCGGGGTTCCCGGCGGCGCGCGTGTTCTGCCCCGGCTGCCTCGTGGTACAGGGCCCGCCCCACGCCGACGAACCCGACGCGCCGGCCCGGCTGCTGCGGGCCGCGGCCCTGGACGACTGGCCGCTGGTGGTGCTGACCGACGACGCCGGGCGCGCCACCCGCAGCAGCATCAACTTCCTGTGGACCACGTTCACGCGCTTCGAGCCCGCCGCCGACATCCACGCCCGCGCCACCCGTGTGATCCGCCACCACCCGAGCCACACGCCGCCGGTCCTGATCGACGCGCGCATGAAGGGCAGCTACCCGCCCGAGCTGCACTGCGACGACGCCACCGCCCGCACCGTCGACCGGCGCTGGCGCGAGTACTTCCCCGCCGGCGACGTCGCCATGGGCGACAGCGAACGGGCCCACCTCGACTGAACCATGCCGCACCCCTCCTGGCAGGATCTCACCCCCGAACAGGCACAGGCCGCCCTGCGCGCCGATCCCCGCCTGCGCATCCTCGATGTCCGCACGCCTCGCGAGCACCAGAGCCATCGGCTGCCCGGGTCGGTGCTGCTGCCGGTGCAGGAACTGCCCCTGCGGCTCGGCGAACTGGACCAGGACGCGCCGTGGCTCGTGCACTGCGAGCACGGCGTGCGCAGCCTGACGGCCTGCCAGATCCTCGTCCAGGCCGGCTTCACCGATCTGCGCAACCTCCGCGGCGGGCTCGCCCACTGGGCGGCGTGCGGCCTGCCGCTGGAACGCTGACCCGCGGGCTACTCGACGACGTGCCCGCGGCCGCGGCTCATTCGGGCCACCGCCGCGCCGCCTGCTCGCACTCCGCCAGCGACGGGCCCAGCGCCACCCGCACGTGGGCGGCACCGCCCTGGCCGAAGCAGGCGCCCGGAGCCACCAGCAGATCCCGCTGCAGGCAGCGTTCGGCGTAGTCGTCGCCGGTGCCGCCGCCCGGCGCCTTGACCCACAGGTAGGGCGAAGCCTCGCCGTGCACCTCGAGGCGCAGCCGGCGGAACGCGGCCAGCAGCACGTCGCGCTTCTTCTGCAGCTCACACCGCCGCACCTCGGCGTGCTCGTCGTCCTGCCACGCCACCCGCGCCACGGCCTGCGCCGGGTCGGTGGGCGACAGGCCCATCGCCGAACGGAAGCGGAGCAGATGGGCGATCAGCTCGGCGTCGCCGGCCAGGAAGCCGCTGCGGAAACCGTGCAGACCCGAGCGCGCGGTGAGCGAATGGGCGACGAGGCAGCCGCGGCGGCCGCTCTCCAGCAGCGAGTGCGGCCGTTCGCCGAACCAGGTGTCGGCGTAGCGCTCGTCGGCGACCAGGGTGAAGCCGTAGTGCTCGCGGGCCTGCACCCAGGCCCGGCACAGTCCCGGCGGCAGGCAGGTGCCGGTCGGATCGTTCGGATAGTCGAGGAACACCACCGCCGCCCGGCGCAGGACCGCCTCCGGCACCGAGTCCGGGTCCATCAACCAGTCGTTGCGCGGTGACCGCGGCAGGACGTAGGTCCAGGCCTCGGCGAACAGGGCGCCCAGTTCGAACACGCGGGGCCCCGGCTCGCCGTAGAGCACCAGGTCCTTGTCCGACGGGATCTGCACGAGCAGCTGCGGCAGGTGGAACAGCGCGTCGGTGCAGCCCATGGTCGGCAGCACCTCGGAGTCGGGATCGACCCGCACGCCGAAGCGGCGCTGGAGGAAGCCGGCGGCCGCCGCGCGCAGGTCCGGCGCCCCCGCCACCGCCGGCCGCCGGCCGGCCGCCGGCACGCCGTCCCGGAAGGCGTCGCGCAGGAACGGCGGCACCGGTTCCGCCGCCTCGCCGGTGGCGAAGTCGAGCACGCTGCGCCCGGCGGCGCGCAGTTCGTCACGACGGCGGCCGAGCGCCAGCAGGGGTTGGGTGTCGAGCTGTCGCAGGCGGTCGTTCATGCGGATTCCTGCGCCGCACGATACCCGCCGGGCCGGTCAGAAGAAGAACACCACCTGCCGCACCGGCGACGATCCCAGCAGCAGGAGCTGCACCGGATCGCCCTCGATCATCTGCGTATGGATCACCAGCCCGCCCAGCCCCGGCGGCACCGGCACCTGCCAGGAGCCGATCCCGGCGGCGTCCAACGTGCCGATCGACAGCAGCGACAGGTTCTGCAGCACCGGCACGCCCTGCACCGCGTGGGTCGCGGGCCCCAGCGCCGCCACCAGCACCCACGGATGCGCCGGCCGCGCGGCGAAGTCGAAGCGCGCGGTGAGGCCGCCGAACACGCCGGCCGGCGCCTGCAGCACCGGCGGCACCGCCGCCGTGTAGCCCAGGCCCACCGCCGGGCTGGTGCCGGCGGCGTTGGTCACCGTGACCGCGGCGCTGCCGATCGGCAGCCCGCGCGGCGGCGTCACCCGGATCGTGCGATCGTCGATCAGGGCGAACTGGGCCCGTGGGATCGTCACCGGGCCGATCTGCACCGCGCTGGCGCCGTTGAAGGCACTGCCGGTGAGGGTCACCTCGACGGGCTGGAAGGACCCCACCGTGGCCGGCGTCACCGCGGTGATCGCCGGGGCCACGTTGGGGAACTGCAGGCAGTTGCGGGTGGCGCGGAAGGCGCCGATCACCGCGCGCGACCGCGAACCGAAGCCGCTGCTGCCGCAGCCGGGGCTCGAGCACATGATCCCGCAGTCCGGGTCGCCATCGCAGTGGTTGGCGCCCCAGCCGTGCCCCATCTCGTGCGCCATCAGCTTCGTCCGCAGGTTGAAGTTGTTGGTGTAGGTGGTCTCCGACAGGCCGTAGGCCCCGGCCCCGCACACCGAGCCGACGTAGGCCAGCCCGACGGTGAGCCCCTGCAGGTTGCGGCCGGTCAGCAGGTGGGCGAGGTCGCGGGGGACGCCGCCCTGGTTGGCGTTCCACCACGCCGCGAACTGCGCCAGCAGCCCCGTCGGATCGATCGTGGTGTAGGGATCGGGCCCCGTCCACACCACCAGCCCGGTCAGCAGATGGGTGATCTGCAGGTCGTTCTGGTAGGCCGCGTCCACCGCGTTCAGCAGCGTCGTCACGTCGTTGTGCACGGCGGTGGCGTTGCCATGGAACTGGAAGAACGCGTGGTCCGCGTCGATGGCGAACTCGCAGATCGTGAGGTTGTCGGGGCCGCCGGTCGCGGCCGGCACGCCGGCCTGGTGGGCCGTGCCGCAGGCCACCGCCAGGTTGCGCGCATCGGCCATCGACCAGACCACGTGCCGGGCCGGGGTCGCGGTGGGATCGCAGGACCGCAGCGGCGCGATGCCGAACTCGGCGCCGTCGCCGAGCCGCACCACCGCGCGCAGGCCCAGATCCCAGCAGCCGGCGGCGACGATCGCCGCCGGATCGCCGGCCACCGCGCCGCGGAAGGTCACCGACGGCGGCAGCGGCGCCGGCCGTTCGCCCTGCGCATCGCGCAACAGCAGCCGGAAGCCCGGTGCCCGCACGTCGTGCGGGAACAGGTGCAGCACCCGCTGGACGCCCCCCAGCTCCACCTCGCCGATCAGGCTGCCCGACGGCCCGGGCAGCAGCGTGACGTCCTGCACGGCGGCCGCCGCCACGTCGAAGTGGCGGAGCGCGATGGCCGGCGCCGGTACCGGCGCACCGCCCAGCGGGCCGCTGCCCTGCACCGGCGCGCCCTGGGCCGGGAGCAGGGCGAGGGCGCTGGACAGCGTCAGCGCTGCGGCGAGGCGGACGGCGCGGGACATGCGACCTCCGATGCTACCGCGCCGGGCGAGCCGCGCCGGCCGTTTGGCCGAGGCGACTACGCTGCTGCGTCCGGTGCCGCCCTTGCCATGGCGCCGGCCCGCAATCAGCCCTGCAGGCTCAGCCCACCGTCGATCGTGAGATCCTGGCCGGTGACGTAGCCCGCGGCCTCCGACAGCAGCCAGCGCACGAGGCCGACCACGTCCTCGGGCGTGCCGAGCCGCCCGGCCGGCACCCGCGCCAGCATGCGCGCCTGGCTCGCCTGATGGCTGTCCGGGTGGTGGATCAGCCCCGGCGACACCACGTTGACCGTGACGCCGCGGGCGGCGACCTCGGCGGCCAGCGAGCGGCTGAGCCGCACCAGCGCCGCCTTCACCGCGAAGTAGACCGGCGCCCGGGTCATGGCCCGGTCCGACGCGGCCCCGGCGGCGCCGAACAGGACCACGCGGCCGCGCCCGGCCGCCGCCATCGCCGGCACCAGCGCCCGCGTCACGTGGAAGGTCGTCGCCAGGTTGCTGCGCACCATCTGCGCCAGCTGGTCGGCCGGTCCCGTCAGCAGCGGCGCCTCGACGAAGTCGCCGACCGCCTGCACCAGCCCCCACGGCGGGCCACGTTCCTGCAGCAGCCGCGCCGTCGCCGCCGCCACCTGGTCGGGTTCGGCCGCGTCGACGCCGTGCCGTCGCGACCAGATCACGGCGCGCCCGCCGAGGTCCTGGGCGATCGCCGCGCCGATCCCGCCGGCACCGCCCACCACCACCACCGGACCGTCCTGCGGCTTCATGCGGCCGCACTCTACCGCGGCGGCGCGGCGGTCAGAACAGGCCGAGCCGCTCCGGCGGCCAGAACCGGGCGCGCACCCGGCCGCGCAGCAGGTCCTGGGCCACCAGCCCGAAGTCGCGGCTGTCGCTGCTCACCGGCCGGTTGTCGCCGAGCACGAAGTAGTGACCCTCGGGCACCACCGTCGGCGCCAGTTCGGCGTCGTCGGCCACCGGTTCGAAGTCGCCGAGTTGCAGGGCGCCGTTCACGTAGACCCGGCCGCTGCGCATCTCCACCACGTCGCCGGGCAGGCCCACCACCCGCTTGACGAAGTCCACCGCCGGGTTGCGCGGGCAGCGCAGCACGACGATCTCGTTGCGGCCGACCTCGGCGAGGCTGTAGGCGACGCGATCGACCACCAGCCGGTCGCCGTCGTGCAGCGACGGCTCCATGGAGTGGCCGCGCACCACCGACACCTGCACGACGAACAGGTGCAGCAGCGCCATCACCGTGCCGCCCAGCAGCAGGTCGAGGGCGAACCGCGACCCGGCCGGCATCGGCCGGCGGCCGGCCTCGCGGAGGCGGAAGACGGCGCGTGGCCGGTCGATGCCCCCGCCGGCGGCCGGTGGTCCCGTCGGGGCCGCCGCCTCGCCAAGGACCGGCAGGTCCCGTTCCGGGGCGATCAGCATGTTGCCGGCTATCGGCAAGCGGCGCCCCCGGCTTGATCCCAACGGCGGTTCGCCGCGGGCGGCCACCGGGTCCGGCGCGAAGTCCGGTTTCCGGTCTTAAGCGATGCCCGGGGCCCTGCCGAAAACCACCCTGGCGGTCGCCCGCCCCGAGCTCATGACCAACTCCGCCCTCAGCAACCTGGCCCTGCAGGAGCGCACCCGCCGCGAGATCCTGCACAAGAGCGACCTGATCCCGCCGTTGCCCGACTTCGTGGTGCGGCTGCTGGAGCTGCTCAACAAGAGCGACACCGAACCGCACCACCTGGAGAAGCACCTGCAGAGCGACCAGGTGCTGGTCGCCAAGATGCTGGCGATGGTCAACTCGCCCTTCTACGGGCTCAACCGCGCCATCAAGTCCATCAAGGACGCGGTGATGGTGCTCGGCTTCCGCGGCATCCGCAGCCTGGTGCTGGCCAACAGCACCGCCAAGTTCCTGCAGCGCGACTTCTCGGTCTACGGCCACAATCCCAAGGGCCTGTGGCTGCACGCCGCCTGCGTCGCCGCCGGCGCCAAGTTCCTGGCCCGCCACTGCAAGCTGGGCACCGAGGTCGCCGAGCAGATGTTCGTTGCCGGACTGCTGCACGACATCGGCAAGCTGCTGCTGGTCTCCTACCTGAACGACGCCAGCGGCCAGGTGCAGCCCAACGAGAGCACCTGCGACCTGGAGACGCGGCTGATCGGCATCGACCACACCGAGGCCGGCGCCCTGGTCACCGCCAAGTGGAACCTCAGCGCCGACGTGCAGGAGGTCATCAAGGCCCACCACGACGGCTCGCCGACCAACCACCCGAAGTCGGTGGCGGTGGTGCGCCTCGCCGACACCATCGCCCACGAGCAGGGCAACGGCTACCTGCCGGGCCGGGCGCCGCCGCCGATCTACCTCGACACCGACCTCGCCGCCCTCGGCCTCGCCGGCGCCGACTGGGACGAGGCCAGGACCGAGGCCATGCGGGCCATGGAAGAGGCGGTCAACTCGCTCGGCGCACTGGCGACCTGAGGAACGTTGCCATGACCACCATGCCCGCCGTCTGTCAGGTCGATCACTGGCACGAGGCCGTCGATCTCGCCGGCCTGCACCTCTGCCGATCCGGGGAGGACCTCGACCGCGAACTGGCCTGCAAGCTGGTGCGCCTGCTGCCCGCCACCGACATGGCGCTGTGCATGCCCGGGCCGCAGAAGGGCACCCACGTCGCCCAGATGGTGGTGGGCGGCGGCTGCCCGTTCACCATGGGCGACCCGATCGACCCCGCGGCCTGGCTCCTGCCCCAGGGCCGCCGCTACCCGATCCGCTACCGCAACCTCGAGCTGGGCATCCTGCTGCTCGACGCGCAGCCGACCACCGAGCAGGAACGGGTGCTGACCGCGATGCTGGCCCACTACGGCGTCGCCCTGGTCAACCTCACGCTCAACGAGGAAGGCCGTCAGGCCACCGACCACTACTGCGCCAGCCTGCAGGCCCTCGAGGAGGGCATCGTGCTGTTCCAGGAGAGCGATCACGAGGCGATCTCCGCCCGCTTGATCGGTCTCGCCACCACGATGATCCAGGCCACCGCCGGCGCGCTCTACGTGCTGAGCGAGGTCGGCAAGCTCGACTCCGGGCTGGTGCTCACCCAGACGCTGGGCATCCCGGAGATGCTGCTGCAGGGCTTCCAGGGCCAGGACGGCAAGGAATGGCCCCGCTGCCTGCTCGACCGGCCCGCCTTCATCGCCTACCGCGAGGAGGACCCGGGCCTCGGCGGCCTCGATCCGACCGGCCTGCCGGAGATCCTCACCAACCTGGTGGCGATGCCGCTGCGCTACCACGGCATCGTCGCCGGCGTCTGCGTGCTGTTCAACGTCAACGCCTCGCCGAAGGACTCCAAGCAGCAGCTCGAACGGCTGAGCAGCCTCGGCCAGCTCGGCGCCGCGCTACTGCACCGTCTGTCGCTGGAGGCCGCCAGCGTCCGCAACCGCGAGATCATGACGCAGCTGGCGATCGCCGAGACGATCCAGCGCCGGCTGCTGCCGCGCAAGGCGCCGGCGGTGGCCGGCCTCGACTTCGCCTGGCGCTCGATCGCCGCCCAGAACATCGGCGGCGACTACCTCGACCTGCTGCAGACCGAGACCGGCGAGATCTGCGGCCTGATCGCCGACGCGTCGGGCCACGGCATCAACTCGGCGCTGCTGATGAGCAGCTTCCGCTCGACCTACCGGGCCGAGGCGCCGCGCACGGCGCCCGCCGAGCTGCTCGGGCGCCTGAACAGCGCCGTCCACGACGAGGTCGGCGCCACCGGCATGTTCATCACCGCGGTCACCCTGCGGATGTGCCCGACCAGCCGCAGCATGGTGGTGGCCAGCGCCGGGCACAACCCGACGCTGATCTACCGCGCCGCCACAGGCGCCTTCGACCAGGTCGACAGCCACGGCCCGCCGCTCGGCTTCGTCGATGGCGCCGACTACGAGAGCGAGACCACCACGCTGAACGCCGGCGACATCATGGTGCTCTACACCGACGGCGTGACCGAGGCCACCGACCGCGAGCTCGACATGTTCGAGGAGGGCCGGCTGGCGGCGGCGGTGAAGGCCAACGCCGGGCAGCCGTCGGCGGCGATCCTCGACGCCGTGCTGGCGAGCCTCAAGCAGTTCACCGGCCGCACCAGCTACGACGACGACGTGTCGATCTCGGTCATCAAGGCGGTGTAGACCGCCGGCCCGGGACTCAGCGCGGCACGGCGCCGGTCCAGATCCAGAAGCCGGTGCCGGTGGCGCACAGCGCCGTCAGCACGAACACCGCCACCGCCCGGCGATGCCAGCGCCGGACCGCCGGACGCCGCAGCAGCAGGACGCCGGTCACGCCCACCAGCACGGCCGACCCCGCCGCGGTGATGGCGAACACCCGGTGGATGCGCATGGCGTCCGGCGGGAACTGCCAGGCCTGACCCAGCCGCAGGGCCAGCACCACCGCCACCGCCAGCCCCACCAGGGTCAGCGGCCCGAGCCACAGGTGCAGGCGGCGCCAGCGCCGCAGGCCAGCCACCAGGGCGCCCAGCATCAGCCCGACGGTGGCCACCAAGGCCACGAAGAAGGCAACCTCGATCGTCATCGGCGGGCACGATGCTCGGCGCGTACCGGCGCCGCAACAGCAAAGGCCTCCGGAATGCGGAGCCACGCGCCGCCGTCGTCGCCCCGATCAGCCCGATGGGATGGGCGCGATCCACCCGCCAGGACTCCGACCCCCGACGCTGCCGATCCAGGAGGCAGACTCATGGAGCGCGACCTCACCCCCGCCGAGTTCGGCCGCTTCCGCGACCTGATCCACCAGGTCGCCGGGATCCACTATCCCGATGCCAAGTGCGCCCTGCTCAGCAACCGGATCCGGCGCCGCCTGAAGGCCCGCGGCCTCGCGTCCTACCGGGAGTACCTCCGTCTGCTCGGCCAGCCCGATGCCGCCGCCGAGATGCAGGAGTTCCTCGACGCGGTCACCACCAACGAGACCTACTTCTTCCGGGCCCCCAGGCACTGGGAGGTCTTCCGCGCCTGGGTCCGCGAGCGTCGCCACGACCGCGACGCCCGCCGTAACGGCCTGCGCATCTGGAGCGCCGCCGCCAGCAACGGCGCCGAGGCCTGCACCGCCGCCATCGTCCTGCACCAGGAACTCGGCGACGCCATGAACGGCCTGCAGATCGAGATCCTCGGCACCGACCTCAGCATGGCGGTGCTGCACGAAGCCAGGGCGGGCCTCTACCGGCCCTACGCGCTGGCGCAGGTGCCCGCCGACGTGCGCCTGCGCTACTTCCAGCCCCATGGCCACGACCAGCACCGCTTCGACCCGAAGCTCGCGGCGCTGGTCCGCTTCGAACCCCACAACCTGCTGCGGCCGCTGCGCTCCCGCCCGTTCGACTTCGTGTTCCTGCGCAACGTGATGATCTACTTCGATCAGGCGGCGAAGGAGACCACGCTGCAGCACTGCCACCGCCTGATGCACCCCGGCGCCATGCTGCTGGTGGGCGAGTCGGAGAGCCTGCTGAACGTGCGCCACGAGTTCACCTACCTGGAACCGTCGGTGTTCCAGAAGGCCCTGCCGCTCGGCATCGGCCGCTGAACGCCGCCCTCGCTTCCGCCCTGCCGCGGACCTAGGCTGCCGGCCATGGTCCACACCCTGCGGGGCGAAGTCCGCGGCCGCGGCCGCCGCGTGGCGATCGCCGTCGCCCGCTTCAACGAGGTCGTCACCGACCGCCTGCTGGCGGGCGCGCTCGGCGCGCTGCGCACCGCCGGCGTCGCCGACGACGACGTCACGGTCTGCCACGTGCCCGGCGCCTTCGAACTGCCGCAGTGCTGCCACTGGCTCGGCGGCTCGGGCCGCTTCGACGCCATCGTCGCGCTGGGCGCGGTGGTCCGCGGCGGCACCGACCACTACGGTAACGTCTGCGACGGCGCCACCCAGGGCGTGCTGCGGGCCCAGCTCGACCATGGCGTGCCGATCGGCTTCGGACTGCTCACCTGCGCCGAACTGCAGCAGGCCCTCGACCGGGCCGGCGGCAGTGCCGGCAACAAGGGCGAGGACGCCGCCCTGGCCGCCCTGGAGATGGCCGATCTGCGCGATCGGCTCGGCGCCTTGCCACCGGTCCGGTCGGACCGGGACGCGGGAATGCCGCCGGCAGGCCGTTGAGCCCGCGGCGACTTCCGCTACCCTGTTGCCCTCCCACTTCCCCGGGATCGCTCTTCGTCATGACCCAGCCCCAACGTCGCCGGACTCGCGCCCGCGAGATCGCCATCCAGCTCCTCTACCAGTTCGACGTTCGCGGCGAGGGCTACGAGCGCGAACTGGGCCGCGACCTGGCGGCGCTGGTCGCCGACGAGAGCAAGGACGACGACGAGGTGCGCACCTTCGCCCTGCGCCTGCTGCAGGGGACCCTCACCCACCGCGACGAACTCGACCAGCGCCTGCGGCTGGTGGCGCGCAACTGGGACCTCAAGCGGATGGCGATCATCGATCGCAACGTGCTGCGCATGGCGATCTACGAGCTCACCCACTGCTCGGACATCCCGCCGAAGGTCACCATCAACGCGGCGATCGAGCTGGGCCAGAAGTTCAGGACCGCCAACAGCGGCGGCTTCGTCAACGGCATCCTCGACCGGATCCGCATCGATCTGGAGCAGGAGGCCAAGGCCGCCCGCCCGGCCGAGCAGCAGGCCTGAGGCCCGCGGCGGACCCGGCATGGTGTTCGGCAAGCTGTTCTCCGGACTGCGGCGCACGCGCGAGGCGCTGGCCCGCGGCTTCTCGCGCCTGTTCGCGTTCGGTCGCAAGCTCGACGAGGCCTTCCTCGACGAACTGGAGGCGGTGCTCTACCAGGCCGACCTCGGCCCGGTCGGCACCCAGGTCGTCGACGCCCTGAAGGCCGCCTGGCGGTCCCGCGAGGTCAAGGAGGTCGCCGAGGTGCCGGCCTTCCTGCGCCGGCAGCTCCTCGCGCTGCTGGCCGGCGCCGAGGCACCGCTGGCGGCGGCGGGCCGGCCGCCGACGGTGATCCTGGTGGTCGGCGTCAACGGCAGCGGCAAGACCACCTCGATCGCCAAGCTCACGGCGCACCTGCGCGGCATGGGCCATTCGGTCCTGCTCGGCGCCGGCGACACGTTCCGGGCCGCCGCCGTCGAGCAGCTCAGCCTGTGGGCCAGTCGGCTGCAGGTGCCGATCGTCAAGCAGGCCACCGGTGCCGATCCGGCGGCGGTGGCGTTCGACGCCGTCGCCGCCGCCGTGGCCCGCAAGGTCGACTACCTGATCCTCGACACCGCCGGCCGCCTGCACACGCAGAAGAACCTGATGGAGGAGCTGAAGAAGGTCGTGCGGGTGATCCAGAAGCAGGTGCCCGACGCGCCGCACGAGACGCTGCTGGTGCTGGACGCGACCACCGGCCAGAACGCGATCCGCCAGGCCAGCGAGTTCCAGAAGGCCGCGCCGGTGACCGGTCTGATCCTGGCCAAGATGGACGGCACCGCCAAGGGCGGCGCGGTGTTCGGCATCCGCTCGGTGCTGCCGGTGCCGGTCAAGTTCGTCGGCATCGGCGAGGGACTGGAAGACCTGGAGCCGTTCCGGGTCGAAGCCTTCGTGGAGGCGATCCTCAAGTTCGACGAGCGGGAAGCCCGGACATGACGGCGGGCCGGGCCGGCTGGCTGCCCGCGGCGCTGGTGGCCCTGCTGGCGCTGCCCTTCCACCCGTTCTGGCTCGACTTCGAGCAGGTCCGACGCGGCCTCCTGCTCGGCCTGCTGGGCGCAATGCTCATCGTCTGCCCGCGGCTGCCACGGACCGCCGCCGGGGTCCGGCCGCTGCTGCTGCTGCTGCTGTGGGGCGTGGGCGGCACCGTGCTGGCCGGGGGCGTCCTGGCCCCGGCGCTCGAACGGGGCCTCTGGCTCCTCGCCCTGCTCCTGCTGCTGGTCATGGGCCAGGGCGCAGCCGCCCTCCGAGGCGTCGACTGGGGCCGCGCCACCGCGCCGGCGCTGCTCGCCTGGAGCGCCTACGGCCTGCTGCAGGCCGCGGGCGTCGTGCTGGTGCCCGGCTACGACAGCGCGCTGGCCCCGGTCAGCACCTTCGGCAACCTGAACGTGGCCAGCGAGGCCACCGCGGTGGCCGCGGCCCTGGTGCTGGGCGCCTGGACCGCCCGCACGGTTCCGTTCGGCCTCGGTCCCTGGGCCACCGTGGCCGCCGCCGCCTACCTCGGCGTCAACGGCTCCCGCTCGGGCCTGGTGGCGTTGCCGCTGGCGGCCCTCTGGCTGCTGGGCACGGCGCCGCGGTCGCGCCGCGGGCCGCTGCTCCTGGTGATCGCGCTCGCCGCCCTGGGCGGGACCGGCGGCGTGCTGCTGCCGCGCCCGGCGCCGCCGCCGGCGGACCCGGCCGCGGCCGGCACGCCACCGGCCGAGCCCTCCACCCTGGCGGTGCGCTGGGAGATCGCCCGCGGCGCCGCCGGGCTGTTCGCCGAACGGCCGGTGCTCGGCCACGGGCTGGGCCAGTTCCAGATCGAGTACCCGCGGCACCGCACCCAGCAGGAGATCGAGCTGTCGTCGTTCGACCGCCAGTTCCGCACCGAGGTGCGGACCGCGCACGACGACTACCTGGAGGTGCTGGTCGAACACGGCGTGCCGGGCTTCCTGCTCCTGCTCTGGTTCCTGCTGGCGCGGTCGCGTGGCGGCCTGGCCTCGCCGCACGGGCTGGCGCCGTGGTTGGCGTTCGCCGCCCTGATGCTGGTGCGCAGTCCGCTCGGCAACGCGCCGGCGGTGGCCCTGGCGATCCTCGGCACCGCCGTGCCCTCGACGCCGCCGCCGCCCGGCGCCGGCACCCGCGCGCCGCTCCGCCGCCTCGTCGGCGTCGTGCTGGTGACGCTGGGCCTGCTGCCCCTGCTCGGCAACACGCTGTTCGCCGCCTACCAGCAGGCCCGCACCGCCGGCGGCCGCGCCGAACCCGCGCCACTGCACCGTGCCCTCGCGGTGCAACCCTGGGAGAGCCGCTACCTGCAGCTGCTGGCCCAGGAACTCGCCCCCGGCGACCCCACCCGGGCCCTGGCCGCGGTGGGCGCCGCGCTGGCCCTGCGACCGCACGACGTGGCGTTGCACCTGCTGCACGGCGAACTCCTGCTGACGGCCGGTCGCTTCGCCGAGGCCCGCGAGGCCGCCCGCTCCGCGCTGCGGCTCGACCCCGGCGACAGCGAGGCCCAGGTGCTGCTGTCCGGCGTCGCCTTCGCCGAAGGCGACCACGAGGCGGCGATCGCCCAGGTCTGGGATCACCCGCACCGGCGGCTGCAGCGGCAGCTGCCGCAGCACTTCGGTGATCTCCGCCGGCGGCTGGAGGCCCGCGGCCAGCTCCGCGCCGCCGTGCGCTACGCCGCCGAGGAAGCCTTCGCCGAGGCCTTCCTGGCGCTGGACGACACCACGCCGGCGGGCCTCGCCGCCGGCTCCGGCCTGGTGCAGCCGATGATGCAGCTGTTCGAGCGCGCCCAGCTCCTCGAACGCGACCCGCGGCCCTGGTGGCTGGCGGCGCTGCACATGCACCGGCTCGGCGATGCCGCCTGGGGCGCCACCGCCGCCGCGCAGGTCCGCCGCCACGGCCTCGCGCTGCCCGAATGGCAGCGCTGGCTGCTCGGCGCCGAGCGCCTCGCCACGCTGCGCGGCATCGAGGGCTGGCACGACCTGTGAATTCCACGGCTCGACCGACTCGACGGGGTACCTGGGCTTTTGCCGCCGTTCGGCTGACAATGGCCTCGTGAAGTCCGCCCTGCCGCCTGGCCCGATCCCGATGTTCCCGCTGCCGGGGGCGTTCCTGTTCCCGGGCCAGGTCATGCCGCTGCACGTCTTCGAGCCGCGCTACCGGCAGATGATCGAGGACTGCCTCGACACCGCCGGCCGGATCGTGATCGCCAGCCTGCTGGAGTCCGCCGCCGACGCCCTGCCCACCGAGGCGCCGCCGGTCCTGCCGGTGGCCGGTCTCGGCGAGATCCTGCGTCACGAGAAGCTGCCCGATGGACGCTTCCACGTCTGGCTGCTCGGCCTGCAGCGGGTGCGCCTGCTGGAGGTGCCCTCCGACCGCCTCTACCGCCAGGTCCGCTGCCTGCCCTTCCAGGAGGTGCCGCCGACGCCGGACGACGCCGCCGAACTGCGACCCCTGCTCGAGCAGGCCGCCAACGCGCGCGTCGAGGCGCCGCTGCCCCTGCCCGAGGGCACGCCGACGGCGGTCCTGACCGACCTGCTGGTGCAGACCCTGCAGGCCCCGGCCACCGTGGTCGCCGAGCTGTTCACCGAGGAATCGGTGGCGACCCGGGCCCGCAAGGCGCTGGCGGCGCACGCCGCGCTGCCCGTTGGCAAACCCCGGAAGCGCCGGCGCGGCCGCCGCGACGAGGGCCGCAAGGACGAGGGCGAAGCCAGCGCCTGACCCCCAGGCGTTGTGCGCCCGCGGCAGCCCACCTACCATCCGTCGGTCCACCCATCCCCGGAGTCCCCCATGCGTCGCCCCGCCGCCGACCCGATCCGCATCTACCTCGTGGGCTCGCACGCCACCGGCAAGACCACGCTGGCCCGCTGGGTCCGCGACCGCTACGGGGTGCCGATGATCGCCGAGGTGGCCCGCGGCGTGCTCGCGGAGATGGAGGCCCAGCTCGACCGCCTGCGCGCCGACGTCGACCTCGTCAATCGCTACCAGGCCGAGGTCTTCGCCCGCCAGATCGAGGCCGAACGCCAGGTCACCGGCCCGTTCGTCAGCGACCGCGCCTTCTGCAACCTCGCCTACGCCGCCCACCACTCGACGATCCTGGGCGAGGTCTTCCGCGACCCGCGCCTGCGCGACTACATGGAATGGGTGCGCGGCGGCCTGGTCTTCTTCCTGCGCCCGCACCAGGAGCTGGTGGTCGAGGACGGCGTCCGCGCCGGCCTGCAGTGGGAGGAGGTCGTGCGCATCGACGGCATGGTCAAGCTGATGCTCGAGATGTTCGCCGTGCCCTACGTGCCGGTGGAGTCCCTGGCCATGCAGGAACGCGTCCGCCTGATGGAGCGGGTCCTCGACCTGGCCGGGCTGCCCAAGCAGGGCGAGGAACCCATCTACCTGCGCCGCACGCGGGCGCAGGGCCGCAACGGTGCGGCCGGCAACGGCAAGGGCGCCGAGGCGCCCGAGCGTACCGGCCAGAACTAGCCGGCCGGGCCTAGCGGCCCGCGGCGCCGGCCTTCTGCGGCTTGCGGCCCGGCGCGGCCGCGCCGCCGCCCTTCCTGCCCTTGCCCTCGATCTCGTCGGCCAGCTTGCCGGCGCCGTACACCTTGCGCAGCGACTCGATGATGATCGCCGGGTGCACCGCCACCGAGCGGGCCACCTGGTCGTCGAACACGTAGTTGTTGCCCAGCATCTCGATGTTGCCGTCGAAGATCAGGCCGACCACGTTCTGGTCCTTGTCGATCACCGGGCTGCCGCTGTTGCCGCCGATGATGTCGCAGGTGGCGACGAAGTTGAACGGCGTGGTCAGGTCCAGGTCCTTCATCTTGTCGAGCCACACCTGCGGCAGGTCGAACGGGTACTTGTTGCCGAACTCGGTGTTGCGCGCATACAGCCCGAACAGGCTGGTGAAGTGCGGCGCCAGCGTGCCGTTCATCGGGAAGCCCTTGACCACGCCGTCCGACAGCCGCAGGGTCAGCGTCGCATCCGGCGGAATGGCCTTGCCGTAGACCGCGTAGAACGCCTCGCCGATCCGCTTGCCCTCCTGCCGCTCCTTCGCCTGCAGCGCCTGCAGCCTGGCCTGCACCTCGCCCTGGTCGGCCTCGCCCCGCGAGCGGGCCATCATCAGCGTGGTCTTCTCCTCTGCGATCGCCGCCAGGTTGTCCCAGGCGTCGCCGTACTTCTCCTGCAGCGCCGGGTCCGCCGCCACCTTCTCGCGCACCGCCGCCTCGGCCTTCCGCTTGATCTCGATGATCCGCGGGTTCTTCAGCCCGTCCAGGTAGCCGCGGAACGCCTTCTGGGTGTTCTCCAGGCTGAGGATCTGCGGCAGCAGCTCCTTGCGCTTCTCGTCGCTCTGCGCCGCGGCCTTGCGCGCCGTCGCCAGGCGCTGGTCCACCACCTGCAGGGTCAGCGGATAGAACGCGTCGCGCAGGTGTTCGACCTGGGCCAGGGTCTGCAGGCGGCCGGTGGAACCCGGGTTGCCGGTGACGAACACCAGCTCGCCCTCGCTGGCACCCGCCGTCTTCCACTGGAAGAAGTGCTTGCTGGTGTCGGCCGGCTTGCCGTCGACGTACGCGCGCACGAAGGTGAAGTCGAGACCCCAGCGCGGGTAGGTGAAGTTGTCCGGGTCGCCGCCGAAGTGGGCGCTCTGACCGTGCGGCGCACAGACCAGCCGGATGTCGTCCCAGATCTTGTAGCTGTACACCTGCTGCACGCCGCCCTGATAGAGCTGCACCAGCTGGTGGTCGAACTGCGGCTGGGCCTCCTTCATCTGGGCGATCAGGTCCTTCCCGTCGTCACCCTGGGCCACCTCCTTGGTGATGTCGCGGATGCCGACCAGCTGCTGCACGGTCAGGCCCTCCAGCTTGACCTCGCGGTCGTGGCTGCCGGCGTAGTAGCCGTCCTTCTGCCAGTCCTGGTCCGCGGGGCTGGCCTTGGCGATCTGGTCCCGGGCGCAGTGGTGGTTGGTCATGATCAGCCCGTGCGGGCTGACGAACGACGACGAGCAGCCGCGACCGAAGCGCGCCGAGCTCAGCCGGGCGTGGTCGAGCCATTCCTGGCTGGGCTGGAAGTCGTAGGCCTCCTGCAGCCAGCCCATCGGCACCGAATCGAACGGCCAGATGCGGCCGAGTTCCTTGTGCTGCTGGGCGAGGGCCGGCGCGGCGAGCGCGCTCAGGAGGAGGACTGCGGGGAAGGCGCGGAGATGCTTCATGATTCGTTCCGGGGGATGAGCCGGACGAGTCTACGGAGGCCTGCCGGACCGCGCGAAGAACCGGCAGGTTTTCCAGGCGGGTGATCTAGCCGCGGCGGTCGCCGCCGCCCTCGCCCTTGCCGCCCTTCTCGCCGCCGCGCTCCCCCTCGCCCTTGCCGCGCCCTTCGCCCTTCGTGCCGCGCTCGCCGTCGCGGGGACGATCGGTCTCGCCCCGCAGTTCGGCCATCCGCTTGCGCAGCTCGGCCATCTCCTTCTGCAGCTGCTCCATGCGCTGCTCCAGCTTCTTCAGCTCGGCCTGGGCCCGCTCGGAGCGGGGCTGGTCGGGCCGCGGGCGATCGGTGCCGCGCTGGGCGGGCAGGAGGGCGGCGAACAGGAGGGTGGTGGCGCAGAACAGGGTCTTCATGTGGTGCCTTCCGGGGAATGGGGCCGAGGCCGCAGATTACGACCCTGGACCGCGGCCCCCACCCGGCGCATTGCACCAGGCTTGTCAGCGCCGGCCGCGCCCCGGCCCGCGCGCCGGTCCCTGCCGGGAGCCCGGACCACGCAGGTCCCGGCCGCCGCCCAGGGTCATCCCCCGCCCGCCCTGGAAGCGCCCCTCGAAGCGGCCCTGGAACCGGTCCGGCTGCGGCCCGCGCAAGGCGCCGTGCTGGCGCAGCCGCAGCACCATGGCGCGGAGGCGGGCCCGCCGGTCGGGTTCGCCGCGGAACTGGCCGGGCCGCTGGCCGCGCAAGCCGCCCCGGGCCTCGAGCCGCTCGCGGAGCCGCTCGCGCATCTCGCCGGTGCGGACCCCGCGCCCGGGCTCCTGCCGCTCGGCGGCCCGCTCGCGCAACTCAGCCGCGCGCCGGCGCAGTTCCTGGAGCCGCTCCTGCAGCTCGGGGCGGGGCATCGGCCGGCCGGGCCGGGCTTCCGCCTCGGCGCGCGGCAGGGGCTTCGGGCCTTCGCCCCGCTGGCCGCGCTGGGCGGGCAGGAGGGCGGCGAGGCCGAGACAGCAGAGGGTGATCAGGTGTCGCATCGTGGTTCTCCGTTATGTTGCAGGTTCGTCTGGCGCGCGTGGTTACGGCACCCGGCGCCGCGGCACCACCCGCGCCCTGCAACGGCCCTGTACCAATCCCCCCCGCGATGGCCTCCCCCCTCGACGAGTACCGCCGGAAGCGCGACTTCGCGCGCACGCCGGAGCCAGCGCCGGGGGAACTGCGGCCGACGCCCGCCGAGCCGGTGTTCGTCATCCATCGGCACGAGGCGCGCAACCTGCACTACGACCTGCGCCTCGAGGTCGATGGCGTGCTGCGGTCGTGGGCGGTGCCCAAGGGCTTCTCCTACATGCCGGCGGACAAGCGGCTGGCGGTGCAGACCGAGGATCACCCGCTGGAGTACGAACACTTCCACGGCCGCATCCCCCGCGGCGAATACGGCGGCGGCACCATGGGCATCTGGGATCGGGGGCGCTATCGGCTGGTGAAGATCAGGAACTGGGCCGAGGCGATGCAGAAGGGCGAGGTGAAGGTGCAGCTGCGTGGCCGGCGGCTGCGCGGCGAGTGGCATCTGGTGAAGACGCAGCAGGGCAGGAACACCTGGCTCCTGTTCAAGAGCAAGGACCGCTACGCCGGCAGCAGCCGCGACTCGGCGCTGGGCGTGGACCTGGCGGCGGCGCCGGAGGCGGCGTTGCCCGGGGACCTGGAACCCATGGCCTGCGGCGGCAGCCATCCGCCGTTCACCGACCCCGAATGGCTGTTCGAGATGGAGTTCGCCGGCCTGCGCCTGCTGGCCGAGGTGGACGGTGGCGCGGCCCGGCTGCGCGGGCTCGAGGCGGCGCCGGTGCCGGTGCGGAAGGAACTGCTGGCGCTGCGGGCCGAACGGGCCCTGCTGGACGGCGTGCTGGTGGCCCTGGATGCGGCCGGCCGGCCCTGCACCGACACGCTGGCCCGGCGGCTCGGGGCCGGCGACTGGCAGGACGTCGTCTACTACACCTTCGACCTGCTGCACTGGGAGGACTACGACCTGCGGGGGCTGCCCCTGCTGGAACGCAAGGCGGCCCTGCGGTCGATCCTGCTGCCGCATCCGCAGCGCGTGCTGTTCGTCGACCACGTCGTCGGCAACGGCACCGGCCTGCTGGCGGCGATCGCCCGAGCCGGGCTGCCTGGCATGATCGGCAAGCGGGCGGACGCCCCCTGGCAGCCGGGCCCGAGCGAGGCCTGGCGCCGCGTGACGGAGGCCGGAGCCACGGCCGAGGCGCCGCGCGCGCCGGTGCAGGAGGCCCTGGTCGCGCCGGCGGGCCAGGTCCTCCGCACGCGGGTGAAGCTCACCAATCCGGACAAAGTGTGGTGGCCGCAGGACGGCATCACCAAGGGCAACCTGATTGCCTGGTACGACGCGGTGGCCGACCTGCTGCTGCCGCACCTGCGCGACCGGCCGGTGCACCTGAACCGCTTCCCCGACGGCATCGACGGCAAGTCGTTCTACCAGCGCGAGGCCAAGGAGGGCACGCCCGACTGGGTGCTGACCGTGCCGGTCGCCCGCGACGAGGGGCCGGTGCCGCACCACGTCTGCAACGACCGCGACACGCTGCTCTACCTCGTCAACCTCGGCAGCATCGACCTGCACCCGTGGCTGTCGCGCTGGCAGAGCCCCGACTCGCCGGACTTCGCCGTGCTGGACCTGGACGCCAAGGAATCGCCGTTCGGCGACGCGGTGAAGGTGGCGCGGGCCGCCGGCCGCCTGCTGCGCGGCATCGGCGTGCGGCCGCTGCTGAAGACGTCGGGCAAGTCGGGGCTGCACGTCTACGTGCCGCTGCAGGCCGGCTACACCTACGACCACGCCCGCATGTTCACCGAGGCGGTGGCGCGGGTGCTGGCGCGGGAGCTGCCCGACATCGCCACGGTGGAGCGGCTGCCGCGGAGCCGCGGCCGCCGGGTCTACCTGGACTTCCTGCAGAACCGGCGGAGCCAGACCGTGGTGCCCCCCTACGTGGCCCGGCCGGTGCCCGGCGCCCACGTGTCGATGCCGCTGCACTGGGACGAGCTGGAGGGCGACCTCAGTCCGGGCCACTTCACGGTGCGCACGGCCCTGGAACGGCTGCAGCGCCTGGGCGACCTGTTCCGCCCGGCGCTGCAGGATGCGCACGATCTGCTGCCGGCGATCGAGGCGCTGGGCCAGGTCCTGCGGGAGGGCTGAGCCGCCGCAGGCGCCCGTCGTGCCGGCGTTCCTGCCGGCGTTACTGGCGCTTGTACTCGCAGGTGAAGCACTCGAACGGCGCCGCGTCGCCGACCAGGTTGTGGCCCACGCCGCGCAGGAGCCGGCCCTCCCCGTCCAGGTGCATCACGAAGCGCTGCGCGCTCGGCGTGCCCATGTAGAGCTGCGCGCCGACGCACACGAAGGTCTTGCCGTCGGCGCCGAACCAGCCATCCATGTTGCCCACCTGACCCATGTTGTCGACCGAGAGGAGCTGGTAGCGCTTCCGCGCCGGGTTCCAGCAGAAGTAGCCGTGGGCCTCGTAGGCCTCTGGGCTGCCCTCGGCGTGGCCGGTGGTGACCACCTGCAGCACCGTGTTGCCGAAGATCGGCCGCACCACGTCGGTGCCGGTGATCTTCATCGGCGCCATGCCCGGCATCATCACCATCGAGCCGGTGACCGCGTAGGTCCCGGCCATGCGGTTGCACCTGCCGATCTCGCTGCTGGGCGGGGCCATCGCCGCGGTGGCCTCCACCGCCAGCGGCTTGCCCTTGGCGACGCGCTTCATGCTGCCGGTGACGAACTCCTGGGAGGAGCCCTCGGGCATCAGCATCTCCATGGCGAACGACATGCTGTCGCCATCGACCTTGAGGCGGACCCGCTCGGCGAAGGGCGTGCCCTCGCGGACCTGGGTGTTGAGCTGCAACTGGGTGCCGTCGGGGAGGAAGGTCACCTCGCCCTTGCTGGCCTCGCCGGTGTTGCCGATGCCAATGGCGTAGTAGGCCTGGTTCTCCCGGTCCCAGCCCAGGTAGGCGCGGAACGCCATCGGCTGCTCCATGCCCTCGAAGGTCACCACGGTGTCCTCCTGCACGACGTGGCCGCCGAGCGCCTTCTGGTAGGTGGAGGTGCTGGTCCACTTCGCCGGCGGGGTGCCCGGGATCATGACGGCGGTGCCGGTCCCCTCCCAATGACCCAGCAGGGAGTCGAAGCGGGCCAGTTCGGCGGCGGGGCCGGGGGGACCTTCCTGGGCGGCGAGGGCCGGCAGCGCGGCGAGGGAGGCGAGGAGCGAGACGAGGGCAACGAGGCGACGAGTCATGTTAGGGTTCCTTTCGGGTCGGCAAGGATAGAAGACGAACGCCCCACGGCAAGGATCGACAGGAAAACCCCGCGCCGCCGCCGGGTCAGCCGCGGCGGCCGTCGAGCTGCAGGAGGCGCTGCCGCACCTGGTCGGCCCACCGGCTGTTGGGGTCGTAGCTGAGGTAGGCGCGGAAGTGCCGGCGGGCCTCGGCGAGGTCGCCCTCCACCGCCAGCGCCTCCGCCAGGTTGTAGTGGGCGTCGGCGTAGTGGGGCACGATGGCGATCGCGCGCCGGAAGGCGGCGATGGCGGCCTCGGCGCGGCCCCGCTCGCCCTCGGCGATGCCGAGGTTGTTCCAGGCCTCGGCGTAGTCGGGCTCCGCCGCGACCGCCTCGGCGAAACGGGCGCGGGCCTCCTCCGGTCGCCGCAACGACAGCAGGCAGTTGCCCAGGTTGAACAGCACCTCGGGATCGCCGCCGGGCACCGCCCGTTCGTAGGCGCGGACCGCCTCCTCCAGCCGGCCCGCGGCCTCGTACTCGACCCCGCTGGCAAACCAGTCCTGCGGCGAACGGAGCGAACGGACCGACCGCGCCGGTTCGGCGACGCCGTGACCTCCGCCGTCGCCGGCGGTGAAGTCGAGCAGCAGCTGGCCGCTCGGCTCCACCACCCGCCCGTCGGGCAGGCGGACCGCCAACCGGCCCAGCGTGAGGCTCTCGGCGAGGCCGGCCAGCGCCGCATCGGCGTCCGCCACATGGCGCGTGGCGAAGGTGAGGCCTCGCTCGATCCGGGCCGCGCTCCAACCGGCCCGCTGGAAGCACGCCAGTGTCCGGGCCCGGCCGATGGCGCGGAAGTCGAACCACTGCAGCCGGCCCTGGTGCGCCGCCGGCCGCAGCAGCCCGCGGCGGAGCCAGGCGCGCAGCGCCGCCGGCGCCACCCCGGTGAGGCGCGCCACCTGTTGCACGCTGAGGAGTTGCTCCGGCGCGGCCGGCACTTCCCCCGGGCCGGTCATCGCCGGCCTCCCTGGCTGCGGCCCGTGCTTGCGGAAGCCATTCCGTCACCCATCGTCCACTACGCCCGTGAACACTGGCCCGCGCAGATTGCCGTGCGCGGTCCACTCCAGGAAGGATACGGACACGTAGAGGCCCGGCTCAACCCAGCAGCCGGTCATTCCCGCGTCGATCAGCGGCACGCTGCGACGCGCCTGGAACAGCCGTTCGCGCAACTCGGCGCGGGTGCGGGCGTCGAAGCCGGTGCCGACCTTGCCGACGCAGCGCAGCACGCCCTCGGGCTCGTTGCTGGCGATGATCAGGCTCTTGAAGTCGCGCTCGCCGTCGGGCTCGTAGCCCAGCACCAGGCACAGCAGCCGGCGCACCGGCTTGACCTTCAGCCAGGCGTCGCTGCGCTCGCCGGGCCGATAGCGCGAATCGAGACGCTTGGCCACCATGCCCTCCAGGCCCTGGGCGGTGACCGCGGCGAACAGCCGCTGCCCCTCGCCCTGCACGCCCTCGGGGCAGGTCACCGCCAGTTCGCCCAGATCGGCGATCAGGTCCTGCAGCCGGACGCGGCGCTCGCGCAGCGGCCGGTCCAGCAGCGGCACGAAGTCCTGGTAGAGCAGGTCGAACACGACGTAGGTGCTGCGGTGCCGCTGCGCCGCCTGCGCCACCCGGGCGCCGCGGGCCGCCTCCCGGGCCAGCGCGGCGCGGAAGTCGGGCTTGCCGTCCGGACCGAGCACCACCAGTTCGCCATCGAGGGCCACGCCGGGCGGCAGCCCGCGCAGGCAGTCCAGCTCCGGATAACGCCCGGCCAGGTCGCCGCGGTGCCGGCTGTGCATGCGCCAGCCATCGCCCTCGACCATCGCCACGGCGCGGACGCCGTCCCACTTCACCTCGAACAGGTGCTCCGGACTGTCGAACGGCTGGCCGATCTTCGCCAGCATCGGCGGCACCCGGTCCGGCAGCCGCCCCGGCGTGCCGCCGGGATCGAGGCCCGGCGCCGCGGCCACGGACTAGCCGCTCTCCGTCTTGCCGCGCGCCTTGCGCCTGCCGGCGCTCGGCGCGACCTTGCGGCCGCCGACGGCGCCCTCGGCCTCGCCGTCGCCCTCGCCGCCCACCAGCGGCGCGCCGACCCCCTGCGCCGCCGCCACGCTCTGCTTCAGGGCGTCCATCAGGTTCAGGATGCGCGGCTCCTCGTGGTCCGGCGCCTGCACGACCTCCTGGCCGTCGATCTTGAGCTGGATCACCTTGCGCAGCTTGTCGGCGTAGGTGTCCTTGTAGCGGGCGAGGTCGAATTCCTTCTTCCGGGTGGCGCCGATCAGCGTGTTGGTGAGCTGCATCTCCTCCGCCGACGGCTCGAACTCGTGCAGCTCGGGCTCGAACTCGCTGGCCGGCTTGACCTCGGCCGCGTAGCTGATGCCCGTCATCACCAGCAGCTTCCCCATCGGCCGCACCAGCACCAACTGCTCGCGGCCGGACATCACGACCTGGGCGATGGCGGCGACGCCGTTGTCGACCATGCCCTTGTGCAGCAGCGCGTAGGGCCGTTCGCCGGCGATGCCGTCGGGCAGCAGGTAGTGGGTCTTGCCGGAGAAGTAGACCGGGTCGACGGCGTCCTGCTCGATGAAGCCGTCGATGCTGACCGAACGGTCGCTCTTGGTGCGCAGCTTGTCGACCTCCTCCGGGTCGATCACCACGTACTGGTCCTTCTGGTACTCGTAGCCCTTGACGATCTGGTCGGCAGCCAGCTCGCCGTGTTCGGGGCAGACCTTCTGGTACTTGACCCGGCTGTTGCAGTCCTTGTGCAGCTGGTTGAGGTGGATCTCCTCGCCCGCGTTGTTGGCGGTGAAGGCCTTCACCGGCACCGAGATCAGGCTGAGCCTGAGGAAACCCTTCCAGCTTGTTCGTGGGGCCATGGTCGCATCCTGGCGGGGCGTGAGGATAGCACGGGCGGCTGCCCGGCGCCCGCGCCGCGAAGCTCTCTTCGGCACGACGGCGGTGCCGACTGCGCGGTGGTGGCCACGATCGCATCGGCAGTGCGGGTGCATGCGCGGGGTCCTGCACCAAGATGCTGTGCCGCGGCTCGGCGCTGCCGCGAGCCCTGGGGCCACGCTGGTCGGACGGCGGCACCGGCGGGAGAATCCGCGGCCCCTGGCCGTTGCCCCGCCGCCGCATGGTCGCCATTCCCGTTCCGCCCGCGTTCCTCGTCGCCGCCCTGATCCTGGCGCTGCCAGGCTGCCGGCCCGAGCCAGCGCCGCCGAGCGGCGGACCGCCCGTGGCGAGCGCGCCCGACAGCGGCCAGGAACCAGCGGCGAACGCCAGCGCGGCTGCCGCCACCCCCGCGGTGCCTGCCCCTGCCGCCGACCCGCAAGGCAGCGCGGCCGCCGACGACCCGGCCGCCTGCCTCGCAGCGCTGCGGGCGCGGCTGCCCGACGTGCTCGGCGAGGGCTCGCGCTTCCACGCGGTGATCGAGCCGCCGTTCGTGGTGCTCGGCGACGGCGGCCGCGCCGCGGTCGAACGCAGCGCCGCGCACACCGTGCGCTGGGCGGTCCGGCTGCTGGAGCAGGACTTCTTCGCCCGACGGCCGCGGCAGGTGCTGGCCATCTGGCTGTTCGACGGAGCCGACAGCTACCGCAGGCACGCCCGGCAGATCTTCGGCGACATCCCCTCGACGCCGTACGGCTACTACTCGTCCCGGCACGGCGCGCTGATCATGAACATCCAGACCGGCGGCGGCACGCTGGTGCACGAGATCGTGCATCCCTACGTCGAGGCCGACTTCCCGCGCTGTCCGGCGTGGCTCAACGAGGGTCTGGGCTCGCTGTTCGAGCAGTGCCACGAGGTGGAAGGCCACATCCGCGGCCTCACCAACTGGCGCCTGCAGGGGCTGCAGGAGGCGATCCGCGAGCAGCGGATGGTCCGGCTGTCGGCGCTGGTCGCCACCGGCACCGACGAGTTCTACGGGCCGGGCTCGGGGCTGCACTACGCCATGGCGCGCTACCTGCTCTACTGGCTGCAGGAGCAGGACCGGCTGCGGGACTTCTACCGCGCCTTCCGGCAGGGCGTCGGCGACGATCCCACCGGCGCCACCCACCTGCGCGCGGCGCTCGGCGTCACCGACCTGGACGCCTTCCAGCCGGATTGGGAACGCTGGGTGCTGACGCTGCGGCAGTGAGCCGGGACGGATCCCGGGGCTGCGGTCAGAGGGCGGCGAAGCGCTCGGCCAGGGCAGGGCCGGCGCAGCTGTCCTCGTGCTTGAAGAACAGGAAGCAGCGCTGCCAGCCGCGCTCGCCGATGCGCTGGCGCCAGCCGCGCAGGTCGTCGTCGCCGTACTCCGCGCGGCGCAGCCGCAGGTAGCCCCAGGTGCCGGTGTCGATCAGCGCCGGCGTGTCGGCGCCGTCCTTGTCGCTCAGCACCACCGCCGCGTCGTGCTGCCGCAGCACGGCGATGGCGTCGTCGTCGAGCCAGCTCGGATGCGCGAACTCGAACGCCACCGGCACGCCGGGCCGCTGCAGGGCGAGGAACGTCGTCAGCACCTCGAGGTCCTTCCGCACGAACTTGGGCACCTGGTAGAAGACGCAGCCGAGCCTGGGGCCGAGCGGTTCGATCGCCGCGAACAGCCAGCCCAGCGGCTCGGCGCAGTCGCGCAGCTTGTGGGTCCAGGTGAGCCGCTGCGGCGCCTTCACGGCGAAACGGAAGGCGTCGGGCACCTGTGCCGCCCACTTCGCCACGACCTCGGCACGCGGCATGCGATAGAACGTGTTGTTGAGTTCGACCGCGCCGAGGCGCGTGGCGTAGAAGGCCAGCATCGCGTCGTTCTTGATCGCCGCCGGATAGAACGCGCCCTTCCACTCGGCGTAGGAGAAGCCGGACGTGCCGATGTGCCACTGCATCACCGCTGCAGTATCGGCGCCTCGCCCGGCGTCGTCACGCGTTGCCCTGCAGCGCATCGGCAGTGCCACTGCAATGCGATGGGACCGCTTGAAAACGGCGTTGCGAGCGCGAGCATGGCGGCCATCGGGCATCGTCTTCGTCGTCGATCGCCCTCTCGTCCTGCACGGTGCGACCCATGCAACGCTTCTCCCGACTCGTCTCGTTCGCGGCTGGAGGAGCGTTCGCGCTCGCCGCCGTCCCCGCCCAGGATCCCGCCGCCCAGGCCACCGCCGGCACCGGCGCCGCGCCGCCGGAGGCGCGCAGCAGCGTGCTGACCGGACCGCGCAGCGCCGCGTTCGGCAACGCCGAGTGCCGCGCGCTGCTCGAGCGTGACGGCGAGCTGTGGGGCCTCGGCGATCGCTTCAAGGCCCGCTTCCTCGCCGACGGCGTCGAGTTCACGCCGGCGCTCGGGCGCAAGGCGGAGCGCAACCTGCCGCTGCGGCTCACGACCACGGCGATCGGCCGCGGCAGGGCATTCGTCGAGCCGGCGGCGCCGGACCGGCAACACCAGGGACTGCGGGTGGACTACCGGCGCGGCGCCGTGGTCGAGCGCTACGAGGTGACCGGGCAGGGCATCGAGCAGAGCTTCGTGTTCCAGGCGCTGCCCGGCGGCGACGGCGATCTCACCGTGCGGCTCGCGCTGCAGACCGAGCTGGCGGTGACGCCCGCCGGCGAGGGCCTGCGCCTGGAGCTGCCGGGCGTCGGCGGCTGCACGATCGGCGGCGTCACCGGCATCGACGCCGACGGCCGCCGGCAGGACGGCAAGGTCGCGTTCCGCGACGGCGTGCTGGAGCTGTCGCTGCCCGCCGCGTTCGTCGCCCAGGCGGCGCTGCCGCTGGTGCTGGATCCGCTGATCGGCTCGGTGTTCAACGCCTTCACCAGCGACGTGAACGACACCGACCCGGACGTCGCCTACGACGTCACCAACGACCTCTACCTGGTGGTGTTCGAGCGGATCTTCTCGGCCAGCGACCACGACGTGCACGGCCAGCGGGTCCGTTCCGACGGCACCCTGGTCGGCGGCCGCATCTTCATCGACAACAGCGTCGCCAACGACGGCGACGTGGTGGTCGCCAACATCAACCAGCGCGACCGGTTCGTCGTCGCCTACACCCGCGGCAACGACATCATGGCGCAGTCGGTGAATGCCGCCGACGGCGCGATCGGCCCGCAGATCACGGTGGCCAGCGGCACCGACAACCAGCAGCAACCCGACATCGGCGGCGAGAGCACGACGGCCGACGACGACGCCATCTGCGTGTGGTGGAACGTGACCCAGAACCGGATCGAGGCCTGCCAGATCGGCGTCAACACCGATGGCACGATCTACGCCTGGGACACGACCACGATCTACGAGTCGGCGTCGGTCACGCCGAGCCTGCCGCGGATCTCCAAGGGCGGCGGAAGCACCGGCAACCACATGATCGCCTGGCAGCGGCGCTACAGCGCGACCGACTCGGATCCAGCCTGCGCCATCGTCAGCCGCGAGCTGACGATCCTCGATGCGCTGCGCAGCCTGGACAGCGCGCTGACCGACCAGCGGTCGCCGGACGTCGATGGCGACGGCACCCACTGGGTGGTCGCCTGGCAGACCGAGGATCAGGCCTTCCCGGGCACCTGGGACATCTCCTGCCGGGCGGTGAGCTGGGCGCCGGGCAACGGCGGCACGATCCAGGGGACCCTGGTGTCGGGCATCGTGCCGGTGACGGCCGACGCCAACGACAACGAGTACACCGCGTCGGTGGTCTGGACCGGCGGCTCGGTGCTGGTCGGCTGGACCGACCTCGACAGCCCCAACTACAACTCCTACTTCAAGAGCCTGGACCCGTTCACCTGCCTCGCCTGCGAGTCCGGTGGGCAGTACTGGCTCAACGCCAGCCAGAACTGGGACTACTGGTGGAAGGGCTGCAGCCAGGCGTCCGGCGGCGGCAACGACGTCGATGCCCTGTTGATCGTCGAGACCCACAACAACACCGCCAGCACCAGCGACATCCAGGCCCAGCGCTGGCAGAGCCGCGACGGCCTGGTCAGCGATCTGGGCGGCGGCTGCGGCAGCCCCGACGGTTCGGCCTACACGACCTGCGCGATCCTCGGCAACGCCTCGTTCACCGTGCGGCTGGCCGGCGGCAACCCGAGCCAGCCCGCCTGGCTGGTGGTGAGCCGTGACCAGCTGGGCCTGCCGTGCGGCAGCTGCCGGCTGATCCCCGACCCCTTCACCGGTTTCGTGCAGGCGGTGACCACCAGCGGCACCGGCCAGGCGGCCTGGACGGCGGCCCTGCCGAACGTCCCGGCCATCACCGGGCTGCGGTTCTACGCGCAGTGGATCGTCACCGAGCCGGTGACGCCGTCGTGCTACCTGTTCCAGGCGCATCTGTCGCCGGCCATCTCGCTCTCCATCCAGTAGCCACCCACAGGCACCAGACCAGAGGTACACCATGTCCTTGCCCAAGACCTCCCTCCTGCTGGCCCTGCTGGCCACCGCCGGCCTCGTGCCGGCCCAGACTCCCACCCCGCTTCCCGCCGAACAGCGCATCGAGCGTCCCGCCGGCCCCGAGGACTTCGCCGCGCTGCGCGACGCCACGACGCTGACGATCGGCCACGGCACCGGCACCGCCGGCGGCTGGGACTACCAGGCGACGTTCGGCGCCGAAGGCACGGCCTTCGTGCCGGCCCTGGGCAGCACTGCCCCCACCACGCAGCATCTGCGCCTGCGGCCGCAGTCGATCCGGCGCGGCCAGGAGACGGTCGTCACGTTCGATGGCGCCCTGCCGGCACCGGTAGCCCTGGCCGACCGCACCGTCGCCTACCCGCACCGCGGCGACCTGAGCGAGCGCTACGCGGTGACGCCGCAGGGCCTGGCGCTGAGCTGGCACTTCGCGCGGCCGCTCGGCACCGCCGGCGATCTGGTGGTGCGCTACCAGCTCGACACGTCGCTGCCGCTGCCGGCGACCGGGGCCACCGACGGCCTCGCCTTCACGCTGCCGAAGGTCGGCGGCGTGCGGATCGGCGGCGTCACCGGCATCGACGCCCGCGGCCAGCAGGCGGCCGGCGAGCTGCGCCTCGACGGCGCGGTGCTGGAACTGCGCCTGCCCGCGGCCTTCGTCGACCGCGCCAGCCATCCGCTGGTGCTGGATCCGCTGATCGGCACCCAGTTCCTCGCCGAGACCGGCGGCTGGAACGACAACGCCTCGGACGCCGCCTACGACGCCACCAACGACGTCTACCTGGTGGTCTACCGCCGGGCCTTCTCGGCGACCAGCGTTGCCATCCGCGCCCAGCGCATCAGCGGCGCCGGAACCCTGGTCGGCGGGTTCCTGGCCATCGCCAGCGGTGCGAACGTGGGCAATCCGACCGTGGCCAACCTGGGCCTGCGCGACACCTTCGTCGTCGCCTGGCAGCAGGCGGCGTCGACCTGGGAGCCCTTCGACCTCAACTGCTGCTCGGTGAACGCCGCCAATGGCAGCACCTCGGCCACCGTCACCATCGCCGGCGGCACCGGCGACGAGATCGATCCGGACGCCGCCGGCGACCCCGGCTTCGACGACGAGGCGCTGATCGCCTACACCGTGGTCGGCGCCGGCATCCGCATCGCCAACGTGACCGTGGCCAGCCAGGGCGGCGTGCCGGCCCTGCTCAACACCACCACCGTCACCGCCGACGCCACCGCCGAGCTGCCGGCCATCAGCAAGAGCCCGCGCGGTCTCACCGCGGTCTACGTGGTCGCCTGGAAGGAGACCAGCGGCTCCAGCCAGCGGGTGCAGGCCCAGGCGATGAACCGCGACGGCGTCCTGCAGGGCGCCCAGGCCAACGTCACCAACGGCAGCACCCTGTTCGGCCTGCCGGGCACCCCGGACATCGACGGCGACGGCACCGACTTCGTGGTGGTCTACGACTACCAGGAGGGCGGCGGCAGCTTCGAACGCAACGTCTGGTGCCGGGGCCTGCGGTGGAGCGGCGGCGTGCTGTCGCCCAGCACGACGTTCACCCCGCTCGACACCCGGACGCAGACCGACCAGCGCTCGCCGGCGGTGGCGTTCTGCCGCTACCGCTACATGGTGTTCTATGCCGACCAGCTCCTGCCCGGCTCGTTCAACTACGACATCCGCGGCATCGAGCTCGGCGCCAACTGCCAGCTTTGCGGCACCCTGGTGACCCTCACCGGCGTCAACGGCACCGCACTGCGCAACGTCGAGTGGATGCCGGCGGTGTGCAGCCAGTACGCCGGCACCGACTCGGACCTGGGCCTGCTGACCTTCACCGAGTCCGACGACAGCCCGCCGTTCACCAGCAGCCTCATTGCCCAGCGGCTGCAGGCGCTCGGCAGCGGCGGCGCGATCACGCTGACCGGCTCGGCCTGCGGTGCCGGCGGCACCATCGGCACCGCCGGCGGTCCGTTCGCCATCGGCAACACCGACTTCCTGGTGACCCTGTCGGGCGCCCAGCCGAGCGCAGTGCCGTTCGTGCTGCTCGGCTTCCCCGGCGGCGAGCAGGCCTGCGGCGCGTGCCTCTACACCAACCCGGTGGCCTCGGTGTTCGTGCTGCCGAGCGGCGGCAACGCCGCCTACAACTGGCGCATCCCCTGCGCCGCCTACCAGTTCCTCGGCATGCAGGTGCAGGCGCAATGGGCCCTGGTCAACACCAGCGCCAACCCGTGCTTCCTGCTGTCCGGGTTGTCGTTCAGCCAACGGGTGCGGCTGACGCTCGGCCTGTGAGGGTCGCCGCCGGTCCACCCATCGAGAACCTCGCTCCCCGCATCGCTTTCCGGAGAATCCCCATGCAGTTCCGCTCCTGCTTCCTGCTGCCCTTCCTGGCGGTCGCCTGCAGTTCCCCCGGCGCGCCCGACGCGCCGGCCACCCGTTCGGCCGCCGTCGTCGACGCCGCCGCATCCCGGCCGATCTCCCGCGCCGAATACAAGGCCATGTACCCGGCGCCGCAGCGCCCGGGCACCAGCGGCCCCCGCGAGGCCGCCGAGTGGCGCCGGCAGCGGATGGCCGACGAGAACGGCAACGTCGATCCGTTCGCCCGGCGCGCGGCGATGGCCGAGCGGGCAGCCAACGTCGCCCACTTCCAGGCCATCGACAACGGCGGCATCGGCCCGCTGTCCTGGGTCGAGCGCGGCCCCAACAACATCGGCGGCCGCACCCGCGCCATCATCATCGATCCGAGCAACGTGAACCGGATGTTCGCCGGCTCGGTCGGCGGCGGCATCTGGCGGTCCACCAACGGCGGCGCGTCCTGGGCGCCGCTGGACGACTGGATGGGCAACCTGGCGGTCTGCAGCCTCGCCTTCGACCCCAACAACTCCAACACGATCTACGCCGGCACCGGCGAGGGCTTCAACAACGTCGACGCCATCGCCGGCGAGGGCATCTGGCGCAGCACCGACGGCGGCACCACCTGGACCCAGCTCGCCTCGACGTCGAACTGGTTCGCCGTCAACCGGATCGCGGTTTCGCAGGCCAACTCGCAGGTGATCCTGGCGGCCACCGACGGCGGCGTCCGCCGCAGCACCGATGGCGGCACCAGCTGGACGCTGGTCCGCTCCGGCAACAGTCTGCAGGTGCTGATCGACCCCAACAACGCCAACAACGCGGTCTGCCACTTCACCAGCGGCGGCCACAACATCGCCTACTCCACCAACGGCGGCCAGACCTGGACCACGTCGGGCGGCGGCTACTCCACCGGTACCCGCATCGAGCTCGCCTATGCAGCCGCCAACGCCGGCTGGGTCTACGCCACCGTCGCGGGCGGCCAGTGCTGGCGCAGCACCAACGGCGGCGCCTCCTTCAGCCAGCGCACCACCACGCCGATCAGCAGCAACTTCTGGTGGTACTGCAACTCCATCTGGGTCGATCCCACCAACTCCAACGTGGTTTGCATCGGCGCCGTCGATGTCTTCCGCAGCAGCAACGGCGGCCAGACCTTCACCAAGATCAGCGACGGCTACATCGACACCGACCAGGTGCACCCGGACGTGCACTTCATCGGCCACCAGCCGGGCTACGACGGCAGCAGCAACAAGACCGTCTTCGTCGGCGCCGACGGCGGCATCTACCGCACCACCGACATCCTGACGGCCAGCACCACCAGCGGCTGGGTCCGCCGCGAGTTCAACTACCGCACGGTGCAGTACTACGGCGTCGCCGGCCACGGCAGCGGCCGCATCGTCGGCGGCACCCAGGACAACGGCACCCACACCATCGACTTCGGCAGCCAGAACGCCACCATCACCTACGGCGCCGACGGCGGCTACGCCGCCATCGATCCCACCGACCCCAACTACATCTACGGCGAGACCCAGAACCTGGGCATGCACCGCAGCACCAACGGCGGCGTGTCAGCCACCGCGATCACGACCGGCCTCGGCGATGCCGGCGGCTGCACCCAGTTCATCGCCCCCTTCGCGCTGTCGATGAGCAACGTCAACTACCTGTACGCCGGCGGCTGCAGCCTCTGGCGGTGCAGCAACGCCAAGGCCGCCACGCCGACCTGGACCAGCATCAAGGGCAGCATCGGCTCGGCGATCAGCGCGGTGGCGATCGCGCCCACCAGCCACAACATCGTCTGGATCGGTCACGGCAACGGCCAGGTCTACCGCACCGCCAACGCCGCCGCCGCCACGCCGACCTGGACCACGATCGACAACAACAGCTCGCCCAACCCGCTGCCG
Organism: uncultured candidatus Brocadiaceae bacterium; assembly: GCA_964565715.1. GTDB lineage: Bacteria > Planctomycetota > UBA1135 > UBA1135 > UBA2386 > CAZMGG01. Next base: position 17,429 of record CAZMGG010000025.1, on the reverse strand, counting down.
GGCCGCGCCATCACCGCCATCCTGATCGACCGAACGTCGACCAGCACGGTCTACGTGGCCCTGGGCGGCTTCAGCGGCACCAACCTGTGGCGCACCACCAACAACGGCACCACCTGGACCGACGTCACCGGCACGGGCGTCACCGGCCTGCCCAGCGCGCCGATCTACGACATCGCCCAGCACCCGTCGCTGGCCGGACGGTTCTACGTGGCCACCGAGGTCGGCGTGTACGGCACCTCGGACAACTGTGTGACCTGGTCCACCAGCAACGACGGCCCCGCCGACGTCAGCGCCAACTCGATCTCGTTCCTGCACGGCTCCGAGACCCTGCTGGTCGGCACCCACGGCCGCGGCATGTGGACCACGGCGATCACCGAGCCGTCGGTGGTGACCCTCGGCCCAGGCTGCCCGGGCTTCAGCGCCACCCCGGTGCTCACCGCGACGCCGCCGAGCATCGGCGAATCGGTCACCATCACCGCCAGCCAGTTCCCGGCCAACAGCCTGCTCTACCTGGTGCAGGGCAACAGCAGCCTGTCGTGGTACGGCAACCTGCTGCCGTTCGACCTGACCGTGTTCGGCGCGCCGGGCTGCTTCCTGCGGGTCAGCGCCAACATCGTCCGGGACGGCGTCGCCAACGGCTCGGGCACCTACAGCACCAGCCTGCCGATCGCGGCCAACACCGCGCTGCTCGGCATCCGGTTCTACCTGCAGGCGTTCAGCACCGATGGCCGCGCCAACGTCTGGGGCCACGCCACCAGCAACGCGCTGACGCTGACCATCGGCAACTAGCCGCCACTCTTCGGGCTGGCGCGGCTCAGGCCCAGAGCAGGCAGCCGCGCAGCTTCTGGTCGTGGGCGCCGCCGAGCAGGCGCGCCCGCAGCCGCAGGCCGTGGCTGTACTGCCCGGCCGCGGCCACCTGGTGGGTGCCCTCGAAGGCGTGGACGGCGCCCTTCACGGCGCCCTTGTGCTGCAACGGCACCACCGCCATCTCCTGCAGGTCGTCCGGGCCGGCGCTGCGGCCGATCACCAGTTCGGCCACCACGTCCGCCGGCAGCAGCGTGCCCAGGTCGACCTCCAGCCGCACGTCCAGGTGCTGGCCGACCTTGAACTCGCCCAGCTCGACGGTGCTGGCCGAGCTGATCTTCACCTGCTCGAAGCCCTTCACCACCCGCAGCATCTCGCGGGCCCGCTCGCGGGCCGGCGCCTTCTTCTCCTGCTGGTGGGCGAAGTAGCCGCTGGCCAGCGGCTGGTAGGCCCGCTGCAGGTACTCGCCGACCATGCGGTCGGTGTTGAACATGGTCGGCACCGTCTTCAGGCAGTGCACCACCATGTCCATCCACGCGTCGGGCATGTCGGCCTTGTTGCGCGAGAAGAACGCCGGGACGATGTCCTCCTCCAGCAGCCGGTAGAGGGCGGTGGCGTCGGCCTGGTTCTGCAGTTCCGGGTCCTGGTAGACCTGGGCGCCGCCGATGGTCCAGCCGTTGCCGCCGTCGGCGGCCTCGGGCCACCAGCCGTCGGCGATCGACAGGTTGAGCACGCCGTTGGCCGCGGCCTTCATGCCCGACGTGCCGCTGGCCTCCTCCATCCGGGTCGGCGTGTTCAGCCACACGTCGACGCCCTGCACCAGGTGCCGGGCCAGCGTCATGTCGTAGTCCTCGGCGACGAACACCCGGCCGATGAAGTCCGGCTGCCGCGCGATCTGCACGATGCGCCGGATCATCTCCTGGCCGAGCTTGTCGCGGGGATGCGCCTTGCCGGCCACCACCACCCGCACCGGCCGTTCCGGGTTGGACAGGATGCGGCGGAACCGCTCCAGGTCGCTGAACATCAGCGTCGCGCGCTTGTACGGCGCGAACCGGCGGGCGAAGCCGATCCACAGGGCCCGCTCGTCGAGCCCGGCCAGCGTGGCGCTGAGCACCACCGGACTGTCGCCGCGGGCCTGGAAGTGCCCCTCCAGGTTCTGCCGCAGGGAGTCGAGCAGCAGCGCCTTGCTGGCCCGCCGCACGCGCCACAGCGCCGCCCGGTCCACCTCCCTGGCCCGCGCGAAGTGGGCCGGCCGCAGCGCCTCGCCGTCGGGCCGCAGCAGGTCGGCGACGCCGGGACCGGTCCAGGTGGCGAGATGCACGCCGTTGGTGATCGTCTGGATCGGCACCTCGCTGCGCAGCAGGCCCTGCCAGAACGGATGCAGCAGCTTCTGCGAAGCGATGCCGTGCAGCTTCGCCACGCCGTTGACGAAGCCGGCGAAGTTCATCGCCAGGTAGGTCATGTTGAACTCGCGCTTGCCGTCGCCGACGGTGCCCAGCGCGAAGAACCGGTCCCACGGCACGCCCACCCACTCCTCGGCGTCGCCGAAGTAGCGCCGCATCAGGTCCTCGCCGAAGCGGTCGTGGCCCGCCGGCACCGGCGTGTGGGTGGTGAACAGGGTCGTGTCGGCGACGTACTCGCGGGCCGCCTCGAACGGCAGGCCGGCGCCGCGCACCAGCCGGCTCAACCGTTCCAGGGTCAGGAACGCGGCGTGGCCCTCGTTCATGTGGTAGACCGCCGGCCGGATCCCCATCTCCCGCAGCAGCCGCACGCCGCCGACGCCGAGGATGATCTCCTGCTGGATGCGCGTCTCCGAGTCGCCGCCGTACAGGTTGCGGGTGAGATCCCGGTCCTCGGCGCGGTTCTGCGGCACGTCGGCGTCGAGCAGGTAGAGCGGCACGCGGCCCACCGCCACCTTCCAGGCGCGCAGGCGCAGTTCCCGCCCGGGCAGCGGCACGGTGATCTCCAGCGGCCGGCCGTCGGCGGCCCGCACCGGCTCCATGGCCAGCTGCCGCGGGTGGTTCGGCCGGTCCACCGCCACCTGCTGGCCCTCGGCCGACAGGCGCTGCTGCATGTAGCCCATCCGGTAGAACAGGCCGACGCCGACCAGCGGGATCGCCAGGTCCGAGGCCGACTTCAGGTGGTCGCCGGCCAGGATGCCCAGGCCGCCGCTGTAGATCGGCAGGGACGGATGCACGCCGAACTCGGCGGAGAAGTACGCCACCGGGTGCTGCGGGCTCAGCGCGTGCTTCGTGCCGGGCAGCGGCATCGGCTGCTGGCCCTGCTCCAGGTAGGCGTCGAACCGCCGGCACACCTCGTCGAGCCGGTGCAGGTACTCGCGGTCGGCGGCCCGCTTCTCCAGGTCCTCGAGGCCGACCTGCTGCAGGAACAGCACCGGGTTCTCGCCGCAGCGCGACCAGCCCGGCGCCAGGTCGAGGAACAGGCTGCGGACGCCGGGATTCCAGCTCCACCAGTAGTTGCGCGCCAGCCGGTCGAGCCCGCGCAGCTTGTTCGGCAGCGCGGTGGCGACCTCGAAGGTCGACAACCGCGGCGTGCTGCCGCTGGCGCCCGGCGCCGCCAGTTCGCGCCGCGGCAGCCGGAACTGCGGCACGCCGGCGACGCTGCGCTGCTGCACGGCGTCCAGCGCGCCCCGGTAGGCGTCGAGGTAGTGGGCGAACAGGTCCTTCCAGGCGGTGCGGCCGGCGGCGGCGCGGCAGCGCGCCCGCATCACCGCCGGATCCGGCCGGGCGTCGAGGAAGCCCTCCATGGCCTCCACCAGCGCCGTCGTCACCTCGGCGTACGGCACCCGCTCCCGCTGCAGCACGGTGATGCCGTCCTGCGGCCCGAGGCCCTCGGTGGCCGCCCAGCGGCCGAAGCCCGCCAGATCGGTGGTGAAGGTCGGCAGGCCCACCGCCAGGGCCTCCTGCGGCGTGTAGCCCCACGGCTCGTAGAACGACGGGAACACGCCGAGGTCCATGGCCGCCAGCACCGCCTCGTACTCGACGCCGAGGAAGCCGTCGTCGGGTCGCAGGTAGATCGGCACCTGCACGATCTTGATGCGGGCGCCCTTCCGGTTGTCGAGCCCGATCCGCCGGCAGTGCACGTGCAGCGGATCGCGTTCCTCGTCGAACAGGTTGTGGGTGCACAGCCCCAGCGGACCGCCGCCGTTCTCGCTGCCCTGCAGGCGGTCGCGCAGCTCGCCGCGAACGCCGGAGTTGCCCGCCGGCACCAGCACGAACGCCACCACCGGCCGGCCGGCCTTGCCCTGCATCTGCGCCAGCGCGTCGAGCAGGAGCTGGATGCCCTTGTTGTGGAACTCGTAGCGTCCGGAGATGCACAGGAACGCCGCGTCGCCGACCGGCTCGCCGCACAGCGCCCGGGCCACCCGCGCCAGCTCGGCCCGCACCCGCTCGCGATCGCCGGCCACCAGCTCGTCGACCACGTCGAGGTCGATGCCGTTCGGCAGCAGCACCTCGGGCTTGCGCCCGTGCAGCAGTTCCGCCTCGGCGGCGGTGATGGCGCTGACCGTGGTGAACACGTCCGCCGAGCGGGCGCAGGTGCTCTCCATGCTGTGCTTGGCCCGCACGTGGTGGTCGATGGCCAGCTGCTCCGGCGTCTTGCCGCCCAGCCCCTGCTGCGGCAGCGTGCCGGTCGACGCCATCGAACGGCCGAGCATGGTGGCATGGGTGGTGAACACCGTGCCGATGCTCGGGATCCGCTCCTTCAGGTGCAGCAGCGCCGAGCCCGTCATCCACTCGTGGGCCTGCACCACCGCCCGCTTGTGGAACGGCGCCAGGTACTCCTCCCACCAGCGCTCGATGACCATGCCGACGGCGATGCCGAACAGCACCGGCTCGACGTAGTCCCAGTCGCCGGCCAGCGAGTCGACCTTGTGCCGCTCCCACAGCCCCGACAGGACGCCGTCCTTGCGCTCGTAGAGCCCGCTGAAGCCGACCAGCAGGCAGCGCGGCCGGCCCGGGATCCGCCAGCGGCCGATCCGCACCGGGATGCCGATCCGCCGGCACGACTCGAGGAAGGCCTCGTGGCCCGGCTCGTCGTCGAACGGCACCTGGGCGCCGGCGCCGGCCAGCACCTGCGGCCCGACGGTGATGTAGTCGTCGCCGAGCCGCTCCACCGCGGTCTTCGCCTTGCTCGACAGCACCGTGTGGATGCCGCCGACCTTGTTGCAGACTTCCCAGCTGATCTCGAACAGTTGAAACGGTCGATCGGGCATCGTCAGTCCTTCGCAGCCTGCGCGGTCGCACCCGCGCCGCCGGCCTTCCTGCCGGCCTTCTGCCCCGCCTTGTCGGCCCGCGCGCGCAGGTCGTCCACCGCCGTCATGAACGACGCGAACGCCGCGTACGGCGACTCGTAGGGGCTGAAGTAGTCGTGCACCTCGGCATCGCTGTGATGCTTGGTGGCCATGTAGTAGACGTGGTCGGAGGTGCTGAGGTCACGCCAGGCGGCCAGCAGCTCCGGATGGCTCGCCTGCAGCGCCAGGATGCGGGGCCGCAGGGCGTAGAGCGCGGCGTTGGCCGCGGTCTGCATCGGGTTGCCGAGCCAGGCCGACAGGTTGCGTTCCTCGTCGGCCCAAGAGATCGGCTCGGGCATGTCGAGGTCCGCCACCGCCGCGCGCTCCGCCGCCACCTGGGCCGGCGTGCGGAAGCGGAAGCGCTCGTCGGCCAGCACCGCCTCGGGCAGGTGCCGCATGAACTCCAGGATGCCGGTGTGGGCCCCCTGATGCTCGCCGAAGGTCTCGTAGTCCATGAACAGGCCGATGAATTGGGCGGGCTCGGGGATGTCGTGCAGCCAGCCGGCGAAGGTATCGGCAAACAGGGGGTAGCCGGGCCACTTCCGGTTGCTGAACCGGAAGGCGATGTCGTCGGACAGGCTGTAGCTGCGCAGCAGCAGCTTCAGCCGCTTGCAGCCCTTCGGCCGGTACGGCACCTGCGGGCTGCGCCACTTCAGCAGCTTGTCGGCGCCCTCGGCCAGCAGGCACTCGAAGCCCAGCCGCTCGACCTCCTGGGCGATGCGATTGTCGACGATCAGCTCGGTGTCGCGGAACGTCGTCGGGGTTCCGAACAGGTCGGTCACCGTCTGCCGTTGCAGTTCGACCTGGGCGGCGAACTCGTCCAGATCCGAGACGGCGGCGATCGAGTGCTGGCTGGTCTCGCACAGGAATTCGACACAGCCGGTCTCGGCGAGCGCGACGAAGCTGTCCAGCGCGTCGGGCACCCAGTCGCGGAGCTGGCGGATGACCGTGCCGGACAGCGAGTAGGCGCAGCGGAAGGCGCCGTCGGTGCGCAGGATCATGTCCTGGATCACCGCATTCATCGGCAGGTAGCCGCGGTCGGCCACCCGCTCCACCACCATCCTGTTGAGCGGCTCGTCGAAGTAGTCGCCGGCCTTGATCCGCTGGCCGGGCTTCAGCTTGCGCAGCCGGTAGGGCTGATGCACCTGGAAGTAGAAGACGACGTCGATCATCGCTTGCCGCCCCTGCTGGTCGCCAGCAGCGCGCGGGCCCGCAGCAGTTCGCCGGTGTTCCAGGCCTGGGCGAAGGTGCCGCCGGGACGCTGCGGTTCGTCGCCGTCGAACACCTCGCTCACGTGATGCAGGCCCGCCTCGTCGACCTCGTCGAGCAACGGCGCCAGCAGCAGCCGCAGTTCGTCCTGCACCGCCGCCCACCGCGCCGCCGGCACGGCCCGCAGGGCCGCCTCGACGTAGGCGCCGAGCAGCCACGGCCAGGCGGTGCCCTGGTGGTAGGCGGAGTCGCGGTCGTCGGGACCGCCCTGGTAGCGGCCCTGGTAGGCAGGATCCGCCGGCGACAGGGTGCGCAGGCCGCGCGGCGTCAGCAGCTCGCGCCGGGCCAGGGCCACCACCGCCTGCCGGTCGGCCGGCGTGAGCGGACTCAGTTCCAGGGCGGCAGCCAGCACCATGTTGGGCCGCACCGTCGGATCGGCCGCGCCATCGTGCCAGCGATCCGCCAGGCGGTCGCCGAGCCAGAAACGCCGGCGGAAGGCGGCGGCGGCGCGGGCGTGGTCCTCGGCCGTGTCGCTCACCGCCGCCGGCTCGCCGAACCGCCGCTGGAGCTCGGCCAAATGCGCCAGCAGCGACAGCCACAACGCGTTCAGCTCGACGGCCTGGCCGTGCCGCGGCGTCACCGGCCCCCGACTGGTCTGCGCGTCCATCCAGGTGGCGTTCAGCTCCGGCGTGCCGGCGCACAGCAGGCCCTCGCCATCGACCTCGAGGCCGAGCCCGGTGCCCTGCCGGTACGCCGCGGCGATCGAACGCAGGGCCGGCCACAACTGCTCGCGCAGCAGCGCCGGGTCACCGCCGGCCCGATCGAACAGCAGCACCGCGCGGCCGAACCACAGCGCCGCGTCGGCGGATCCGTAGTGGCTCTCCGCCGGCGTCGCCGCGTAGACGTTGGGCAGCAGGCCGTCGCGCAGGAACGGCAGCGCCGCCGCCAGCAGGGCGCCGCAGCCCGCCACGTCGCCGCGCGCCAGCAGGAGCCCGGGCAGGGCCAGGAACGTGTCGCGCCCCCATTCGACGAACCACGGGAAGCCGGCCAGCACGCCGGCCCGGCCGCCGGGCGCCGCGTACAGGAAGTCGTCGGCGCCGAACCACAGCCGCGCCGCCCGCACGTCGTCGGGGTTCGCCGCCAGCGCCGCGCGCCATCGCCCGGCCGCCGTCGCGTCGGCCGCGGCGAACGCCTCGGCGGGATGGGCCAGCGGCTCGCCCACGGCGCACGCCAGCACCAGCTCACCGCCGGGCGGCAGTTCCAGCCGCCACTCGCCGGGCACCAGCAGGTCCTCGTGGCCGTCGTAGCCCCGCGCCAGATCCGCCGGATAGCGGGCCCCGTGCCACCAGGCCGGGTCGCGGCGGAACGGCAGGGACGCGCTGCCGGTGAACCAGAGCGGCGGCAGCGCCGGGTAGGGCTGGAAGCCCAGCGCTCCCGCCGCCCCCTGCCGCGGCGTCGCGTCGGCGTGCGGATTGGCGAACGTCAGGCCGTCGTAGGGCCGGCAGGCCAGCAGCGGCCGCAGGCGCAACTGCAGCGGCACGGCGCCGTCCCAGCGCCAGCGCACCAGCACCGCCGCCCGGCCGCGGGGCTGGCGCAGGGCCCGCCGCAGGGTGCCTTCCGGCAGCCGCCACTCCCACTCGGGCCCGGGCAGGGCGCGGAACGCCCGCGGCAGGTCGGGCGCGATCGGCGCCTCGGGTTCCCGCCAGCAGGCCGCGCCCAACGGCACCTCGGCGGTGCCGGTCACCGCCACCTCGTCGATCCGGCCGAGGAACACGCAGCGCCGGTCCGGTCCGGGCACGCCCGCCACCAGCCAGCCGTGGAAGCGGCGCGTGGCGACGTCGGCGATGGTCGCGCTGGCGTAGCCGCCGAGCCCGTCGGTGGTGAGCCACTCGCGGCCGAGCCACGGGTCCGCCGCCGTGAGCGGTCCGGCACCCCGCCGCCAGTGGGCGACTTCGGGACTGGCGGCACGGGTCGGAACAGGCGCGGGCAAGGGCTCAGGAGCCTACGGGGCCGCATCCGATCATCAACCACGCATTCCGGCGGCGGCGCGGGCGACGCAAGCCCTGCGGAGCTTCCCCCTCTTCCAACTGTCACCGGGCCCCCTCCCGCTGCATCCTTAGACGCGATGGTCACCCTCGACCTCAAGAACACCCTCGCCTTCATCCTCGCCGGCGGTGAAGGCAACCGCCTGAAGCCGCTGACCCAGAACCGCGCCAAGCCCGCGGTGCCGTTCGGCGGCTGCTATCGGATCATCGACTTCACGCTCAGCAACTGCATCCACTCGGGCCTGCGCCGGCTGCACCTGTTGACGCAGTACCAGGCGCGCTCGCTGGAGGAGCACATCCGGTTCGGCTGGAACTTCCTGCCGCGCCGGCTGGAGCAGTGGATCACCTGCACGCCGCCGCACCACGTCACCGTCGGCCGCTGGTACCGCGGCACCGCCGACGCGATCTTCCACAACCTGGACGCGATCGAGGACTGGCAGCCGAACAACGTGCTGGTGCTGTCCGGCGACCACATCTACCACATGGACTACCGCGACCTGCTCCGGGAGCACGTGGAGCACAAGGCGGCGCTGACCATCGCCGCGATCCGCATCCCGGCCGCCGAGGCGCACCAGTTCGGCATCCTGCAGACCGACGCCAAGGGCCGCGTCACCGGCTTCGTCGAGAAGCCGAAGCAGAACGCGCCGGAGATCCCCGGCCAGCCGGGCTTCTGCCTCGCGTCGATGGGCATCTACGCCTTCGAGACCAAGGAGCTGGTGCAGCGCCTGAAGGAGGACGCCGCGCAGCCCGAGGGCAAGGGCGGCGACTTCGGCATGCACGTGATCCCGCGCATGATCGACGCGGTGCCGGTGTTCGCCCACGCCTTCCGCGGCCTGCCCGGCGACAAGAACCCCTACTGGCGCGACGTCGGCACCATCGAGGCCTACTTCGAGGCGCACATGGACCTGTGCAACGTGGCGCCGCAGCTCAACCTGTATCGCCGCGACTGGCCCACCTACACGCTCTGGCACAACGATCCGCCGGCGAAGACGGTGTTCGCCGAGGAAGGTCGCCGGGCCGAGGTGGCGGACTCGCTGCTGGCGCCCGGCGTGATCGTGTCCGGCGCCAAGGTCCGCCGTTCGATCCTCTCCAACCTCGCGTTCGTCGACGAACACACCCAGCTCGACGAGGTGATCGTGATGCGCGGCACCAGCATCGGCAAGGGCTGCCGCCTGCGGCGGGTGATCCTCGACAAGTGGAACAAGGTGCCCGACGGGACCGTGATCGGCCATGACCCGGCCGCCGACCGCCGCCGCTTCCCGATGTCGCCCACTGGCATCGCCGTGATCCCGCGCGGCTTCAAGTTCTAGGCCACCGGCTCGCCGGCCTCCCCGGGCAGCACCGCGTCGGGGTACTGCTCGAGGAACGCCTCCTCAGCCGCCAGCGTGCCGATCAGCAGCATGTGGTCGCCCTGCCGCAGCCGGTGTTCGGGCCCCGGCACCACCCGCATCTCCTCGCCCTGCCGCACCGCCACCACGCTGCAGCTGGTGTCCTCGCGGATGCCGCACTCGGCCAGCATCTTGCCGTCCAGCTCCTCGGGCACCTGCACCCGGAACACGTCGAGCCCCTCCGCCAGCATCAGCACCTCGCCGCGCCGCATCAGGTTGAGCACGGCGTTGCTGCCCATCGAAGAGTAGGACAGCACCACGTCGGCGCCCGCGCGATGCAGCGCGCCGACGTTCCGCTCCTGGGTGGCCCGGGCCAGGATCTGCACGTCCGGACGCAGCTTGCGGCAGTACAGGGTCAGGAACACGTTGACGTCGTCCAGATGGCTGGTGATCACCACCGCCTGGGTCTCCTCGATGCCCGCCGCCTTCAGCACCGCCAGATCGGCGCCGTCGCCGAGGAAGTGCCGCTTGCTGTCCGGGACGATGCGCGCCGGATCCTTGTCGACGATGCGGTAGTCGTGGCCGGCGAGCCCCAGCGCCTTGGCGGTGGCCCGCCCGACCCGGCCGCCGCCGATGATCAGCACCGGCGCGTCCGCCTCGCGGAACATGCCGAAGTGGGCGTCGTAGCGGCCGATCTGCTGCTTGTCGCCGGCCAGCACCAGCACCGTCGACTCCTCGATCACCGTCTCGGCGCGGCCGCCCTCGAACCGGCCCCGCCGCCACACCCCGGCCACCGCCACCCCGAAGTCCTCGCGCAGCCGGCACTCGCTGAGCTTCCGGCCCACCAGCGGCGTGCCCTGGGCCGACGCCTCGGCGATCAGCACACCATCGACGTGGCCGATGATGTTGGCGCCGGTGTCGCCGCCCCGCGTGCGCCGCGCCAGGGCCTGCCCCATCATCTGCTCCAGCCGCAGCACGTGGCTGGCGCCCGCCAGTTCCAGCACGTCCACCGCGGACTCGCTCTGCGCCGTCACCGCCACCGGCACCGACTTCGTCACCTCCCGCACCGTGAAGGCGATGCTGCTGTTCAGCACCTCGGCGCCGGTGGCCAGCACCAGCGCCGCCCGTTCGACGCCCACCCGCCGCCAGGTCTCGGCTTCGTCCAGTTCGCCCACCGCCACCTGGAACCCATGGTCCTGCAGGTCCTGGGCATCCCGCGCCTCCCGGATCACCAGCACGTGCGGCACCTGCAGGTTCTCCAGCCGACGCACCAGCGACGCCGCCAGCGGGTCGGCGTGGGTCAGGATGACGTGGCCGGTCACCTCGTCGTCGACGCCTCGCGGCGTCTTCTGCTCGAGCCGCGCCTTCACCCACGGCTCGTAGAAGAACTCGATGAACGTGAAGGGCAGCAGGATCAGCAGGAACACCATCCCGCTCAGCAGCACCAGGATCGAGAACAGCCGCCCCAGGTCGGTGTGGAAGGTGATGTCGCCGAACCCCAGCGTCGACATCACCGTCAGCGTCCAGTACAGCCCGGTGATCCAGGTGTGGTCCTGCCCCTCGCGCAGCATCAGCACGTGGAACAGCACCGAGTACAGCGCGATCATCCCCAGCAGCACCAGCAGGAACCGCAGCAGCACCCGCAGGTTGCGACGGTTGCCGCGATGCCGGGTGAGCGCGACGAGCTGCGACGGGAACGACTTCAACACGGCCGGGGAGCATAGGGGCGGGCCCGCGGCCGCCCCAGCACGGCCTCAGCGCAGGACCCGCACCGCCACCGCCACCGTCTCCGGCCGCGGATCGGCCGCGTCGTACATCCGCACGAACGCGCGGGCCGCTTGGGCATCGACGTTCCGCAACGCGTCGACCCAGTGCGGCGGCACCGGCTGGTAGTGCAGCCACGCGACGATCTGCAGCCCGCGCTCCGGCGCGTCCGCCGGCAGCGCCACGTCGAACGACACCAGATCCGAGCCGCCGACGAAGTCGAGGTCGCTGCCGATGCCCACCGGCGCGGTCACCTCGGCGTGCGGGCCGTCCCGCCGCCAGCCCCGCGGCAGCAGCCGCGTATCCTTGCGCTTCCTGTGCATGCGCGTCAGGTGGGTGGTCGGCTCGCCGCCGGCGTCCTCGGCCACCAGTTCGTAGACCGCCACCTGGCCCGGCCCCTCGATCAGGTTGCCGTGCGGCACGTCGCCCTCGTCCGCCACGTCCAGCAGCCGGCCCCGTTCGTCGAAGGCGCCGCTGCGGAACAGCGTGCGGCCGCCCGCCCGCACCTCGACGTGCAGCCACGCCCGCCGCGCCGGGTAGCCGCTGGGGAACTTGTGACCGGTCTTGTTCTCCACCTGCACCGTGAACGCCAGCCGCCCCTCCCGCAGCCCCGGCTCGCCGATCGACAGCCCGGCGGTGTCCTCGGCGAGCTGCCGCCGGGTGGCGGCGGCCGCCCGCCGCAGCGCCGCGTCGCTGGCGGTGACCCCCAGCTCCTCGCGATGGGTCCGCAGCAGGTCCAGCATGAACGCGTTGCCGCCGAGGAACGTGTGCGCGGCGTGATCCGGCCGCGCCGGGATGGCGAAGTCGAGCCCCATCGGGTTGCGCGCCGCCTTGGTCGTGCCGGTCCGCGGCATGTGGCACTGCTGGCAGCTGCGCGCCTCGTCCCCGGCGCCGTCCTCGGTGGTGAACACCGAGTTGCGCCATTCCAGGTAGGGCGTCTGCTCCGGGAACGCCGCCCCGGTGTGGCCGGTGAACAGCGTGTGGCAGCTGCCGCAGTGCGCCGAGGTCTGCACGTGCGTGCCCTGGGTCGGCGTGTAGCCCGAGTGCATCCGCATCGGTCCCGGCGCCGGGTCGGCGAACGGCCCGAAGATGGTGCGGCCGCGGTCGATGGCGATCTGGCCATTCCAGCTGGCCGGCTCGCCGAGCCCCCGCGGCTGCACCTGATGGCAGACCGTGCAGGACACGCCGTCCTGGCTGAGCGGCTCGGCCAGGGCCGCGGCGAAGTCCGGCGCCGGCTTGCCGCCGAGCACCGCCGTGTGGTGCGCCATCGGCGCGTGGCAGCGCACGCACAGCGCCTGCACCTCGCTCGCCCGCGCCGGATCGGCGGCGCTCTCCTTCTCGACCTGCGCCCGCCAGTAGGGATCGCGGAACGAGTTGGCCATCATGCTGGCCTGCCACAGCCCGTGCGGCGACACGTCGTCGCCCTGGGCGTTGCGCATGGCGGTGGCTCGCTCGCTCGCCGAGTGGCACATGGCGCAGCCGTCGCCGGTGGCGAACACCTCGTTGGCGGCGGTGGGCCGCACGGGGCCGCGCCACTGCGGGCCGGGCCCGAGGGGACGCGGCTCGGGATCCTGGAACGAGGCGAGGGTGGTGAGAGCCAGGGTAGGGATCAGGACGGCGGCGGCGCGAACGAACAGCATCACGCGCAGCGTAGATCCTGGTGGGCCCGGCTGGAATGCGCCGTTGGGGTAGTTGGTCGGTGCCCGCTCCGGGGCGTCATAGCACGCGGCCGTGGGCCCAGGCGACGGTGAAGGTCGACGGCTCGGTCAGGCTGATCGCGCCATCGGGTGCGATCACCGCTCCCTGCCAGGCGAACGGGAAGCCGATCGGGACCTGGTTGCTGGTGAACAGGGTCAGGATGGCGGTGCCGTGGGTGCTCGGCAGCGGGACGGCAGCGACGAACTGCAGGGTCCAGGGGTCGATGCCGAGGGTGCCGTACTGGAGCATCGGCCATGGCGTGATCGGCGCATTGCCGACCGCGAGCAGGCCGAAGCCGCCGGGGGGACCGGACAGGAACACCTGCTGGGTCTGGTTCTGGATGACCGGTTGGTGGTACACGGCGTGGATGGTGGTCGGCTGCGGCGTGAAGCGGTTCACGTAGGCTCGGGGGTCGGCGAAGACCTGCCCGGTGCCAGGGGCGACATGGCGCACCCCTAGCCCGTACCTCGTCTGCGGCGGTTCTTGGGGGCCTTCATATCCGCCCCATAGCTGTACTCCCGGCCCAACCCGCACGACACCGCTTTCGAGATAGACCCCCGAACTCGCGCTGCTCCCTGGAATGCGATCCGCTCCTGTCACCAAGCAGTCGGCGGAAAGCAGCACCTCAGAGTTGCGGATCTGCATGGCAGCGGTCGTCCCGTACCAGAACACGCCAGGCCAGTTCTGCGTGAACCCATTGGTCGCGCGGATGCGCGAGCTGACCATCCGAACCTGCGAATCGATGATGGTCATCGGTTCTGATCCTGGTGCGATGTCGCACCAGTGCATCACGACATCCTGGCAGCGATCGAAGCGGAACCGGAAGTTGGCCCACGCTCCAAATGAGTAGATGTCCTCCAACACCACTTCGCCGGCACAATCCCAAGCGTGCAGTCCGTATGGCCCGGACCCGTTGACCCCTACGTCAGGACCCAGGCCGATATTGGCCAGGGTCACGCGCTGCCCCTCCGGTATTCCCGACACAGTGATTCGCCCGATTACAGTGACACTCCTTGGCTCCATATTCGCGTTGGCATTCCCCCCCGATACCAGCCCGACCACACATATAGGCTTATCGATGTGTGTCGCTTCATAGTAATATGCCGTCGGGCATGCCATGTTCCCCACCAACAAGATGGTATCTCCTGGAGCTGCCGACGCCACTGCCGAGGGCAGGTCTGCAAAGTCCCGCGACGTAGCCAATGGACACGCATCCACAACCCAGGTTCGCTGAGCCAAGGCACCGGCGGAAATCATGAGCGCCAGCACCAAACCAACCGACAAGCTACTCCGATTCATGGCGCACCTCCACTCGGCACGAATTTCCATACTCCTGCGGATCCACCGACATAGAGCTCCTTCTGCTGATTGCCGTCGAGATCTGTCACCACGATCGCGTTGTAGCAGCCAGCGGATCCCGAAACATGCGTTCTGACAATAGGGCTGATTGATGTCAAGGAGGAGTCGAACAGAAACACGTCGCCCGCCAGCGTGGTCACGACCAGCTCGTGGTTGCCACCCGGCAACAGATCCACCACCTTCATGCCGACGATGCCGAAGGCGCCCCTCGGATGACTGGTCGTGGGCGGCAGCGGCACCGTCAACAGGTTGGAGAAACCGCCCTGGCTCCCGGGAGTCCAGGTCACGCGATGGATCGCCCCGTGCAACACGTCGCTGTCGCCCAGCGACCCGTTGGTCGTGTAGCCCACGGGTCGGGCGGCATGTCCGCAGGCCGTGCCGAACCATATCGTCGCCACGCCCTGCGCATCAACCTGGGCGTCGAATGCCGCCATGCCGTGCCCCAGGTCTACCGGCAACCCCTGCAGATACGTGGCGCGGGTGTGGTCGGTCGAGTCATCGGTTCGCATGCTCCCAGGCACCATGACCCGTACACGACCTCCGGGACAGCCGAGCAGGATGGTGTCTTGGTTGTTGATCCTGAAGATACGCAGGGCCTGCAGGTCCATGCCCGGGAACAGGTAGTCCACGTTCCGGATCAACTCGAAAGTCGAACCGGACCAACGAGGCGTGGCCGACTGGCCCGGCCCAGGAGAAGTCCACGGCGCCGTCGAGAACCACAGGCCATCGATCGCATTGCCGGTTGCGTGCACCCCATCCACCGAATTGCCCCAATTCGCATTCGACCAGTAGTAGGTGGTCCAATCCGGTCCATTGCGCAAGACATCACCGCCATGCTTGAGAGCGAGCAACCCCGAAAGGATGCCAACCGACACAGCTCGTTTCGCCCATAGCGCCGATGTCGGTGGCGGGTTGTAATACTCGAAGATCACATCCTTGATGTCATCTTCATTCGGCTGCCAGGGAAACGTCGTGATCCCTGTCACGCCTTGCTGCGTGACCATGACGTGTGTCGGCGACTGGAACCCACTCCCCACGCTTGTGATGTCACCCGCCGGCTTCCACTGCCGGACTCCGGCCATCAGCCAGAACACCCGGAGCGACAGCCGATCGGCATCGCCGCTCCAGAGCCCGACGGTGAACGGCACCAGGGTGCTGCCGAACGCCAAGGTGACCTTCTCCAGGTCCCAGGGCGTCCCCGACATGGGTTCCGAGGCGGCATGCAGCCAGGCCTGGTACGGGTTGGTGCCCGTACCCACCGTGAACCGCACGCCGGCTAGCACACCCCGTTCGGACATGATCGTCACCACGTCGCCCTGCACGGTGAAGTCCAGGATGCCTGGCTCCGGCCACTCGTAGAGCAGGTTGAGGTTCTGGTCGCAGAAGACCAGCCCGCCATGCACGCTGGCGAAGATGATCTCGGCGCCGGTGCCGTTCGGTAGCACGTCAGCAACCTTGAGGCGATAGGGCTTGGCCACCTCCCACGGCAGCTGTACCGATGCCTGGATCTGCAACATGCCAGGATCAAGCTTCCACAGATGCCGGCGGGTGCCGGCCACGATCGACGCGGTGCTGCCACTGCCCACGACCGTGAGTCCCCAGGCCTGCTGGCCGAGCGGCGGACTCTGCGCCACCCGCACCAGCGGCAGGTCCGCGCTGGAGGTATCGACCTGGAAGCACGACACCAGGCCCTCGGCGCTGCCGACGTAGACCTTCTGGTTGTGGATCAGCATCGACTCCTTGTTTCCCAGCCAGGTGCCCGCGGCGCTGTACTGGCCGGTCGGCTGCCAGTTGATGTCCCGGGTGAGCGGACCGACCACCGGCGTTGGAAGCGCCTCTCCCGGACGACCGTGGAACCACTCGGAGGGATCGTCCAGCCCGCGCATTTCCTGGGCCGCCGTGCGGCCGGCACGTACCACCACCGGCTGCGGGATCTGCGCGCTCGCCTGCTGCTGGGCCTGGCGGTTCATCACCGCCCTGGCGAACAGGTCCAGGGCGTAGTCCGTGGTGTGGATCGAGGACACCGACGGATTGTACGGGTTGGTGGCGACGCCGGAGTCGTGGCAGGCGTACTCCGCCGAACTCCAGGCGAACGTGTTGTTGGTCGAGGACCACAGCGTCGCCGGACTCGGCACTTCGCCATGATCCGCGAACTGCGTGCCGGTCATCACGCGGATCCAGTCGGTTCCGGTGGAGGTCAGGTCCTCGTCGCCGACGTAGAAGTAGAAGGGCCGGTAGGTGCGCCCGGACAGGAACTGGCGCGACACCGACAGATCCTGGACGTCGAGACCGCGATTCCAGGCGTAGTGGCACCAGTTGCGCATGTCGATCGGGTCGAAGTCGGCGCCGATCGACGACGATCCGGTCAGGGCCGCGACCGCGTAGCCGAACTCCTGCTCGCCGATCAGGCGCTGGGTGCTCGGTGAGTAGGTCTGCGAGAAGCAGCCGTGCACCAGGTCCGGGTAGAGCATGGCGGCGAAGCTGGACTGCAGGCCACCGTTGCTGCCGCCGGCCCACACCACCACCAGCCGGTTCTCCACCTCGTCCGCGGTGAGCGGCGTGCCGATGGGGTTGCGGGGGCTGCTCTCCTGCAGCAGCAGCTTCACCGCCTGCACGAGTTGCAGGGAGCGCTGCTGCACCAGTTCGGTCTGCCGCTGGGGTACCGTCGTGACTACGTAGCCGCAGATCGGGTAGTAGAGGGCCTGGTGGGACTGGTAGGCGCCGCCAGCGGACCACAGGGCGACGAACTGCTCGCTGACGGCCCGCTTGGGAGGGCCGGTGTTGGCAAGGAAGGAGGCCTGCGAGTTGGCCTGTTCGTCGCGGATGAGGCCGTCAGGACTGAAGAAGCCCATGTAGTGTCAACGGCGGTCAAGAACCGCCGAAATCCGGCGCTGTTCATCACCGGTGACG